>JAYUUT010000077.1:0-4611 GCA_043754455.1 Myxococcales bacterium
GGCTCCCCTTCCGTCGTCCACCCCTGCTTGTCGGACCCATCCATGGACCACGCCAGCGGCCAGGTCAAGGTCCTTGGCCACCTGGGCAACACTTCGCCCACCAGCCTTCACCAGCCGGACCGTTTCTGCCTTGAATTCTGCTGTATGGATTCGCCGTATCCGCTTTATTGTCTTCTGGGACATGTGGCACCGTTTCTACGCCCTTTTTACGGAGCGTGGGTGTCCACTAAACGGGATCAAGCCCAGGCTCTGGGGTCGCCACAGACCGGCCGGTCCTGCCTGACCTCATGGCGCAGGCCCGCGACAGCGCAGCGGGCGATCTGGGCCCCACAACTGGCGAAACCAGCGACGGTGCTGCGCCCGTGGGTGCTGCGCCCGTGGATGCTGCGCCCGTGGATGGCCGCGCCGGGGTCGACGTCACCTTGGCGCAAGAGATGGGTTCCGGCGATGGGCCCAGTCGAGATCTAGCCAATGATGCGGCCACCGCCGACACCGTGCCTGCCCGTGATTCCGCCATCGCTGATGCGGTCGCTACCGCCCAGGACATGGCCCCGGCGCCGACCGCCTGCAACACGGAACACGCAAACGCACTGTACTGCATGGACTTCGACGATCCCGCCTATATGCCGCAGTCAACCCCCACCGGTAGGGTCAGCGTTGACAGGACCAGATCCGCGCGCGGCGGGGCGTCGCTGCATATCCATTCATTGGCCAACGGGTCAGCGCTGTCGGGCTACGTTGTCAGCCGATCGTATGTCCCCCGCCTGCAAACTGGCACGATTTATCTGCGTGCCTTCTTCTACGTGCCGCCTGCGGTGGTCATCACCGACTATGTGGTGCTGATGGAGGCACGGGGACCAGGCGGCAAGATATCGTTCGATCTGTCCCCCAACACCACCGCCGCTACGAACGTACAGGGGACCGTCCGCAGCACGCCCGGCGCCTTTGTTAGGGACCGCTGGCTGTGTGCCGAATTGACGATCGACATCGCCACGAATGGAAGGGCGCGCCTGTCCATCGATGGGCAGGGCCTTCACGACATCACAAACGTCAACACGCTGCTGGTGGACGGGATTGACCTCACCCGGGCGGGAGCCATCTGCAGCGAAAAAAATGCTGATGTCGACGTGTGGGTCGATGATTTCGTGGTCTCGCGTTCTCCCATCGGCTGCAAGTAACGGCGACGGGGTGCTGGCGTCAGCCGCGTTTGCGGGCCGCAGCCAGGGGATTGTGCAAACGCAGGCCGGTGAAACGTTCGAAGTCAGCATCGTTTGAATGCAATTCAGCGCGCTGTTCTATCGCGATCGCGGCCAGATGAATGTCCGTGGTGAGGTTGCCGCCAACCCCGGCGAAGTCGAACAGTTCGGTCACAATGTCCAGGTGGCGTGGGCCAGGTTCAAGGATCTGAACGTGGTCACGCCCCAGCCACTGCCGCACGTGGGAGAGTGCAACAGCGGGGGAAATCGGATCGGTGAGCACTGAGGGGTGTGTAACCAGGCGAATAAATCCGAAAATCACCGCCCAGGGCAATCCGATCGACAGTTCCTTCGCGAACGCTGATTCCCACCACATCCGGGATTCGTGGTGAAACCGTGCACCGGCGTTGTGTGCGTAGATCAGCAAATTGACGTCGGGGACGATCACCGCGAAAGCCGTTTCGAAGATTGCCCGGCTTCAAGATCGTCAACCAGTTGGTTAAGTTTCATCTGGTCGACGCCCGGACGAAAAGTAGAGCGGAAAGGTTTGACCGCGAAGGGCGCTGCGCCTGCCGGAGGCCGCACCGGGGAAACCAAGCCACGGCGGAGAACATCGTTGACCACCTGACGGAACGGCAATTTTTTTGCGGTCGACAACCGGGTGAGTTTATCCGCGACATCGTCGTCCAGGGTCAGTGTCGTGCGCATATAAACATCATGGCATCAGAATTATTAATGTCGAGATGTACCCGTAGGGAAGAAATGTGAGCTGTTTTCCTAAGGGCTGACACCTTTCCCAGCCATGCCGCCGATACATCGTGGGACTGACGCGAAACTGTGTGTTGTGTTGGTTGTATGCGCCAGCGCGTGCGCATCGAATTCAAAGGCGACTTCAGCCAACGATCCGACCCGCGATATGGGTGGGCAAGGCGGCAGCCGCGTTGCTGATGCGGCGGTTGTTGTTGTTCAACCTGTCGCGGGCAATGGCCCTGAAGCTGGTCAACCTGTCGCGGATGTCAGGCCCCAACCTGTCGCGGATGCCAGGGCCATGCCGACAGTGGATGCGGGGGCGTCCCCGGTTGATGCGCAAGGGATTGAGACATTTTTCTCTATCGGGGCGTACCTATGCTGCACAGGCGGCGGCAATGCCGACACGATCATTGCGGATCTGACAACCCTTGCCGAAGCGGGGTTCAACAGCGCGTCGTTCAATCTGGGTTTTGATACCAAGGGCAAGTTCGACACGGTTCTGGCGACGGCGGCGCGTTTGGGGATGCGGATGATCGTAGAAAATGTTGTGAATGTGGATGGAAACGCGGAAACAGTGATCCGATACAAAACCCAGTCGGGCATTTTTGCGTGGAATATCGGGGACGATCTGCACCGCAAGTATTCAGTGGCCCAAACCAAAACCATGCACGATGCCGTCAAGCGTGCTGACCCCATCCACCCCGACATCGGCATCGTGTACAACCCAAATTTGTGGACGGAATTTGCGGTGGCAGACATCACAGGCATCTACAAATATCCGGTGGCCGACATCAAAGACAACGGCGGGCGCGCGGCTGGACAAGGGGCCCTGTCAACCGTCGATGATTGGATCACGACCGGACGCAAACTGAACAAACCCATCATTGGCATTCCACAGGCGTATGCGTGGCCCAACGATCGATTTCCATCCCCTGCTGAACTGCGGAACATGGCTTTTCAGATGTTGCTGGGCAATGTGCAGGGATTGACATGGTACGCCTTCGGCCGCAGCGGTTCGTTTCTGGGTCCGCACCGGGCCGCAGAATGGGCCGCGGCCAAACAGATCGCGAAGGACGTTCACCTGCTGGTGCCGGACATGCGTACGGGGGCCTTTTCCAGACTGGCCGATGCCACATCTACCATTCGTGCGGCCCAGTGGAAATTGCCCAAGACCACGCTGGTCATGGTGGTCAATACGGGGCCCAGCACCATGGTTTCCATTCCGATGGCGGTGGGTGCCGGGGCGACTGTGAACTCAGCCGTCGATGACAGCAGCGCGAAGCTAACGTTGCAGAACGACCGTTTGGTGGGAAACCTGGCCCCGCTGGCGGTGCAAGTGCTGCGGGTGGGAAACTAAATTCCAAAGACGCATCTGCAATTTGGTTGCTGTCCTCTGGATCAGCGCCGCAAGATCTTCCTGAACTTGGCGCGATCTTCGGGTCCAAATTCGCGCAGCACCAGCAGCGTGACCAGATACACCGCGCCTACGGCCCCAAGGGTCGCAAGCCCCAGAATCTTCCCCCCTGACGGCGCCACGCGACCCACCAACGTCGCGGACGCCACGGCCGCACCGACCCGCAACTCGCTGGCGATGGGCGGGCCTGCGGCAAATCTACGCCACAGGTACACTAGGGTCAGTGCAAATCCCGTGGCCATGCCGATGGCTGTTGCCCCGGCCTCGGCAACAATCATGGGGGCGCCGGGTGCGGTTCCGCGCACCAACGCAAACGATGCGACCCCACCGACTAGGACGGTGACAGCGACTAGGAAGGTGGCCGCCCGCGTGCCGCCTGATGCGTTGATGATAGACCCGGACACGCCCAAAAGTCCCAACGTACACACGCCCGCCACCAACAGGGGCAGTGCGGCTGGCCCCGGCGGCGGGGCTTCGGGGCGGCGCGAATTTTACGGCATTATCGGCCTTAACGCGACTTCATAAAGCCGTTTGAAATACCTATCCTCCCGACGTTGATTTCCAGTTCCAATAAAGTGGTCTCGGCCCTTTGCGCTGGGAATTTATAGGCGATGGCCCACCTGGGGAACTTGCTGGTGGTTCCCAGCAACCGCCTATCGGCAAACGTGTCGACCTTGATGACCAACCCATCGACTTCGTAAGGCAGGCGGCTGCGGCGCGATTCCCATCCGGCCACGGTCGTGGTGAGGGCGTCGACGCCGGATATTTTCGTTACGTGCCTGGACGTGGGCAGGCCCAGGGTGCGCAGCCAATCCAGGGCTTCGGAATGACGGGGGCGATGAAGGTGCCCATCAACCAAATTCATACAATAGGGCCTTGATGGGCCGTTCGGCACAGATCCGGGGATCCAGCAGTTTCAGGGAGCCTGCGGTGGCGTTGCGGGGATTTTTCCAGGGTTCATCGCCGCCGGATTCGCGCGCAACATTCATGGCGGCGAAATCCTGTTTGTCCATATACGCCTCGCCGCGCACCGTGATGCTTCTGGGTTCTAAAAGCAACAAAGGGATGGCGCGTACGGTGCGCAGGTTGGCCGTGATGTCCTCACCGATGCGGCCGTCACCGCGCGTGGTGCCCAGGACCAGGCGGCCTTCGCGGTAGGTCAATTCGATGCTGATGCCGTCGATCTTCGGTTCCACCATGAAATCAGGCGGCGCGGCCCCCACATCGCCCAGCCCGCGCAAGGCGCGATCC
>JAYUUT010000078.1:0-22956 GCA_043754455.1 Myxococcales bacterium
CCGCAGTCACGGCCTGGGCCTGGGCCTGGGTGCAGTGGTGGCACTGGTTTTTGTCCTGCTGCTGGGACTGGCAAGCCTTACGTTTGCCCGCCTGCGCGTTGGGCGTGAGCTGGCCGGATTGCAAACCACCCCTGCAACTGGATCTCTTTTCACCCAACGCCGTCAAAGGCTGGACGCCCTGCGCGCGGCCGGGGCGCGGCCCGATCTAGACGCCTTGGCCGACGCTACGGCCGCTGTTGAATCCGGGCGTGCCTACCTGGGGCGATATTTCGTCGCCACCACGGTCCTTGTCGGTCTTGTGGGGACCTTTGCGGGATTAATGGAGACGATGGGCCAGGTGGCCCCCCTTCTGAGCGCGAAAGACAGCAGCGCCCTGGCGTTAATGGCAGGACCCTTGTCGGGCTTGCATGTCACCTTCGGCGCCAGTTTGGTGGCAATTCTTGTAACCATGGCCTTGGCACTGGCGCAGGGTGATCTGGTAGTCGCCGAAACCCAAATGCTGGCGTTGCTGGAAGATCGAACCCGGCACGAACTGGTGCCGGCCTTATGGCCTGCCGCGGACGAGCCAGCCGAACGCACCGTCCGTGCTCTCGTTGATCTTGAAAAAGTGTTGGCCGCCGCCATTACAAAATCCATGCAAGGCGTCGCCCAAACTGTTGGAAAGACCGCCGGAGCCGAGGTGGACCGACTGGGGGCCCTGCTGCAAGAGACGGTGGCACGGATTGAAAAAAGTGTGGAGACGATGGTGGTGGATGTGGCCCGGACGCTGGCGGAAACCGGTCGCAACCAGATTGCGGCGCACAAGGAATCACTCAGTTCTTTATCGGCAACGTTGCAAAGCGCCCTGTCGAAGTCGCTTTCGGAGACCCAAACTGAAATGGTCGGCACCCGCGCCTCGGTGACAACGTTGACCGATGAACTGCGTGCGCTGACGGCGAATCTGGCCGAAGAAGGACGCACACACGCCGAAGCGCTGCGCAGCACAAGTCGTCAGCTGGTCGAAGGGCTAGATCGCGGCATTCTTTCCAGCGGCGCGGCCTTGGACAAGGCTGCGGCTGGACTGGCCGAGGCCGCCACAATTTTCGCGGGAACCGCCAACACGCTATCACCCACGTTGGTCACCCTGGCCGCCGAGATCGCAGCGGTTGCGAGGGAAGTGGCCCTTCTGGCCGCAAAAAGCGACGACGACACCCTGTCGGCGACGCTTGTGGCCGAGCTGGATCGGGTGGGCGCCGGCGTCGAGGATCTGCGTCGCCTTGCGGCCTTGGCGAATGTCCGTCTACCCGCCGCTGAACGTGAACCCGTGCCCCCCGTGCGCAAGTCCGTCACGGATGAACCCGCCGAAGCGACGGCATCCGAAGACATCGCATCATGAGTGGTCGTCGGTTAGGCCGAGGCACCGCGCGTTCATTGTTTCCCGTCAACGTCTGGCCCCCTTTTGTCGACGCCTTGACACTTGTCGTCGCCGCCTTCGTTCTGCTGATGCTGGTCGCGCTCGTGGCCCAAAAAGGCCTGCTAGGCCGCCTGCAAGCGAGTGAAGCCGAACTTATCCGGTTGCGCCAAGACAAAGCCCGCGTGGAACGCCGGCTCGGTGGCCTTGCGGCGCTTGGGGGCGGCACAATCGAGGTGGCGGACGGCAAGGTCGTCCTTCAAGGGGAAGTCCTGTTCGCATCGGGTGCTGACGAATTGCGGCCCGGGGGTCGGGCGTTGATGGACAAACTGGCCGGGCCCCTGACGGCCCTGTTGAAAAGCGAGAGCGCCTATATGGTCATGATCGGTGGCCACACGGATGATCGTCCGCTTGTGCCCACGGCCAGGTTTTCATCCAACTGGGATCTGTCATCGGCCCGGGCGCTGGCCGTGGCCCGGCTGCTTATTTCTGCCGGGATGCCCCCCGGTCGTATCGTCACCTCGGGGTTCGGGGAACATCACCCCCGCAGCCCCAACAACGATGAGACAGGCCGACAGCGCAACCGTCGCATTGAGGTGCTGCTGATCCCCGTTCAAGCCGTGGTGTCGCCGTGATGGCCAACGAACGGCTGGCCCGGGCGCTGTTGCCGAAGGCGATCGAAGCGCTGGGGACGTTGTCTGTCAGCGACCGCGCGTCGGCCTTGGACGTTCTGCGCGCGTTCATCGACAACCCCGGCCCGGCTGCGTTTCTAGCGGCACGCCGCGCACTTTGGGAACCGCGCTGCGCCCAAACGATCCAGGCCTCAGTTGCAGGTCTGACGAAGCGGGGGATGGATCGGGGGATTCGTGCGCTTCGCGCGACAGCCAGCCTACCCGAAGCCGCCATCGGTATCCTGGCAGACGCGCTACCTGTCGATCGTCGCAGCGGCGATCGCCTAGACGCGCTGGCCGCGTTGATCGTCGTATGCGAGGAATTGGCGGGCCGGGTTCAGGCGGACACTCACCGTTTGCGCCGGCGGCTGCGCGCGCCCACGCGCCCGCGAAGTCGAAGACGTTAAAACGGGCGGGGGGAAGGTCAGGCCGTGACCAGCACCACCACGCCCAAGGTCGTCGCGCCCACCGCCATCGCCCGGCGCCAGTCCCAACGTTCTTCGCCGAACATGATGGCGATGGGCAGCGAAATGACCGGCGCCAACGATGACAAGGTGGCCCCCACTGCCAACGGGCTGTTCGAAATTCCGTAGACATAGGTCACCGAGCCCACCAGCACTTCTGCAAGGGCCACCGGTACAAGACGCCGCCATCCGCCTAAAATGGAAGCCTGCGGGTCAGGTCTGCGCATCAGGAACGCCTGCGGAGCCAACAGGAACAATGACATGCCGAAGCGGATGGCGTTCGCCTGATCCAGGGGCAACCCGGCGGCGCCCCGTTTGACCCCATAACTATTGAGAGCCCAGAAACCGGAAGTTAAGACGGCCAGCATCACCCCAATGGTCCGGCGCCCGGGCGAGGTTTTTTCGACAGACGCGGCCCTGCCGTGCCCTTGCATCCTCACCAAGGCAATGACGCCCCCTATCGCAAGCAAAGTTCCAAGCGCGTGCTGCGGCCCAAAGGGCTCGCCCCCCCACAGCGCCGCCGCCAGGGCAGCCCACAAAGGATAGGTACACCCAATGGAAAGGGCGGTTGATAGCCCTGCACGGCTGGCCGCAGCCAGAAAAACATTATCGCCAACCGCATAGGAGCCAACGATGGATCCGAGCAGCCAGGCTGTGTGGCCCAGATCGACACCCACGTAAAGATCGGTTCCCCGACGCGCAAATGCGTAGGTGGTGTAAATACCGGTCGCCAACAAGCCCCGCAAGAGGTTGACGTAGGCCCCGCCCATCGTCCGGCTGGCCTGCGCGTACCGCACGGATCCAAAAGCCCAGGTAACGGCGCTGGTGAACGCCGCCAGGGGCCCCAGAATCGCCGTCACGAAACGACGGCGTCCCCGCCCAGATAGCGGAGCTGAAGATGTCGTTTGAAAGCCGCGGCTGATAAAGTCTGCCCGGTCGCTTCGCGCAGCAGGTCGTCTGTGGACAATAACGATCCCCGGGCCCAGATCCTTTCGCGCAACCAGGCGTTCATAGCTGAAAAGTCCCCGGCCGCGATGAGGTTGGTCAGATCGGGAATCGCTGATTTCACCGACGCAAACAACTGCGCCGCGGTCAAAGCGCCCATCGTGTAAGTTGGGAAATACCCAAACAATCCTGCGGGCCAGTGGACGTCCTGCATGCACCCGTTCTTGTAATTTCCTGCGGTGTGAAGCCCCAAAAGGTTCTGCATTCCCGCGTCCCATGCCTCGGGAATGTCCGCGACCTCCATTTCTCCCGACACCAGCGCCTGTTCGATTTCGAACCGCAAAATGATGTGACAGGGATAGGTGGCCTCGTCAGCATCCACACGGATGAAATCTGGACGCACACGGGTGTACAGCCGTTGCAGGTTTTTCGCGCTGAAGGCCGCTTTATGGGTCGCCGCCTTTGCGGGGAAAGCCTCGGCGACCAACGACGAAGAGAAGTCCAAAAAGGCCCCGCTGCGGCTGATTTGCATCTCCTGGAACAGGCTTTGGCTTTCATGGATGCTCATGCTGCGGGCCCGACCCACCGGCTGATCTAGCCACAGCGATGGCAACCCTTGTTCGTATTTCGCGTGCCCGGTTTCGTGCAAAACGCCCATCAGGGATTTGGTGAAATCCGATTCGTCGTACCGGGTCGTGATCCGTACGTCGCGCGGCACGCCGCCACAAAACGGGTGGTGGCTGGCGTCCAGACGCCCATGTTGGAAATCAAAACCTACGCGTTTCATCAATTCCATCCCCAACCATCTTTGCCGGTCAATTGGGAATGGTCCGGGAATCTCAATCGTTGGCTCGGATAGCTGGCGTTCTACAATTGCCGAGATCATATCGGGCAAGAACGCCCGCAATTCAGCAAACAATCGGCCGGTCGATGCGGCCCGCGCGCCCGGTTCGTAGCCATCCAAAAGCGCATCGTACGGGCCCAGTTTCAACCGATCGCCCAAAGCTGCCGCCACCTCACGTTTGCGCGCCAACACCTCGTGCAACAACGGGCGAAACCCATCCCAGTCGTTCTGCGCACGCATCTTGCGCCACGCCTGTTCGCTGCGCGATTCGGCGCGTGAGGCCGCTTCAACTAAATCGGCAGGCAGGCACGTCTCACGGATCCAACCGCGTTTCATCTCACGCAGGTTTGCCATCTGCCAGGGGGACAGTTGTCCGCCGGCTGATTCGGCGTCCGCCGCCCCAAACAGGTCGGCCATCGCGGGATCCGTGGCCTGCCCATGTATGAGCACCCGCAACGTAGCAAGGGCTTCCGCCCGGGCCTCGCCCCCGCCCTCCGGCATCATCGCCGCCTCGTCCCACCCAGCAATGGCTTCGACATGTGACAAATGCGACAAACGGCGGTGGCGGGTTTCAAGTTCTGCGTACGACATGGCGAGACAACGGATACTACACGGGACTCGTGCCCCCTCCGAATTGCTCCAAGAGATCGCTTCTGGCAAGATCACGCTGCCGATGACTTCCCCCACCCCCCCCACCTTGTTGTCGGACCGGCTGCGCGCCTTGGGGGTCAACCTAACGCCGAACCGCCGTGTCCTATTGGTTGACGACGAGCCTAATAACCTGGAGGTGCTGTCGGTCTTGTTGGAGGAGGAGTTCGATGTCCACTGCGCCGCCGACGGACACGCGGCCTTGGCGGTTTTGCGCAAGGTAGGTCCTGTGGCGCTGATTGTTTCGGATCAACGCATGCCGGGAATGTCTGGTATTGAACTGTTGACCGAGGTATCCCGCCGCACCCCGGATACGATTCGCGTCGTCCTGACGGGTTATTCTGATCTGACACCCATCATCGCCTCAGTGAACGAAGGGGCCGTTTACGGTTTTTTCCTAAAGCCGTGGAACCCTGATGAACTTCGATCAGCGGTTCGCGACGCGGTCTGGCTATACCAAGCCCGCGCAACTGTGCGGCACCTGGTCAAGGTTTTGGGGGAACGCCGCGACGAAATGGCCAAAACGCTAGGTGACCTGCGGCGCTCAGATTCAGATCTGCTGGCAGCCGAACGAATGGGTACCCTAGGCCGCTTCACATCGGGCATCACCCACAACATACGGAACAGTTTGTCCGTGATGATGAACCTGCTTGAGATCGTGCAGCAAAACCCAGGCGAGGCGGCCCTCCTGCGGGCGGCCCATACTGCGTTCCAATCCCTGGATGCCCTGTTGCGGTTGGTGCGGGACATTAACGATCTGTCCCGCGGCGAGATTCAATTGGCCCGTCGCATTCCGATTGAAATACGCCCCTTCATTGGCGAAGTCATCGCGCTTTTCGCCCTGGAAGCGGCAGGAAAAAGTCGCACGATTCGTATCGACATTGAGGAGACGGTCCGCGTGATCAACATCGATCCCGCCTCGGTTCGACAGGGGATCCTTGCGACGTTGCGCAACGCCGCCGCGGCTAGCAGTGTCGACCGCGCGATTGACGTCGCGATTTGTCCGGGTCCCGAAGGCCACGACCTGACTTTCGAGGTGCGCGATCGGGGGGTGGGAATCTCGACGCGGCTCGCGGAGAATGCCTCACGGCCTTTTGGGGCCGCCTCACAGCCTGGAACCGAACCGGATGGAATGGGACTTGAGCTTGTGCGGTTAGCTGCCGAAGCGCATGGGGGACGGTTCACCTTGTCCATTGCGCCTGGGGGCCAAGGAACCTTGGCTCGGCTGTGGCTCTCCCACGCCATCCCCACCGACGACGGCCCCTAACCCCAAGAAGATTTAATGCCCGCCCCGCCCGCCCGCCCGCCCAAACCAGACCCGATTCCGCTTCAGGTTGTCCTGGGCCCTGTCGCCGCGATCACGGTGGAACGTGCCATCGCCGCCGAATCGCTCAAGGGCGTGCGCGTGATCAAGTTCGTAGGCGGGGCCCCTCCTGTCCTCACCGGCCCCACCGTGCTGGTCCTGGCGGCCGAGGATCTGAAGGGCCGATCCCGGGGAACGCTGCTGCATTTGGCCGAAGCCGCCCGGCCCGGTCGCCCCATCCTGATTGGGGGCACCCGAAACCGTGACCTCCTGCTTGAGGCTATCAACCAATGGCGGGTGTTCCGGATATTGTCCGATGACGTGCGGCCGGCCGTTCTCATCGATGCCGTGACGAAGGCCCACGCCCTGGCCGTCATGGAAAGCGAACTGAACAACGCCGCTGTCGACCTGGAGGTCGAAAACACAGGTCTGGCAGAGGCCGTCCGTGCGCTGCAAGAAAGCCAAGCTCGGCTCCGACATCTGCAGCGGCTGGCAACCCTGGGTCGTGTGACATCGGGGCTGATTCCCGTTATTGCTGGCCATCTGGCCGCCTTACAAGAGTTCAACATTTTGGTGGGGTCAGGGGTACACCGGCGCGATCCGCGGCTAGAAGAACTCCTGGGATACGCGGTAACCGGTGTGCGAACCCTGGACGCCATGCTGGACGAAATTCGTAACTACGCCGAAAGCCGACCTGAGGTGTTGCGGCTTGACGTTGAGGACGTTGATGCGTTGGCGCGATTTGCGGTTGCCTTCAGCAGCTTCGATCCCCTGATCGGCAGCCGAACGATTCGCGCTGATTTTTCGTCTGGGGCGCGCATCCGCGGCGATTGTTTTCGCCTGTACCAGGTGCTGATCAACCTGATCCGCAATGCGTTTCAGGCCGCGCCACCACAGGGAAACATTGTGGTCCGTACATCAATCGACGGGGACCATGCCGTCATCGATGTCGAAAACGACGGCCCGCCGATTCCGGACGAGATCAAAGCGCGCCTATTTCAACCCTTCTTCAGCACCAAGGGGGCCAACGGCCTGGGATTGGGCCTCGCCATGTGCAGGACCACCATCGAGCGGCACGGGGGCAGCATCAGTGTGCAAAGTGAAGAAGGCGAAAACACGAGGTTCAGAATCCGGCTGCCCCTCGATCGGCCGCGAAACTAACGCGGCGGCTACGATCAACCTGCGGTCGATAACGCACCGTTCATCCAGATTGTTGATACAAGTTGCGCGGTAGCGATGACTTCGAATACACAACGAAGGTTCGACCGAATATTCCGGAGGATCCTTGCCTTCTAAATGGTTGATTTCATTAAATATTCTTGATTAGGCATCACGGCATGATTCCTGCTTATGACTAGGTGGTCATGCTGGAACATCACCCGGAACGATTTGCCAATCGGCTTGTGCCGCTGGAACCCGCCCTGCTGGGGCGTGCCGTAAAACTGGAAAGGTCGACCCAGGACGCGTGGGATCTGGTGCAAGACACCCTGGAACGGGCGCTGCGTTGCCAGGAACAGTTTCATTCGGGCGCCGATCCTGAGGCCAGCCTGCGGCAGTGGTTGTACCGCATCATGTTCAACCTGTTTATCGATCGGTGCCGTCGCCGATCCCATGAAACGGCCTGCGATCCGATCGACAGCCTCGAACTGGCATCCCCCGAAGCAGATGTTCCGGCCGAACCCTGGTGGATGGCGCTGGACCACGGCACGGTGGTCGCCGCCATCGAAAGGCTACCGCATGAATTCCGCGAGGTCCTGTCCCTACAAGTCGAGCAAAAATGTAGCTACCGGGAGATGGGCGTACGCCTAGGCATTCCCCCTGCCACGGTGGGCACACGGCTGCTCAGGGCGCGAAAGCGGATCAAGCGACTTCTGACACCAGCCGCCGAAACACGCGCCTGACGTCCCTCGTGCGGGATGCCGTTCGGATTCGGTTCATGCGCGCCAGGGGATCGAGACAGGGACGCGGTGTTCACGTCGAAAGGCGGAGGGCCGTTGGCCGCGCACTTTCAGGAATTGCCGGTTGAAGTTGGATAGGTTGGTAAAGCCAGAAGCATCTGCGATGTCAAATATGCCTCTTTCGGTTTCCATCAGCAGCCGACAGGCCTCGCCAATACGAATTTCGTTCAGGTAGGCAGAAAACGTTTTTCCGGTGGTTCGATGAAAAAACCGCGAAAAGGCCGACGGACTGAGGGCGGCAAGACGCGCAACGCCCGGCAAGGTTAGGGGTTCGCGAAACCGTTGGTTTAGGTGTCGGCAGACAACGTCAATCGGGTGGTTTTTGCTGCCCGGCCCCTCCACATCGAACGTACGCGTGGACAAGGTGCGGCCATCGGTGGCGTCGCCCAGTTCGTCCAGAACACAAAGAAATTCAGCCAACTGGCCAAGGGCCGTCAGATCCGACAAGGCCGCGAGTCGCCGGACCACCCGATCCCGGGACGCGCCACCAAAGGTGATGCCCAACCGGGCCCGATCTAGCAGCCTACGAAGCCGAAGCAGACCTGGCCCTTGCAGCCCCTGGGGCCCCAGAAAATCGGCCTTGAATTGAACCACGATGGCGCCGTGGCGTCGCGGGCGTTGCGTCGGGAAGGAACACCATGTGTGGGGCAAATTGGGCCCGATTAACACAAGGTCGCCCGTCGTATAGTCGGCGATGTTGTCGCCAACGAACCGCCGCCCTGAACTGTCGGTAATAAGGGTCAGCTCGAATTCGGGGTGGTAGTGCCAGGCGAATTCGAATTGCGGATCATGGCGGGTCTTGAGTGCGAAGAACCCCCCCCCGCGGAGGTCAACTTTTTCAAAAGCAGCGCGCATTGCCCCTAGGGTGCCCTGAAACCGGACCCAATGGGGCATTTGTGCGATAGGCTGTGGCTGCACCCTATGGGCATCGACGACACCGGCATCAGCGGCAATCGAGAATTTCCCGAAACCGCCTGGTCGATGATCAGGCACGCCCGGGATCCTGGATCCGCCGAGTACACCCGCCACCTAAAACGGCTGGTCGAACTGTATTGGCGCCCGGTGTATTTCGTCATCCGGTATTCGTGGGCAAAAACCGACGATGACGCCAAAGATCTGGCCCAGGAGTTTTTCGCGACGGTCATTTTCGATTGGGAGCTGTTGCGATCCTACGTTCCGGAACGGGGGAGTTTTCGCGGGTTGTTGCGGGCGGCGCTGACCAGTTTCATGCGCAACACGATCCGTGATGCCGGCCGACAGAAGCGGGGCGGCGGCATGCCGACCCTATCCTTGAACGATGACCACGGCATCGGGGACCACATCCCTGATGCGGCCGCCCTGACCCCTGACCAGATATTCGACGTCGCCTGGAACCAGGTGGTGATGGGGCGGGCCGTCGCCATGCTGGAAAAAAAATTGATCGAAGAAGGCAGGACATCCACGTTCACTGTGTTCCGACGCTACGACCTAGAAGGTGATTCAGCGACGCACAGCTACAGCGCGCTGGGTGCCGAACTGGGGCTATCGGTGCCCCAGATCAAACATGCGCTGGGCCACGCCCGGGCGCTGTTCAGGGACATCGTGACTGAGGTGGTTCGTGGCTATGTGGACGGTCCTGATGAACTGGCCGCCGAACTGCGAAGCCTTTTCGGAGGGTGAATTTTCGTGGCGCCATCGCTCCTTCCACCCGGCGCCGCCATCCACCTGCGGGGGGTTTTTCGCGCGGAACAAGATGAACGCGTGGTGGGCCGGGCCATAGAACAGGGACACCTAACCCAGGCCGATGCCGATACCGCACGCGATGAAGTGGCCCAATCGGACGATTCTGGGGCGACCCTGGTGCAAAGGTTGACGGCCCGGGGCCTGCTGGACCCAAAAACCACCGCCAGTATCGAAGCCTCCTTGGCCCGCGAGGCCTTTGTGCGCGCCCCTGTGCTGAGGGAGGCGCCGCTGCCCCCCGAGGTGCAGGCAGCGGCGGCGGATCCTGGACGGCACCTGGGCGATTTCGTGCTGTGCGACCTAAAGGGCCGCGGCGGCGCAGGGGAAGTGTGGCGGGCCTGGGATCGCCGATTAGATCGCTGGGTGGCGCTGAAACTGTCCACAGCCCCGATAGATTCCGTTTCGGGCCGCGAACGGTTTGAACGCGAAGCACTGGCCGCTGGACGGCTGTCGCATCCCAACATCGTTCCCATTTACCAGGTGGGGATCGATCGAGATCGGGTGTTTTTGGTCATGCCTTTTATCGACGGCAACACCCTGGATCAAGCGGCGCTGCCCATCCCGCAGGCCCTGGAGGTCATGCAAAAAATCGCGATGGCGGTCGAACACGCGCACCAAAGGGGACTTGTCCACCGCGACATAAAACCGGGCAACATCATGATCGACCGCAGCGGAAACGCGTTCGTTCTGGATTTCGGGCTGGCCCACTTGCGCCAGGAGAATTCGTCGCGCCTGACCCGCCCTGGTGACGTCCTGGGCACCGCCGCTTACATGTCCCCAGAACAGGCCCGCGGCGACGAAACCGCACACGGCGTCCACACCGACGTTTATGGACTGGGCGCAACCTTGTATCACCTGGTCACGCACAAGGCCCCATTTCGAGGCGATTCGTTTGCCGCTGTGGTCGCCCAAGTGCTTCAAGGAGAACCTGTGCGCCCCCGCAAGATAAGGCCCGACATTGACCTTCGCGTCGAAACCATCATCGAGACCGCGATGGCGTCCGACCCGAAAAAAAGGTACCAAAGTGCCGCGGCCTTTGCCGATGATCTGGCCCGGGTGCTGGCTGACAACCCAACGCGTGCAAGACCCCGAGGGCTGGAGGACCTATTAAAACGAGGGTTGCGCCGACACGCGGTCCTTACGATGGCTGGCCTAGGCGTGTTGGTAGCGGGCGGGCTGATTGTGGGGTTTCGCGCGCGGGTCCAAAACGAACGACGGGCTGCCGTCGATGCCCTTCGGGACGTGGCTCAATTGCAACTGGAAACGGCGCTGCAACTGCGGCGGGCCGGCGAGACCAGGGCCATGCACAAGGCGCTGCCCCGGCTGCAAATCGCCTACGATCGGGTGCGCGCCCGCGGGGTGCAGGTGGCCGAAGTTGAATATTTAATGGGCCGCATGCACCGGGCGCTGCTGAACGAAGACGTGGCCCTGGTTCACCAGGAACGCGCCCTGCGGGAGGATCCTGGATTTGCCCCCGCCCTGTACGAACGGACGGTGTTGATGTCGTCCCAATATGGACGGCTGCTGGACGATGTTCTAGGCAAATTGTTTGTTTCGGGCGGATCGGGCGTGATTTCTATAGACGCGGCTGAGGTCCTGGTGCCGGACCTGCGTCGCCTGCGCGAAATGATCCTTGCGGATTGCACGCGGCTTGAATCATTGCCTGTGCACGATGTCTCGTTGGCCGACGCCACACGGGGACTATTGGCGTACCAAAGGGGCCAGTACAAACAGGCGCGCCTGTTGCTGGGCCGGTCATTGGCGGCTGTGCCCGATCGCGAGGAGTTGTGGGACGCACGTGCACGCGCCGAAGAGTTGGACAACAGCGCGCAGGAGGCGTCCGCTTCTTACACTGAAGCGATCCGTCGGGACCGAGGGTATGTGCCGCATCTGGTTGGACGATGCGAAATGCGGCGACGTATGAACGATACTAGCGGCGCCATCGAAGACGCCACCCTGGCGACCCAACTGGATCCCGATTTCGCGGAGGCGTGGATGTGTTTGGGCAATGTCCTTTTGGGACAAGGGCACACCGACCTGATGACGGGGGGTGATCCACAGCCCCGCCTTGCCCAGGCTGTCCACGATTTCGCAGAAGCGCTGCGCGCCAGCAAGGGACGTATGGGGGCGGCGGGACGTGCGTCCGTTCATCGATATCTTTCGATTTATAAAAGCCGGATCGGAGAAGATCCGATGCCGGATCTGGCGGCGTCCGAACAGTTTCTGGACCAGGCCATCGCCGCGGCCCCGCAGCGGCCTGACTATCGAGGGTCCCGGGGCCGCACGCTAACCCGACGGGCCGAAGTGTTGATGGAACGGAATGAAGATCCTAGTGCCCAAATCGATCGCGCGATTCAAGATCTAAACGCGGCCGAGGCGCTGGACCGACGGCGTCCTGATGCGTGGGACTGGAGGGGCATTGCACGCACGCTGCGGGGGCGATGGAAAGTTGAACACGGACAGGACCCCAGTGACGATTTCGCTGCCGCAAAAATGGATTTGGCAGAAGCTCTGCGGCTGTATTCGGGAGACGGATGGACCAACCTTCATATGGCCGACCTGGGCATCTGGAAGGGCCGGGCCGAGACCCAACGCGGAGAAGACCCCACCACGAGCTTCGACGAGGCCGAAAAAGATTTGACGACGGCGCGGCAGATTCTGCAAGGCCTAAGTGAGCCCTGGGTGCGAGAGGCCGAACTACAAACCGCACGGGCCCTGGCCGCCAGGAAGCTGGGATTTGATCCCGCGCGCTCGCGTGTGGCGGCGGCCTACGCCATCGACCGTGCGCTGGCCATTGATCCGAAGTTTGCAGAAGCCTGGCTTGCAATGGCCGAATTGGAAGACGAGAGGGGAAGTCCCGAACGGGCACGGGTGGCGGCAGAACGGGCGGTTTCGCTGAATCGCTCTCTCGCACACCGCCTTACACGTCTACTGAGGCCAGGATCTAAGGACTAGACAGATCTGTAAAACGCGAAGATAATGCGCGCGTTAGCGTTGTACAAAACAACAGCGTTCGCCGGGAGGCACGGAATGTATCGGACCAAGACTGCGTTTTCTTCAACTCACCATGTCTGGCTGTTCTGCGTGGGAATCGCGCTCAGTGGGGCCGCTTGCGGGACGTCTACGGGAGACGGAAGCAAGGTCGACGCAAAGTCGGGAACATCCCAGGGCCAGAATCGGGACGCAAATGTCACAGGTCAAGCGGCGGACATGGGCGCAGGCATGGCGCCCAGAATTGACACGAACGTTGCCATGATTCCGTCGGACGGCGCGGGAAGCACGAACACCGGGGACGGCGCCGTCGTCGTGACCGTTGATGCCGCACGCGACGTTGCCCCTGCCGCTGATACCGCACGGGGCGATGCGGGGGGCGATGGCGCCGTCGACCGCCAGGTTGTCATTGCGCCTCCTATCGTTGTCACGATGGACGCCCCCAGAGATCTGTCCACCAACCCGGGCAACAACACGTCGCCAGACACCCGGACACCGAACAACATGTCCCCGGATACCGCAGCCGCCGCCATCGACGCGCCAAGTATCGTGGACGCCGACCGTGTGCTGACCGACGCGACCCCCAGCGATGCGTTGGCGACCATGATCCCATGTGCGACGGCCAGCGACTGCAACGACAACAATCTGTGCAGCATTGATACCTGTGTCAGCGGCTTCTGCGTTCGCAACGCCGCCCCCCAGACCACGTCCTGCCGCCCCGCCCGCGGGGATTGCGACCGCCCCGAATACTGCGACGGCGCCACCATGGCCTGTCCCAACGATCAGCGCCGGTCGGCCGCCGATGTATGCCGGCCCGTCGCGGGCATCTGCGACGTTGCGGAGAACTGCACGGGCAACACTGATTTTTGTCCCGGTGATTCGTTCGAGCCGCCCACAACCGTGTGCCGGGCCGCTGTTGGCGCGTCCGCCGGGGCCAGCACGACCTGTGACATCGAAGAATTGTGCACGGGCACTGGGGCGGCCTGCCCCGCCAATGCGTTCAAGAACAACACCGTATCCTGTCGCGCCAAAAGCAACACCTGCGACATTGGCGAGACCTGCAACGGAACTGACGATCAGTGCGCCCCGGATGCGGTCGAGACCATTTTGGTTCGCTGCCAGACCGCTTCGCTGGCCGCCGATACATGCGACCGGGACGACTTTTGCCCTGGCCCCAACGGAGAAGGCGTTGGCGCCGGCGACAAGGTTTGCACGGATACCTTCCGTCCTTTGAATGCGTCTTGTCGACCTGCCGCGGGCAGCTGCGACACCGCTGAGGTATGCACGGGAGCGTCGAATACCTGCCCTACCGACGTCTTGATTGGCGCTGGAACCATCTGCAACGCCTCGCTGGGCGCGTGTGACCCAGCGGAAACTTGCACCGGGTCCACTCCCGCATGCCCTGCCAACGTCTTGACGGGCGCTGGAACCATCTGCAACGCCTCGCAGGGGGTCTGTGACCCAGCAGAAACCTGCACCGGTTCCGCTCCCGCCTGCCCGGCCAACGTCTTCCTCAGCGCTAACACCACCTGCCGCCCGTCGGTCGGGGGTTGTGACCCGGCAGAGTTTTGTACAGGAGGGACCGCCGCATGCCCCGCCGACACGGGTGCGATGTGCGGAAGCGTCTGTGGAACGGCCATCGAATCGCCCAACAACAACACGGTTGTGCTCACCTGTCCTGCGGGCCAGGTGATGGCGGCCACCACCTTCGCCAGCTACGGCACCCCGACCGGAACCTGCGGCAACAACGACTTCGCCCTTGGGGGCTGCAACAGCGGGACGTCCGTAACGGTCGTGAACGCGCTTTGTCAGGGCAACAACACGTGCACGGTCGGAGCGAACAACACGGTTTTCGGAGATCCCTGCCCCAACACCCCGAAAAGCCTGTACATCCGAACGAACTGTGTCGTAGCGCCGTAGCCGTCGTTTGAGGTTTCTGACGCTCGGGGGGCTCTATTTCGCGCAAGGCGCGCCATGGGGCTTCCTGACTGTCGCGTTACCCGTGCAGTTGGGGTTTCGGGGTGTCGGGGCGGCCGCAATCGGACAGATTTTGGCGGCCGCCTGGACACCCTGGGCCTTAAAGCCCCTGCTGGGGCCTTTGGTGGATCGAATTTCTTTTGGGCGTTATGGGCGGTTGAGACCGTTTTTGTTTCTGGCGGAACTGGGGATGGCGCTGTCGCTGTTGTCGATATCGCGGGTGGATCCGGTAGGGGCGTTGCGTGCGTTCACAGCGCTGGTGTTCATTCACAACGTGTTCGCGGCGACCCAGGATGTGGCGACCGACGCGATGGCGTTGCGGATGTTGGCCCCGCAGGAACGGGCACGGGGCAGCAGCATCATGTCGGCCAGCAAATTGGCGGGCAGTCTTGTCGGGGGCGGCCTGTCGTGGGTGGGCAGCCAGGCGGGGTGGACGGCGGCCTATGCAGCGGCGATCCTGCTGTTGATCCTTCCCCTCGTCTTAGTGTTCAGGTGCAGCGAGCCCCCAGCAGGACCTGTGTCAGCGGGGCTGATGCGCGAATTGGGGCGCGCGTTTCGTTTGCGGGGAACCATCGCGGCGTGCATCTACGTGACCTTGGCCGCGTCCAGCGAATACTTCCTGCAGCCGATGGGGGTTCCACTGTATCGCAACCTCCTTCATTTCACGGAGGTTCAGGTGAACACGCTGCAAACTGCGCTTCAGGCGGCCATGTTGGCCGGGGCGGTTCTGGGCGGTTGGCTGGCGGATCGGTTGGGGCGGCGGCAGTGTTTGGTTGTTGGCGGCTTAAGTTTGGCAAGCGCAGAAATCGTCCTTTCGGCGATGCGATCCCACTGGGGTTCGCTGCCGTTCATGGTGGGATTCACGGTGGCTGTGGGGATCTGTTCGGGCCTGATGCAGACCGCTTGCATTGCCCTGCTGATGGACCTGACCAACCCCGCTGCCGGGGCAACGCATTTTCAATTGTTTGTGTCGATAGCCAACCTCCGGGGGACGTGGGCACCTTTTCTTGGGGGTCACTTGGCCGAACGTACCGCCCCCCAAACCATGTTTGCGCTGGGGGGTGTTTTGGAATTGCTGGCGCTGCCCCTGCTGCTGGCCATCAACATCAAGACGGTCAGGCGGGCCTTGGGACTGGATGAACCGCTGGCGTAAGATGCCGGGCCTATGCCACACAGCCCTCTGACCATTTGGTGCAACGTCCGTTATCCCGAAGCCGTCCACGCAAGCCTGACGGCAGGAATTGGTGGGCATCGGTTGGTGGATGGCGCCGCTGATCCGGATATGACCGGTGCGGATATCGCGTTTGGGCAACCGAACGCTGACGTGGCCGTGAAATCGCCGCGCCTGAAATGGGTACATCTGTCCAGCGCGGGATACACCGCGTACGATCGACCCGACGTCAGGCGCGCCTTCACCGACCGGGGGGCCCGGTTGACCGTCAGTTCCAGCGTGTTTGACGAGCCCTGCGCACAGCACGCGGTGGCCTTCCTGCTGGCGCAGGCACGCGCGCTCCCCCAGGCCCTTGGGCATCAGTACGGCGATCGAGCCTGGACCACCGCCGCCAACCGATCGATGTCGAGGCTTCTGGGCCCTGGACAAACCGTGTTGATCGTGGGGTTCGGCGCCATCGGAAAACGGATCGCAGAGCTGCTGACACCGTTTGGCATGACCGTCATTGGGTTTCGCCGGACCCCGCCCGCGCAACCCGGCGCGGTGCCCGTGCATGCCATTGTGGATATGGACACCTGGCTGCCAAAGGCCGATCACATCATCAACGTATTGCCGGCTAACGCCGAAAGCGCGGGCTTCTTCGATAAGCAAAGGTTCCGTTCGATGAAGCCAACCGCAACCTTCATCAACATTGGCCGCGGCACCACCGTCGATCAAGACGCGCTTGGGGAGGCTCTGATCGCGCGCAGCCTTGCGGCGGCCTACCTAGACGTCACCGAACCCGAACCCTTGCCCATCAATCACCCCTTGTGGGCGATCCCCCACTGCACGATCACGCCGCATACGGCGGGGGGGCACCACAACGAATTTGATCGCCTGGTCAGCCATTTTCTAGCCAATTTGTCCCGCTGGGACACGGGCGCTCCACTGTTGGACCAGGCCATCTGATCCAAATGGGTATCCTGCCGTCCGTGAATGCCGCCCCCGTCACCGCCACGCTACTGGTTTCTTGCCGCGACCGCACCGGGCTGGTCGCCGCCCTGTCAGATTTCGTCTTTCGGCATGGGGGCAATATCTTGGATGCCGATCAGCACGCCGAACGCGGCAGCGGCGTGTTCTTCATGCGCCTGGTCTGGGACCTGGCGACGTTCGACCTAGACAGCACCGGCCTGCACACGGCCCTGGCGGCGATGGCTCTGCAATTCGATCTGCGGTGGAACCTGACGTTTTCCGACCACCGCCCCCGCGTGGCGGTTTTTGTCAGCAAACACACCCACTGCCTATATGACCTTCTGCTGTGTCAGCAATTGGGGGAACTGGGCGGGGACATCGCGCACGTCATTTCCAACCACCCCGATGGCGAAACGGTCAGCCGCCATTTCGACGTGCCCTTCACCAGGGTTCCTGTCAATGCCAGCAACAAGGCCGCGGCCGAACAACAGCAATTGGATCTGGTGGACAGCCTGCGCGTCGACCTTTTGGTACTGGCCCGATACATGCAGATTTTGTCACCCCGTTTCGTCGACCGATGGCCTGGACGCATTATCAACATTCACCATTCATTTTTGCCCGCGTTCGTGGGCGCCCGCCCCTACCACCAAGCCAAAGAACGCGGAGTGAAGGTTATCGGTGCCACCGCCCATTACGTCACGGCGGATCTCGATCAGGGACCCATTATCGACCAGGACGTGTGCCGGGTCAGCCACCGCGACGAGGTTGACGAACTGGTCCGCAAAGGCCGCGAACTGGAACGTCAGGTTCTGACCCGGGCGGTTCGCCTACATTTGGATTCTCGCGTGTTGGTGTTTGAAAACCGCACGATCGTGTTTGGATAGTCCGCTCGCCACCATGACCCATTCTGGGCCGAAGGCGACGGTGACGAATAACCGGTACTATGGTCGGGTCGCTTGA
The DNA here is from genome assembly GCA_043754455.1 of Myxococcales bacterium. Taxonomy (GTDB): domain Bacteria; phylum Myxococcota_A; class Polyangia; order Fen-1088; family Fen-1088; genus JAYUUT01. The sequence goes on from JAYUUT010000078.1 coordinate 17,993, forward strand.
TCTCAACGCTTCGGGCCCTTGCTGCGCTGTCCCTGCTGGTCATTTCCGGCTGTGGGGATGGGCTTTTCGACGCGACCGCTTTGGGTGGTCCGCGCGGTAAGGACGCACGCCCTGACGCCAGGCCATCTGTTCACGACGCAACACCGTCGGCGGCTGACGATTCCAGCCTGCGCCCAGCGGACGAATCCTGCGGTGAATTCAATAGCGAAGGGGGATCCCTGGATCTTGATGACGGAACGCGTCTCACGATCCCCCGCATGGCCCTGCCCGCGACCCGCACACGCGTCTGTTTGTCGCGCGCCCCATCGCCCATACGGGGCGCGCTGGGCGACGCCGCAACCGTGCGCATGAAGCGGATCATGACCACCAATGTCCTGAAGTTAGAGCTGCCCTTTGCGCCCGAGCAATTTATGGGGCGCCCCCTGCGGTTGGGGTATCTGCGCTTCGAGGACAAGGGATTGCGGGTTTGGGGGCTGGCTCCCGAACCCGCACCCAATACCGGCAGTGATCCCGTTGCCGGTATCCTGCGCGGCCAGGTCATTGCGGACAGCCTGCAAGAAGACGCAACTCCTGATGGGGGGGCCCGGCCAGAATTACCGTGGCGGGCCATTTTGGCGCCGATCGTCCGCTGTGACACGACCCCGGCGCCGCTTTGCGACTGCCGGGGCGGCATATGCCAATGATCGTGCCGCAATGCTTGACGTTCGGGACGGGGTGCTTTCCTTACGGGGGTCATGAAACGATCATCCCGCCATCTGCTAACCCCCGCCCGGCGCGCCATCGACCTTCAGATCAGCGGCGGCCCTTTGATGTTGCAGGGCCATTTTGCCCAGTGGATGCCTATCGCCATGGTGACCGAAGCCCCGGAGGATGGGACCGCGCAAATTCTATTTGACGCAACCAGTGCAGGGACGGCCACCGGGAACGATTTGTTTAGCTTCAAATCAACCCGCGTGCGTCAGGTCGGCCCGAATACCTATGCCGCGCGCGGATCGATGCGTTTTGGTACCAGAAGTCGTCAGATCGAGGCCATGATTCAGGCGCCCGAGGGACACTCACCTTTCGTATTCATCAGTTTCCCGATCGACCCCGGCAAGGACGCGGCCTTCTGGACGGAGGTCGGCGTGATGAACGCGCCTTCCCAGATGCAGCCCGACGGCGACGGGGTCGCGCTGCAAATGCGCCCCCAGGCCTGGTTACGTCCGCCTGTCCTAGCTGCTGCTTAGACGGGTTTCCGATTCTTTCCCCAAGGACTGTAAGGAATCGGCCGCTGCCCTGTCTTCTCCTGTGAAAAAGGAGATCACCATGTCCCAGAAGAAGACCCAGGCCCCCAAATCCGCCCCCAGACCCGCCCCGGCATCGTCCTGCAACTGCGGCCCCTGTGAAGGATGTTGCGACTGCTGCCCCCCGGGGTGTCGCACGTCCGGCTGTTGTGCCACAACCAAAGGCTGATGGAACAGGGGTCACTTGGTAGAAGTATCCAACATGCCCGGGGACCTTAACGAAGATCGGCCCACGGCCCCGACGCACCACCTGTTAACCCTGCTGGTGGCGCGCCGGGGTGAATTTCTGGCGTTCGTGCGCGGTCGTGTTCAGGGCCCAGCCGACGCTGATGACCTGCTGCAACAGGGGTTCGAACGCGCGGCGTTGAAACTGGGGACCCTGCGTGACGAGGACAAAGTCGTACCCTGGTTCTTTCGGGTGCTTCGGCGGTTGATTGCCGAACATCATGCGTCTTGGGCCCACCAGCAAAAGCGTTTGGAAGTGTTGGCCGCCATGTTGCCTACCAGCGAGCCCGAAGAGGTCGCGTCCTGTGGCTGCACGCTGGGGCTGGTCGAAACCTTGAAGCCGTCTTACCGAGACGTCCTGACCCGCGTCGATCTGAACGACGAGTCCCTGCCGGAGACAGCAGCGACACTGGGCCTTTCGATCAACAACGCCACGGTTCGTCTGCACCGGGCCCGTCAGTCGTTGCGAAGCGCGCTCGATGTGTTTTGCGGCGCCGGGCCCCAATCATCGTCACAGCCGTGCCGCGACTGCGACTGCGACTAGCTAAAGCCCCGAAAGCACACCCGTGCTGTCGCCAAATTTCTGTGGAACCGCGCCCACTGTGGCCAACATCGCCAGATACAGATTGCTAAGGGGCACCTTCTGGGCGACAGGCAGGTTCAGATGTGTTCCCCCCTTCCAGGCGCCGCCCCCCTTGCCAGCCAATAACACCGGCATGTTGTCGTGATTGTGGCGATCTCCGTCGGTAATCTCACTGGAGAAAAACACACCCGCATTGTCTAGCAAGGTGGTTCCATTGCCTTCGTCGATGGCCTTCATCCGGGTCAGCAGATACGCGAACTGTTCAATCTCCCACGTGCCGATGGCCTGCAGGGCCGTCAGATTTTCGGGTTTCATCTGGTGATGGGACAGCTCATGGTGTCCGCCCGTGATGTTCAGGAATGGGAAAGATCGTCCCGACCCCGCATTGCCCAGCATGAACGATGTGACCCGGGTCAGGTCACACTGAAAGGCCATGACCATCAGATCGGTCATGGCCTTGACGAGCATCGGAGCCGCCAGATTGGCAGCCGGACGCGCTTCAGCCTTGCATGCCGCCCCCGTCGCCACATCAACGGGTAGGTTTCGCACCCGGGTTTCAAGTTCACGAACCCCGGTTAGGTATTCATCCAATTTTTTGCGATCCGTTCGTCCCATGCGGGCAGACAAACGCTGGGCGTCGTCTTTGGCTTGATCCAAAACGCTGGTCTGATGTCGTTTTCGGCGCATGCGATCGGCGACGGTTTTTGCAGCGTCGGTCCCCTGGAACAATCGATCAAACACAGTTTGGGGGTTCGTTAGTTTCGGCAGCGGGGTCGAAGGCCCAGACCAGGAAATACTGCGTGCGTAGGCACAGCTGTATCCCGAATCGCAATCCCCGGCAGCGCTGCCGCTTTCAAGTCCCAGTTGCAACGACGAAAAAACTGTATCGGCGCCTATGCGATTGGCCGCCACTTGATCAACCGAGATCCCATTTTGGATATCGAGGCCGGGGGTCTTTTTCGGATGGGCGCAGGTCAAAAAGCCCCCCGTGCCGGACGCGTGATCCCCGGCCCCGTCTGGTCTTGCCGGCATATTGGCCAGACCGGATATCACCGTCACATGGCTGCGCACCGGTTCCAAACTTTTCAGGATAGGCGTAAGTTCAAAGGCCGGCCCGGCTGTGGTCGGCGTCCATGCCTGCATGTGAATACCGCAGGGAACGAAATAAAACAGCAGTCGTTTCGCCGGTGCGGCGGCAAGGGCCTGCCGCGGCACCATGGATTCCAGGAACGGCAGGGCAACGATGGTGCCCGCCCCACCTAGGAACGCCCTCCGCGATTTCTGAACGCGAAAACTCATGGTGCGGCTCCCTGGTTTGCGGCAAGGGCGGGTTCACCCCGCCGTTTTTGAAAGGCTTCGCTTGCAACCACCGACTTGACAAGGTTACGGAAATCGAAACCGTTTGCGGCCAGTCCCTTGGCGATGGCCCCAATCGTTCGGTCGTCGGTCGGCAACATGCCCCTGCCCAGCGCAAACGTGGTCAGTTTTTCCGACAGGCAGTGGACATAACTGGGATCCGTTGCCAACAAACGGGCCAAGGGACGCGCGCCGCTGAACGTTCGGCCGTCGGGAAGTTTGCCTGTGCTGTCGATAGCGAATCCTGCGTCTCTTGTGCGGTAGGCACCGATGCCATCATAGTTTTCCAGGCCAAACCCGATGGCATCCATCATGACGTGGCAGCCAGCACAGACGGCATCCTTGCGGTGCTGTTCTAGCCGTTGACGGAACGTTCCTGTGGGTGTGACTTCGGCCTTGAGTCCTTCGACGCCCGGGGGAGGATCGGGCAACGGGGTACAGAGGATCTGGTCCATCACCCAGCGCCCGCGCTGCACCGGGGATGTTCGGGCGGGATAGGACGTCACCATCAATAACCCCGCCTGGGTCAAAAGGCCGCCCCGATTGCCGGGCGCCAACATCGTCTTCATCATTTGGAGCGATCCGGGCAGGGGTAATGCGTAGTGTTTGGCTAGGCGGTCGTTCAAGAAGGTGAAATCTGCATCCAGAAATCTGTCCAGGGACAGCCCCCCCGACAGGACCTCGCGAAACATCATCTGCATTTCTTGCCTCATGGCGTCCCGCAAGGGGATGTCGAGGGAAGGAAATGCTTTTTTGTCGGGTTCGTGTTCGTCCAGTTTGCGGACGAACAACCATTGCCCCGCAAAATTGTCCACCAAGGCTGCGGCCTTGGGGCTGCCCAGCATGCGGCTGACATGAGCATCGAGGACAGTCGGATCTGACAAGCTGCCCTTGTCCGCGGCTGCGAACAGTTCGGCATCAGGCATGCTGCTCCACAGAAAATACGACAGGCGCGACGCCAGTTCGTGAGCGTTCAAAAGGTGTGGGTCGGCTGCATTGGGATTCGCATCAATTTCGACGCGGAATAGAAAATTCGGCGACAGCAACAAACTTTCAAGTCCCAACGACAGGGCGTCGTCATCTGAATCTCCCGCCTTCTTCGCCGCCATCACCCGGCCCACCAACCGGTCAAGTTCATCGTCTGCCAACGGCCGCCGCCAGGCCCGCCGACCCATCCCCCGCAGGATCGTGCGCGCACACGCGTCGCCCCCGGTTGCTAACGGACAAGTCACCAACGTTGCCCGGCTGGGCTTTTTTGGATCTAAGGCCTCGGCGACCAAAGTTTCAGCCGCGGCCTGGTATAGGTCAACCTGAAGTGGCGACAACGACAACACATCCCCGACGTTGTCGAATCCGTACCCACGATCGTCAGCCGGGAAATCATTCGCCGGACGCAAGGCCGTCCCCAACAGATCGCGAACCGTGTTGTTGTATTCAGCGCGGTTCAGGCGCCGCAACGTCACCCGGCCGGGGTCAACAGCTTCCACCTTGGGGGGATTGGGGGGGGGCGGCTTGAC
>JAYUUT010000079.1:0-26179 GCA_043754455.1 Myxococcales bacterium
AGACAGAAACGCGTCGGGTCATGAATTTGCTCTCCTGGGAAAGAATCCCGCCAGATCCCAGCGGGTCAGCGGACACCTTGATTTAGTGGCCGGTCGAAACGTATTCCGTGTGTTCCGGCGCCTAAAACCCCTAAAGACCTTGACCGCGCCGATCACTGGCCTTAGCGTCGTTTTCCATGCTGAACCTGACCTTGACCGAAAAAGGTGGTGAAACGAAGCAACTGAGCTTCGAGGGCAACGAAATCACCATTGGACGGGTGCAGGGGAACGACATAGTCCTGCCCAAGGGCAACGTGTCCAAGCGCCATTGTCGGATCTTCATCGAAAATGACCTGCACCAGGTCGAGGACATGAAGAGCACCAACGGCACCTACGTCAACGGCCGAAAGATCAGCGAAACGACCATTTTGGGCGCGGCGGACAAGGTCTATGTGGGCGATTTTATCGTCAAAATTGAGGACGCTGACACGGGCTCCATCGCCAGCCCGCCACAACCACCACCTGGTCCGCCCGCCCCACCCGAAGCCGGATCGCTGAGCACCGCGATTCCTCGCCGCGCCCCGCCGCCGCCACCCCGGCCTAGCGCCAGCATGCGGTCGATCTCCAACGACGATCTGGAGCCGGTCCCGACAGCCGCCTCTAAGCCCAAACTGGGGGGAGGTCGGCCCCCCTTGCCACCCCCGCCCGCGCCGCCCCCCCCGCCCCGGCGGGACACCGTCCGCCCGTTCTCCGCGATCGACGATGATGACGCACCTCCGATGCCTAGTGGGCCAGCCGAAATGGATCTGCTTGACGAAGAGATTCCGGCCCGCGCCCCGAAGCTGGCAATGCCCCCCCTCAAGCGTCCCATGCCGCCGCTCGCCGACGTGGACGTCGACGCCCTAGACGACATAGAACGGGATGCCCCGACCGCGACCAAAAATCGATCCACCGTTGCGGTCCCCTCGACGGCGCCGCCTATTCCCGGTACCGCGGATGGCCTGGCCACTTGGCTTTTTGACCGTGTCCGCGAAAGCGGCGTCAAAAGCCTACGAATTAGCGGCGCCGGCGTCGATCTTGAACGTGGGGGCCTGCGCGAAACCATTGACGGTCTGGCATTGTCCGCGCCCATAACCGAAGCCCTGCGCGCCCTCGGCGGCCGCGGGCACCCCCGCCCCGCCGCCGATGCCACCACGATGAATGTCAGCATTGCAGGGGGCCTGCATCTGGCCGCCGTGCTTCCTCCGGCTGGCCCCGGATCCGGCCTGCTGACCCGCACCGCGCCCGGATCGCGGACTTTGTCAGATTTGGTCGCCGACGGCGGACTGTCCAAGGAAATGCGCGACCTTATCGATGCCTGCGTCGGCGCTCGCCGCAACATCCTGCTGGTCGGTGATGCCGTTGCGCGGGCCATCGTCCTTGGCGCCTTGGGCGCTGCCCTGCCTACCCAATCCAACGTGGTGGCCCTGGTCCCTGGCCTGTCCCCGCCGGAGGACCAGGCATGGACGGTCCTAACCCCCGACGCCCCGGATGCCGTCAGCACCGCCGCGGCCGTCCGTCCTGATTACCTGCTTGTGGATGTGACCAGCCTTGCGGTTGCCGCCGATGCATTGGCCCAGGGCGCCCTTGGCAGCCAGGGTTTGATTGCGTCCGTGGCGGCGCGTTCTGCCAACGACGCCCTTCATCGCATCGCCAGTTTGGCCGGGGCCCCCGCCACACGCGATCTGGCGGCGGCCGCCTTCGATCTCATCCTAACCGCCGCGCGCCTCCCCGACGGCACCACCCGCGTAACCGAACTTGGCGAACCGCGCACAGAAGGCGCCAACGCCCCCGGCGTGGACATCATCTATTCGTTCCGCGCCGAACCCGCCGCCATCACCGGCGGAAAGATCGGCGGACGTTTCCAGGGATCGCTCGGGGCCACATCGCGGCTTGGGGCCTTGCTCACAACCCGGGGCGCGTCCCCCGGACGCAGGTGACGCCGCGTTGACCAAACGCGCGCGTTCCCGATCTGGCGCCCCGACATTCACCGATTTCGAAGGCCTTCGTACGGCCCTACGCCAACTGCCCGACGGGTTGGTTCGGGTGGGCGACGCCGCTTCCCCATCGGCAATATCCGACGCCGAGGCCAAAATGGGCATCCCATTGCCCGACGATCTACGCGCATTCCTAGGGTCCTTCGACGGCGCGGAACTTTTTAACGAATCGGTGCGCCTGGGCGGCGTCGGCCCTGATTCTTCCCTTAATCTGGTGCAACTCTATCTAGCCCCCCGGCAGGCACCGCTTCGCGACGATGACTTTGTGTTCGCGCAAACCGCCACCGGAGATTTCCTGGTCTTGGCCGCAGCGCCGCCCGGCCAGGCCCGTCCCGTCGTCAGGGTCATTCCTGAATCAGAAGAACGTTGGCTGGCCGGATCGGCCTTTTCGCCCTGGCTAGAAGGGTTGCTGGCCGCCGAACAGCTTCTTTACGACAGCGACGGTGAATTTAACCCCGATGCATTTGAACCCGGAGGAGATGAACTGACGCCTCTTATGGCCTTGCGCCAGGCCGAACGCGCCCTGCGCCGCGATCCGGGGGCTGCCGAACGACACCATGATCTAGGCGTCGCCCGCCGAAGACTGCAACAGCCCGCCGAGGCCGTCGTCGCCTTTTGCGAAGCTGCCTCCCTTGATGCACAAAACCCTTGGCCCTGGTTCGATCTGGGCAGGGCCCACCTAGCCCAAGACCTGGCCCCGGCCGCCGCCACCGCGTTTTGCAACGCCGTTAACACCGCAAAACCCATTGAAAAGCCCCGCCTTTTGGCCTGGCAAGCCCTGGCCCATCATCTGGCCGGCGCCCGCGCCGAAGCCCAGGAAGCCGCAGCGCTGGCCCGCTCCCTGGATCCTGCACTGCCCGACAGATTACGCGCCGCCGCTGCAGAGGACGACGGCGATGAAGAATCGCAGGCCCTGGCGTCCGTATTCGACCCTGCCATTCCCCTTCGCCACCGCCTGGCCGTCGCCCCAGTGACCCCGGCAAAACCGCCGTCGGCCCGATGAACGCCCCGCCGCACTGGCCGCACTGCGCTTTGCACCCTCCGCCCAATCAAATCAGTTAAGCGAGACTTCGGCCGCCGCGATGAATGGCCCCCCGTCGTCTTCGCCTTGGACGACCACGCCAATTTTTTTCAGAGCCCCCGCACCGTCAATCGTGAAGCCCGCGTCTGTCCAAGGCGTCGCCAATCCCAGAGCCCGCCGCTGGCCCCGCACGTCGGCCACCACCTGAACCTTCGCACCCCGCAGCGTCCCACGCAGTCCTTCAATTTTGACCTGTACCCGGTCCCCGTCCCGAACCGCGGTCACCCCACCCCGTAGCGACGCCTCGAAAAATCCTGCCACATACGCCCCAATTTCCGGCAACAGGGCCTTGGCGCTGTCCGCATGAACCGCCTCATCGAGCCCAAACACGACCTGGGTTTGGTTTCGTTCGTAGGCCAAAACCCGACGTCCCTCGATGCGCACATATTGGCGTCGTCCCGCGGTGCCAAGGTCCAGCCTGGGCAACCCGGGTTTAGAAAAAACCAGCCCTTCATTGGCCCGCTGCCTTACCTGGGCCGGGGTGGTTTGCGCGTCGATCGTCAAATCCGGTGGCACGGTCCCATCGGAAAAAAACCGCCGCTGGGTCCTTTGCGCCAACCCCTGGCCATCGGGGGCCATAAAGAAACTGGCCAGCGTGGGCCGGGCAACCGCCTTACCCGGCGCGGGAATCCCCGTGCGTCCGTAAGCCTGGGCCACGAAGGCTTGAAATCGCGGCCCCGTCTCCCAGGGGCTAGGGCCCAAACTTTTAAAGAACGTTCCCCGAAAGTCATTCCGAACGTGCGCGGGTTCCCCCATGTTTTCCAGCACCGCGGCCACCCCCCCAAGCGCCACCAACGCGCGGGCCAGGGCGAATTCACGTTCGTCTGGATCGCCCGCGACAACCGACCTCTGCAGGGCGTCCGCAAACGCTGGCCAGCCCAATTGGTTGTCCGGCGCAAACGCCCATTGCAGGGCCGATCGCCCTCGTAAATCAAAAGTGCTGCCCGTAAACAGCCCCCGCAGGCTACCCACCCCATCAAACGCCAGCCGCAACGCATGCGTCTGCCCTTCCATCCCGGGGGCATCGTCCAGTCCCAGCCCAGTCGCTGGTTCCAGGAAGTGATGGCGTCCCAGTTCGGCGGGGATCTGGGCCAGCACCGCACCTGCTGTCAACCAGGCCAGGGCCGACTGGGTGCCATCAGGATCGGGGCGATAGCCACCCTCCGGATCCAGGGATTCCAGACGCACGGTGACGCCCCGTTGTTCTTCCGCCGACAAAAACCGGACGTGCATTTGTAGTGGTTCAAACAGGCCCAGGGGCTTGCCCAGTTTCTTCGCCAGCGTCCGGTGCAACGTCGAGGCCAGCGCCGCCCGTTGGGTCAGCCCCGCATGCGTCGTCGCCGGATCCCAAGCGTACGCACGATCGACCTTTGCCAATAGCCCGAGGACTACGAAACAAAAGCCCGCCGCCATCGCCCGCAGCAGCCTGGCCGCCATCGCCCGTCCCCGCGCAGAGCGCCGCGATCGGCGCCTAGGAGCGGCCGGATTGGGCGCTTCGGGCAGCAACAAAGGACCTTTGAGAAGCCCCGGGGGTTTGGGCAACTCGGGCTTCGGGGCGGCTGACAGTTCTGACAAATGTCCTTCAATAAGCCTTGCCAGACGCAACACCATGTCCGCCTCGGGGCATTGCCCCTTGCCACAGGTCACCGACACCACCAACCCACGCTCCCGGCTTAGGAATGCCAGACCTTCGATGACCCCGTCACGCGCCCGCAGCGAAGCGTCGCCCAGTTCGTCCACCGATTTGGCTCCCGGCAGGTCGGTCAGCAGTTTTCGGTACTGGGTCTCAGCGCCCACATCGCCCAGCCGCCACACGCGGATAGCGACGTCAAACCCCTCGTCTTTGCCGCGCGCCTTGAAATGGCGGCTGTCGTAAAATTCAGTTGTCGGCAAATCGGTCAGAACTGCCGTGTCGAATTCCCCCGCATGCCCTGTCACGCCCCGGATTTCGTCCGCGGACAGCAGGACCTTTACATTCAGCAAGTCGCGGCGCAGGTCAGCCGTCCCTATCACGGGCGTGCCCGTTATGGGTTTTTCGCCATCTAGTTCCGCCGTGGCCGCCTGGGCCTCCCATGAAGCCGCCGCCCGCACGGTTGCCCCGCCCCCCAGAAACATTAAATGTTGGTGGTGCAGGTGCGCGTCCTGCCATTGCACCAGGCGCACCCGATTCCCCCGCTGGCTGAAATCGCGGCGGCGCTGGCCATCGGGAAACATCCCGTCGCTTCGCCACCCCACGTACCCGCGTTTGTACACAATCAACGTGAATTTACCCACATGGGACGATCCCCCCGACGGAATCTGCTTCAACGAAGGCAGCCGGTACCGGCCATCCGCGCCGGTTTCGGTCGTCAGTTCTTGGGCCCCCGCCGGCCCCCGCAACCCGACCCCCCGATCAAACGCCCAGGATCCCTGGACGATCACCCCGGCCAAAGGGCGATCTGAATCCGCATCCACCACCTGGCCATCAAACGGCCCGATCAGATCCCCCGGTTCCAGGGAATCGGGCCGAACGCTAAAAGGCGCCCGATCAATGATCGCCCCGCAGCCGGCCATGCCCGATATAAGTCCAAAAAGGACGATCTTAGAGAATTTGGGGAATCGACGAACACTCACGCCCCCCGCGTTACCAGAGGTGCCGCGCGCATGCAATTGAAAGCCGTCACATACCAACCATGAAGATGCTGGCTTCAGAATTTTCCTTCTAGGGGAAACCTAGGGTATTCTGTCGCGACCGGTCATGCAGAGCTGCCCTCGCTGCGGGGAGGCAACCTCCGACAGCGCTTCTTTTTGCCAGTTTTGTGGTTCCTCCTTGGGCCGGAAGCCTGCGGTTCGCCCGGCGCCCCCGTGCCCCCGCTGCCGCACCGAAAACCCGGCGGGAACCAATTTTTGTTTTAGCTGCGGTTCGCGAATCGCGGACCTGGGCCCGCCGGGCGGCAATTTCACCGAAGCAATCGCGGCCAACAACGCCCCAGCCGTCTTGACGCGGGCGCGACTGGTGGCCGTGAGGCGCGACGGCAGCGACGGGCCTTCGTACGAAGTGACAGGCGACCAATTCGACGTGGGCCGATCCGAAGGCGACCTGTTGTTTGACGATCCCCACATCGCCCCCCGGCATGCCCGCATTGAACGGCGGGGCAGCGGTTTCGTGCTGACCCCACTTGAAACCCGTAACGGCGTCTACGCCCGCCTGCGGCAACCCGCAGAGTTGACCGAGGGGGATCACATTTTGATAGGCAAACAGGTCCTGCGGTTCGAGATCCCTTTGGAGGTCGAAAAGGTCCTGCGCCCTGCGGTCGAAAATGGCGTCGTGCTTTTCGGCACCCCGCTGAAACCCCCCTGGGGCCGGCTGCGGCAGCTTACATCCGCCGGGACCACCCGGGACGTGTTTCATCTGAACCGGGCCGAAGTCGTGCTTGGCCGGGAACAGGGCGATGTCGTGTTCTCGGACGACGAATTTCTGTCCCGACGGCACGCCCAGTTGCAGCTAAGGGCTGGACGCACCTCGCTGTCCGACCTAGGAAGTTCGAACGGCACGTTTATCCGCCTGCGAGGACAATATGCACTTGGACAGGGCGAAATGTTGCGGATGGGTGACGAGTTGCTCCGGTTCGAGATAGGATGACGGCTGCCCCTTCATAACGATGGAAAATCCTCCCAACATCAGCATCAGCGCCTTCGGCAAGACCGACGTGGGGCTTATCCGCGAACACAACGAGGATAATTTCCTTGTAGCGGATTCGACCCACGACGTCCGGACCCATGAAGCGCCCGAACCCGTGACGTTTCCCCTGGGATCAAAGGGTGCCCTGTTTTTAGTGTGTGATGGCATGGGGGGGGCCGCAGCCGGTGAGGTGGCCTCACAAATGGCAGTTGATTCCATCGCCGGCACCCTAGCCGCCAGCGATGTTTTGGATCGGCAGGGCTTCGCCAGGCGGTTGCGCCGGGCCATTGAAGACGCCAACGATTGCATTTTCGTCCAGTCACGCGACAACCAAAGCGAACGCGGCATGGGCACGACCTGCACCGCCGCCGCGCTGGTCGACGGAACCTTGATCGTGGGACAGATCGGGGATTCTCGCTGCTATGTGATGCGACAAGGGCGCCTGGCCCAGGTCACCAAAGATCAGTCATTGGCCTGGCAGTTGATGGAAGCCGGCGCCATGACCGCCGAAGAAGCCAAAGGATTTGAACACGCCAACATTATCTTGCAGGCCCTGGGCGTGCAGGAACGCGTAGAGGTCGTCCTGTCGCAGGTCGATTTGCGCCGGGGGGACGTGTTGCTGATCTCGTCGGACGGCCTTCACGGCCCGGTTTCGGACGAAGAAATGGTGCAGATCCTTCAGGATGCGCCCGACATCAAATCGTCTGCTGAACAGTTGATTCGTCGCGCCCTGGACCGGGATGGCCCCGACAACGTGACCGTCGTCATGGCCAAGTTTGACGGCCCTGACCTACCGCTGCCGGGTCCCGAGGATCTGATTCAGTTCGTGCCCTACGACCCCGGATCTGACCCGAACGAACCCCGGCGCGACCGCAGCGATGGCGGGGAAAAAGTCACCGTCGAGGTCACCATCCCAAGGGATGCGATTCGGCTGACCGGACGTCACGATGGAACCACCAGTGAAATTGAAACCGCCCCCAACGCTGCGTTTGGCACAGTTGAAACCACGGATCTTCGGGATCGCGGCAGCTCTGTGATGACGTTCGTGGTGGTCACGCTTGTGGCCGCTGTTGCCGCAGGGGCCTTCATCAAGTGCGACCGCAGCCGCACCCTGGAACGGGAATCCCAAGCCGCCGCTGCGGCCCGCGCCAAAGCCGCAGAAACCGCCCCGGTTCCGGCGACGCCCCCCCCTCCTCCTGCCCCCGCAAAGCCCTAAACCCCCGTGCCATCGTTTAGCTGCCCCACCTGCGGCGCCGCCGCCTTAGCCGACGCTAGGTTTTGTGGCGAATGTGGCGCCCGCATCATCACCCCCACACCAAGCCCAACACCCGCGCCCTTATTGAAATCCGCGGCCCCGTCGAAATCTGCGGCTCCGTTGAAATCCGCGGCTCCGTTGAAACCCGCGGCACCGGCGCCCGACGATGACAGCAAAACCCGCCCGCACCTGGTATTTCCAAGTCAGTCTGACCTGCCTGTTCCCGTCATCTCCCCCGGGTCGATCTTGTCCTCGGCGTCGGGAATGAACCTGGCCCCGTCGGGAAAACCCCGGCTCAAAACCCTCGCGGCCTTGACGGGCCGCACGTTAAATGGCCGATACCAGGTTGATCGCAAACTGGGAGAAGGCGGATTTGGTGCGGTTTTTCAAGGCACCCAGATCGCGACCGGCCGGCAGGTGGCGCTGAAGGTCCTGCATCCGCACAACGTGCAGGACGCGACCGCGGTGGCCCGGTTTCGTCGCGAGGCCGAGGCCTGTTCGAAGCTGCGCAACAACCACACCGTCACGATCTACGACTTTGACGAGACCGACGACGGCGTTTTGTACCTTGCCATGGAACTTCTGCAGGGCAAAAGCCTCCAAGAGCTTGAGCGCGCGGAGGGACCGCTGCATCACGCGCGGGTGTTGGTCATCATCGATCAGGTCGCAGAGGCCCTAGGCGAGGCGCACGCCCTGGGCATCGTTCACCGGGATATGAAACCGGAAAATGTTATGGTCGAACGACGCGGGGACGAAGACTTCGTCAAGGTCCTGGATTTCGGCATCGCCAAGATCGTCAACCAGGAAGGAAACGCCAAGGGGCGGCCAGCGCTCACGGCCGTCGGCCAAACCCTGGGCACCTTGGAGTTCATGTCGCCAGAACAGCTTCGCGGCAAAGATCTGGACGGACGATCCGATATCTACGCCCTGGGCATGATGGCCTACGAAATGCTGACCGGCGCCCTGCCCTTTAAGGACGCCAAAACGTCCACCGACGTCATTCAGTACCACCTGCAGACAGACCCACCCCTGCCGTCCAGCCTGAACGTAGACGCCCAGATCCCCCCCGCAGTCGATAAGATCGTCACGAAGATGACGGCCAAGGCGCGCGAAGATCGCCACGCCAACACCGATGACCTTCGCCGTCACATTGCCGAAGCCACCGCGTCTGGGCGTTCGGATAGCGGCGCGAATCGAAAAGAAGTCCTAAGGGTCGTCGCCGTCGTGGGCGGCCTGCTGGCCCTTATCGCGACGGTAGTCCTGCTGGCCAACCGTTAGCGCTACTGAAGAACCTTCAAAAACCGGCGCCATTTGACGCTGGAAAACCAGCCCTTGATGCCGCCTTCTTGGGCTGCGTCGGCAGGGTTTCGTGACCACCACACGATCATGGCCTTGCCTTTGATAAGTTCCATCTTCACCGCGCCCCAGACCCGTGAATCGTTCGAATTGTCGCGGTTGTCGCCCATCACGAACACATAGCCAGGCAACACCTTGCCCCCAGGGCCCATGCCTTGGTGGGGCGAATCGTCCGGACGCGGGGGCCAGTCCGATCGACCTCCGTAGGTGTTGTACGCCACCTGGTGCCGCTTGCCGTCTAGGTTTTCCGTCCAAAGACCACAGTCCCCCCCACCCTCATTGGCATCACAAGGTTCATTGGACAGTTCACGCGACATGGGGCGGCCGTCGACAAATACTTCGCCCTTGCGCAATTCGACAGTTTCACCGGGCAGGCCGACCACCCGTTTGATGTAGTCGATCTCAGTGTCCACCGGGTATTTGAATACAATGACATCCCCGCGTTTGGGGCTGGCAAACTGAAACACCTTCTGGTTGGTGAACGGGATCCCCAGGCCATAGGAAAATTTCGCCACGAAGATGTGATCGCCGATTTCCAGCGTCGGGATCATCGACCCGGACGGGATCTGAAAGGGTTCAACAACGAACGCGCGCAGCACAAGGGCAATCAGAACCGCGACGCCGATGGATTCGCCATATTCGCGAAACGTCGATTTTCGCGCGAAGGCCAGATGCTGGTCCATCTTCTGTTCCAAGGTGCCCATGGCAACCTGCACATCTTCCAGCTTGGGGCTGTGCAAAGCCCCCTCGACCACCAAAGCCGCCTGTTCGATGTCGTTGGACACCGTTTCGGGTAGCTTGTCGGCTTTGTCTTTCAAAATGCGACGGGCCTCGGCCACCAGCTCCTTGGCCTCGGCTTCGGCGCGGCGGCGCGGACGGTCTTCGACCTTGGGGGGCTCGGCGGCGGCGCTCATCAGTCGACCTTCAGAATAGCAAGGAAGGCTTCTTGGGGAATTTCAACCGTACCAACCTGTTTCATCCGCTTCTTGCCTTCCTTCTGCCTCTCCAGAAGTTTTCGTTTGCGCGATATATCACCACCGTAACATTTCGCGGTCACGTTCTTTCGCAGCGCCTTGACCGTCGTTCGCGCAATGACGCGTGATCCGACGGCGGCCTGAATCGCGACCTCGTACTGCTGCTGCGGAATCAATTCCTTCATCTTCTCGCAAAGATCGCGGCCCTTGTTGTAGGCGGTGTCGCGGTGAACGATGGCGGATAACGAATCCACCTTCTCCCCGTTAACCATCAGATCCAAACGCACCAGGTCAGCCGCCCGGTAGCCCTTGGGTTCGTAGTCGAGCGAGGCATACCCGCGCGACACAGATTTTAGCCGGTCATAAAACCCGTACACCACTTCGGTCAGGGGGACGTCGTATTTGATGATCACCCGACGTTCGCCCGCGTAGCTCATGCCGGTCTGGGTGCCACGTTTGTCCTCGCACAATTTCAGCACGCCCCCGACGTATTCAGGCGGCGTATGAATTGAACACGAGATGATGGGTTCCTCGATGACCTCGGGAGACCCGTCGTTCGGCAGTTTTGACGGGTTGTCCAGCTCGACGATGGTGCCGTTGGTCAGGATGATGCGAAACCGGACGGTGGGTGCGGTTGTGATCAGTTCTAGGTTGTATTCGCGTTCCAGTCGTTCTTGGACGATTTCCATATGCAAAAGCCCCAGGAACCCGCAGCGAAACCCAAACCCCAGCGCGGCCGAGGTTTCCGGTTCGCGCGAAAAGGACGAATCGTTCAGTCGCAATTTATCCAAGGCGTCGCGCAGGTTTTCGTAGTCCGCATTATCGGTCGGAAAAATCCCAGCGAACACCATCGGTTTTGCTGGCTGAAACCCGGGAAGGGGGGATTCGCACGGCCGGTTCGGTTCGGTGATGGTATCGCCCACCCGCGCGTCGGCCACGTCTTTGATGGCCGCCGAAAAGAACCCGACCTCACCTGGTCCCAGTTCATCAATGTCATGCGGGAACGGGCCAAACACCCCCAGTGTTTGAATCTCACAGTCGCGGCCCGCGGCCATCAAACGTATTTTCATATGCGGCTTCAAGGTGCCGTCGATCACGCGCGCCAGGCACACCACGCCCCGGTAGGCGTCGTACCAACTGTCCAGCAGCAGCACCTTGAGCGGTCGACCCAAATCGCCCTTGGGCGGGGGTACGATTCTGACAATCGCTTCGAGAATTTCCTCGATGCCTTCACCGGTTTTTGCCGACGCCAGAATTGCCCCTGACGCGTCGATGCCAATGATGTCTTCGATCTGCTGCCGCACGCCTTCTGGATCCGCAGCGGGAAGATCAATCTTGTTAATGACGGGGAACACCACCAGGTTGTTCGCCGACGCCAAATAGACATTCGCCAGCGTCTGCGCCTCGACACCTTGGGACGCGTCGACCACCAGCAGGGCCCCTTCGCAGGCGGCCAACGACCGCGACACCTCGTAATGGAAATCGACATGCCCGGGGGTATCAATCAGGTTCAATTCGTAGGTCACGCCGTCCTTGGCGGTGTAACTGAGCCGGACCGTGGCGGCCTTGATCGTGATGCCGCGTTCCCGTTCCAGATCCATGCTGTCGAGGAATTGGGCCTTCTGTTCGCGCCGGGTCAGCGCGCCCGTGGCCTCGATCAGCCGGTCAGCCAGCGTCGATTTGCCGTGGTCGATATGCGCGATAATGGAAAAATTGCGAATCAGGCTAATAGGCGTGGACACGGTGGGGCGGCTGCCAGGGTTGGGGGGAAGGGATCGGGTTTCTTGCTTCTATTTTCGGGTTACGTCCAGGCTCAATTGCCCGGGCAGACGTTCCCGCTCACGTTCCAGGACCAAATCGATTCCCTGGCGGATGTATTCCGCGACGGGGACTTTGGTCTTTTCGTGCAACATTTTGAGCAGTTCATCCTGCTCGGGCGTGATGTACACGGTGGTGGACAGCTTTTTCCGGCCCATCGTTTGGGCCAGACCTTGCATGACCATACGTCCATAGTCAATCCGCAGACCCTCAAGGACTTGAGTTCACGCCGGTTTGCGCCTAGCCTGCCGGGATGCAGATGAAGCGAAATTTGGCGATTTGCGGCATGGCTCTTGGCACGGCGCTGGGATGCGCCGGTAAAACTGTCACCAGCGGCACAGGAGCATGGCAGCCCACCAAGGGCAGCGCGGCCTCGGCGGGCGACGCCACCATCGTGATCGACGAATCGCGTTGTTCGACCACGGGAAAACAGGTCCTTACGGCTGACACCAACGGGGACAAGAAACCCGACGTCTGGAAAATGTACCAACCGGGCGATTCGGTTCAGACCTTGACCTGCAAACAACGGGATCTAAATTTCGACGGCAAAATCGACATGATCGAGTACTACGACAACGCCGGGGCGTTGGCCGCTGACGAATTCGATTTCGATTTCGATAGCCGTTTCGATCAGCGCACCTTCTACAAGGGGGGCCGTAAGGTGCGGGTCGAAATGGACATGAACTTCGACCAGAAGATCGATTTCACGAAGTTTTACGAAGCCGACAAGCTGGTTCGGATCGAACGCGACAGCAACAGCGACGGTCGCGTTGATGCATGGGAATATTTCGAAAACGGCAAACTGGACCGAATTGGGTACGACACAACGGGATCAGGCCGGGTTGATCGCTGGGACAGGACGCCCGAAGGTGGCCAGGCGGCCGAAGCTGCGGCCGCTGCTGCTTCTGCGCCCGCCCCTGCTCCGGCGGCACCCGCCGCGGCGCCCGCACCTGCCGCAGCGCCCGCGAAGAAATAGCGCATCATGCCACGAGTCACCTAAAGCCCGGACGGCGTTCTGCCGTTGGATTGGGCATGATGGCGTTACCTAAGAACGACGACCGCCGTGCTGGACCCCGTGTTTCGCTGGATGCGGCTGCAATCATCCGCATGGAAACCATGGGGTCTGATGTTCGATCCCGAATTATCGATGCCAGTACCAACGGGCTGAAGCTGGCCATGCCGGCGCCCCGCCCTATTGGCACCCGGATGCATATTTGTGTCCGAATTGGAGATCCGGCCTACGAAATCAACGTCTCCGGGATCATCGTCCACGTATCAGAGACCAAAGAGGCCCCGGCGGGATTCACGTCCCATGTCGGGATCTATTTGACCGAGGTGGGCCCTGACTGGGGCGCCCTGTGCCGACGTTTGATGTCGGATACAGGCCACAGTCCCGGTTAACCGGTCGGAGAAGAAACTTTCTGTCTGCGTCAAAAGTGGTGGCGGATCAGGGATTCGAACCCCAGACCCGGCGCGTATGAAACGCCTGCTCTAACCAACTGAGCTAACCCGCCAAGAAGGGATGGGATTTTGCTCAGCGGGGCGCGTCTGTCAAGATCGACGTTGAGGAATCGCGCGCAAATAGCCGAACGAGACCCAGTCCCCCCAGGAATCCGCCAACGTGAGCCATCCAGGCGATGCCTGATCCCGCCCCGATCAGGAACTGTCCGAGGAACCACAGGCCCAAGAAAATCCACGCGCGCAGGTGAATCACCCGCCACAGGAACGGAATCGCGAGGAAGGTCGCCACGCGGGTGTGGGGGAACATCAGCCAGTAGCCGCCCAGAACCCCGGCCACGGCGCCCGACGCGCCAATCATCGGGGTCAGCGATCGGGGCATCGAGAAACACTGGGCAAATGCACCGATGGAGCCGGTCAGAAGATAAAAAACCAGATACCGCACGGGCCCCAAACGATCCTCGACGTTGTCTCCAAACACCCATAGAAACCACATGTTTCCTATGAGGTGCAGGAAACCACCGTGCAGAAACATCGATGTCAACACAGTCAGTGGCAGCGGGACAAGCGACGCCGGGGGCAGATCCCGCAGGGTCATAACCTCGAGGGGAATGGCGCCAGCCGCCCGAACCAACACGGCCGCGGCCTCGGGGGTCAGCGATAACTGAAACAGGAACACGCAGATGTTCAGGACCAGCAGGAAAATCGTGGCCACGGGGCGACGCCGGCGGATGTTTTCGTCGCTTAAGGGGACCAGCACGCGGGGGATTTTGACACGATCGCGAGCCCAACCCCGGACAGAACGCGGTTTCGCAGAAAGAAAGGTGGCTGCGGTCTTGTCAGCCCTTGACTGCGTTTTGGACCCCCGCTAGAACCGGACACCCAAACGATGCGACTTTACGCTGCAAAAATACCTATTATCGCCACCGAAATGGTCAAGACGCTTTCCGATGCGGGCGACATTGCTGTCACCGACCGGAACGAGGCCGAGATGGACGTTCAGGCGGTCCTGAAGGAATACATCCGTCTTGAACGCGAGCTGACGGACAAGGCCAAGGATCTGCTGGAAAAACGCGGTCTGCCCTTCGAACAGTTCGGAAAGGTCAAGCGAACGCTGGCCGCCGAAAAAGGCATGGGATTCGGTTCCGACGGCCTGGAATGGATGACCGCCCAGATCATCGAAGCCTTCATGCAGTCCGCGCACGTCGAGGATGTCTTCGCGGAGGATTCAACCCTGCGCCGCAAGATGGTGGAAATTCTGAAGCGCCACATGATGGTCGAAGACGAACTGGACGCCGAGGTTCGGCGACGCATCAAGAATCTGGAAGAAGGGACGTCCACCTGGGACGTCGAATACAAAAAGGCGCTGGATCAGTTGAAGCGGAACCGCGGCCTCGGCTGACATTCCACCCCGCTGCGTTCAGGCGCGACGCCGACCTTCGCGGCGCAGCGGAAGGCTGGGATCACGGACCACCGGCGCAGGGACGGATTTTTCCGGCGTGGGGCGTGCCTGTGGCGGGATGGCTGGTTGTTCGCGCGCCAACATCCCCAGCATGGTCCTGACCAACCGATCCACGGCACCAGCGACATCAGACAAAGACACGTCGTCGAACATATAGGCGGGTGTCGAGACCACGCGGGATTTTTCGTCAATGACGATTTCGGTGGGTAGACAGGGCCGCACGTCGGCGCCCATAATGGCGGCGTATTTGGCGGGAATTGATCCCTTGGCGCCCAAGGTGAGGCGAACCCCGGCGACCGGCCCCAGGACGCGGGCGGCCAAAATCGGGGACAGGCAGATAAAACCCATCGGCTTGCGCGCGGCCAGGCAGCCACGCATCAGGCGCACCAGATCAGGATTCACGTCGCAGGTGGCGCGTTTATCGTCGTAGTTGGACAACACCGACCCTACGCCCAAACCGCCGGGCAGGATCAAGGCGTCTATGTCCTGCACCTGCAGTGACGACAGCGGTCGAATGTCCCCGCGGGCCAGGCGCGCCGCCTCGGCCAGGGCAGATCGGGGTGGTCCCCCAGCTTCGGTGGCCCCGGGCCTGTGATCGACAACCTTGTCAATCGCGACGTCAGGGGCCGCACACAGGGCCTGGGCCCCGGCGCGTTCCAACGACAGCAGGGTGAAGATCGTCTCGCGGATTTCCGAGCCGTCTTTGTTGCCACACCCAGAAAGAACGACACCCACGCGATTGGCCATGGATCGGGCTTACTTCATTCTGAGGCCGTGAGCAACGTCCGGCGTTCGGCAACGTAGGCGCCCAAACGTCCGGCCAGGATCGCAGAGCGGGCCCCGCGCACCAAATCCAGGTAGTGCCGCAGGTTGTGAATGGTGGCCAGCCGGTAGTAAAGCAATTCCTTCGCATGGAACAGATGGGACAGATACGCACGGCTGTAGTTCGCACAGCATTCACACGGACATCCGGGTTCGACGGGTGACGGATCGGCGCGATGGCGGGTATTGGCGATATTCAGTTTTCCGGTCGGAATAAAAAGCTGGCCGTTGCGGGCGTTGCGGGTTGGCATCACGCAATCGAACATGTCTATGCCGGCCGCTATCGCTATCAACAGATCCAGCGGCGTCCCGACGCCCATCAAATACCGGGCCCGCTGTGCGGGCATTTGCGGCGCCAATTCGCCCACCAGTTCGTGCATCACGGGCGGAGGTTCGCCTACGGAAAAACCACCCAAAGCCAGGCCATCAAATTCCAGTGCAGCGATTTCCGCGAGGTGATCGACCCTGAAATTGCGGTTCACCCCCCCCTGAACGATGCCAAAACGAAGCTGCCCCGGCGCAGGGGTGGTGGCCAAACAGCGCGCGGCCCAGCGGGTCGTTCGGGACATGGCCGCACGCACGGTTTCAGATGACGCATCGGCCGCAGGACATTCGTCGAAGGCCATCGCCACGTCGCTGCCTAAAGCCGCCTGCACGGCCATGGCCCGTTCGGGGGTGAACCGCTGGGCGGAGCCGTCCACATGAGACTGAAAGGTAACCCCGTCTTCGTCGATGGTGCGGCGGCCCGCAAGGCTGAATATCTGAAATCCGCCAGAATCCGTGAGGATGGCGCGGGGCCACGCCATGAACCTGTGCAAGCCACCCAATTCGTTGATGAGGGTTTCGCCCGGGCGGAGCGCTAGGTGGTACGTGTTGCCAAGAAGGATCGGCGCGCCTAGGGTCTGAACGTCATAGGCCGATAGCGATTTGACCGTTGCCTGTGTGCCCACCGGCATGAAAACCGGGGTTTCAACGTCCCCGTGGGCGGTGTGCAGAACACCCGCACGCGCAGGGCCATCCTGGGCGACCAGGGAAAAACACGGTTTCACAGGGCGGGCCTTGAGGAATCGGGACGAATGAACATGGCGTCTCCGTAACTGTAGAACCGATAACCTGCCGTGACGGCTTCCCGGTAGGCGGCCATCACACGATCCTGACCGGCAAAGGCCGCCACCAGCATCAACAGGCTGGAACGCGGCAGGTGGAAGTTGGTGACAAGATCGGTCACCCAGCGAAAGGTGCTGCCGGGACGCAGGAACAGTTCGGTGGTTCCGGTGCCCGGCAGAACATCACCTTTTGTGGCCAGGGTTTCCAGGACCCGGACGACCGTGGTTCCGACGGCGACAATGGGGCGGCCTTCGGCGCGCGCTGTGCGAATCGCGATGGCGGCGGGTTCGGACAATTCGTAACGTTCCTGGTCGACTTGGTGCAGGTCGGGATCTTCAACTTCGACCGGGCGGAAGGTGCCAGGGCCGACATGCAACGTGACGTGGGCCACTTCATGCCCCAGGGTCGGCAGCAGGGACAGAAGTTCAGGGGTGAAATGCAGGCCCGCCGTAGGCGCGGCGACAGCCCCAGGGGCGCGGGCAAACACCGTCTGGTACCGCAGTCGATCTTCGGGCGTGGTCACATCGACCGGCGCGGGAACCACGCCACGACGGCGTGCCGATTCGATGTAGGGGGGCAAGGGAATCGTGCCGATGGATTCGGCCACATCCACCAGCCCCCGGCCGTTGTTGGCGGAAAACCGGATGCGCGCCTGCCCCTTGTCACCACGTGCGACCAGCACGGCGTCAAGCCCCCCGCCGAAATCCAGGCGCGATCCCGGCGGAAGCCTGGCCAGGTTTTTGGCCAGGACATCCCAGGTTTCTTCCCACGCCGCCGCCGAAACAACGGGTTCGGCGCAAGGGCGCACCAGCAGAATTTCCAAAGCCCCCCCTGTAGGTTTGCGACCCCGCAAACGGGCTGAAATGACACGCGTGTCGTTCAGAACGACCAGCGAACGGGGCCGCAGCAACCCGGCCAGATCCCTAAAAGTGGCGTGGGTGCGCGTTCCTGTGTCACGATTGACCACCAGCAGACGCGATCCATCACGCGTCACTGCCGGATGCGTCGCGATAAGGTTTTCGGGAAGTTCGTAGTCGAAGTCGCTGGTTCGCAGGTAGTATGTCTCCGTACCTATTTCGCAATCAGAATGCCTCGCAACCCTTCAAAATCAAGCGAAGAACTGCTGACAGCGGCTGCCATTATTCCTGGCGCCGAGTTAGCGGTGCGGAATCGACGCGAATTTGTCGCGAATTTTGATGCAAGTTTAGCCGAAGGGGGCATTTTTATTCCGACCCGCCGGCCGGCAGACGAGGGGGCCTTGGTCACAGTGTCGGTCCGGGTCGGGCGTCGTCAGCCCTATGTGTTCATCCACGGCCGGGTGGCCTGGCGGCGCACCGGCAAACATCTGGAAAAGATCCGCGCGGGCATCGGCATCGAATTTCTGCCGGGCGAACGTGTGAAGTGTGACTACATCCTGGCCTTGGCCACAGGGGAAACCCCCCGCAGCCGGCGCAGGCACGAACGGCGTCAGGTGGACGTGCCCGTAAGCTGGCACGTCGAAGGCGACGAGACCGCGGCAGGAACCAGTGGTGTCCTGCGCGACATCGGACCGGGCGGCGCCTTCATCAGCACCCCCAATTTGGCGCCGAATGACAGCGACGTGATTCTGCAACTAGCTCCCCCAGGAGCCCAGATTGCTATGGCGTTTTCCGCCCGGGTGGCGTGGATCGTGCCCCGGGGTGAAAATGCAGGATTTGGCGTGCAATGGCGATCGCGCGACGTCGGGGGCGGCAAACGTATCCGCGAACTGGTCCGCCGGTTGACTGTGTAGACTAAGCCCGGCCTCAGGCCCCGGCCGCGCCCGCTCTGTGTACCCTTGTTGCGCGCGGCCCTACAAATCCCGAAAAACCGGTTCCAGTTCGACCGCAATCTGCAAAAACGCCGGCGACGTCAGCGTTGCAGACCGATCAAATCGTTGGGCATTGCCGTACCCTTGCGCTGTCAGTAAATATCTATCGACCCAGGGCGCCCATCATCAGGAAACAGCCGATACTCCTCGTAGGTGTACGGTATCCTCTATTTTGCGATCCGGGGCGCCACCTGGACCGGGGCTTGCCGCGCCATTTCGGATCCTTTGGTCGTCACAAAATATTTCGCCACCATGTGCGCCTTTTCCCATCGGGGATAGGTCTTGGGGGCCTTTAGGTAGCCAAAAAAAGTGCGCGCCACCTCCGCGAAATGTTGTTCGTGCGTGGTTCGCAGCGCCGCCGGGACGCTGACATGCAGTTCGGCCCCGCGATCTTCAACTGAGACACCAGGAAATTGCGTCTGCATTTGCGCCAATCGTTTTTGCGCCGCCGCCAAGATCGCCGATTTATCCGCAGCGTTTTTCGGCACGACATAGGCTTCCGATCGGTAGGCATCGGCCTTGCCCTGACGAACTTCGATGCGGGCGCGTGACCCTTGGTAGAACGCGAAATGCGAATCGCCCGCCCCCTTCGCCGCCTCCCAGTCCCAGATAATATTCAGTTTCACATGGACGCCCCGCAAGGCGTAGGTGATCAGAGTGTTGCAAAAATATTCCAGCGACCCCGCCTTCACCGCCGGCGCCAGGTAAGGGGGGAAGTCCTTTTCGCCCGTCACACGTTCAAAATCGGCACGCGAGATCATCGTCGGCCAGCGCTGCCCCACCAGAACCTTCACATCCTTGTCCACATCCAGTCCTACACCCGGCCACAACGTGAAGGGCACCAGATCCACAAGGTGGGTCCCAACGTCATTGCCACCTTCACCCAGTTGCGCTGTATCGAAAAACCAAGCAGGCCGCAGGTTGGGTACACCTGACACCACCTTCATCAGATGATGGACGCTTTCCATGTATACAGAAGGACGTTCAGGCGTTCCGGGTTCAATTTGCCCAAACACATCCGGGTCGTTCACCAGCGCTTTTTGCAGCAGCGTCGTCACCTCGAACCGTTCGGTCATCATATCGAAGGCAATGCGGCCCTGTTTTTCAGCCAGGTCCAGTGTCTGCTTCAGCTTCGGCACTTCGGACGACTGCAAAATCCACGGTTTATCGACTAGGGCGTGATACCCCGCACCCACGGCCGCGCTGACGTAATCAATCTTGCCCCGGTTGCGGCCTGAAATAACCGCGACGTTTCCGGCCTTTTCCTTTGTGAACCGCTTTAGAAAATTAGGGCCACTATGAACCTCCAGCCGCCAATCCGTCGGGGCCTCGGCGCGGGCGTTGAACCGGGCCACCCGCTTCAAATGGTCAACGAGATCGGTTCCCACAGGGGCATAGATCTGCACCTGTTTGTCGACGTCGGGATAGGTCTCGCGATGAATCAACGCCGCATGGAAATGCCCCGGGTCCAGGGTCACCAGGCGAATGTCTGGTGTCTTCGGCGCCGCCACGGCCACACCCACCGCCGTCGTCATCAAGATTGAACCAGCCAGTCCTTTTCGAAACGTCGGCGTCTTCACGATAGACCTCCCAGGAAAATTTTAGGGCAGCGAGGCTTCTTTGTAGAAGGCTTCGTTCACGTCGGCGGCGGTGCCCCACGTAGATTTCTTCCAACGATTTTCATAGGCGACCAACAACCCCAGCACGCCCCGCATGTGGCGAACCGCAATCGGATGGGCGGCGGCCACGTCCTGTTGTTCCAGGGGATCTTTAACAACATCGTACAGTTCCATGCGCGCCGTCCCCGCGTGGATGAAACGGTACCGCCCCACCTTGATCCCCCGGCTGATGCCCAAATTCTGGGTCATCGCCACCCGCGGGGCCGACAGAAGTTCATCCTGCGATAGGCCCACCAACGAAGATCCCTGCACATCTGCCGACAATTTCTGTCCTAGAAGTTCAACCATCGTCGGGTGCAGGTCCATCGCCTCGACGTCTACATCCACCACCTTGCCCGTAGGGAACACCCCAGGCGCGCGAATCAGCAGGGGGATGTGGACCAATTCCTGATGTACCCCCTGTGCGTGGCCCACGTCTCCGTGTTCCCAGAATTCATCCCCATGGTCCGAAATCACCACAACGGCCGATGTTTCGTACACGCCTGCGGTTTTCAGATCCGCCAGGAAATTGCCAAACGCATGATCGCTTTGCGTGATTTCCGCGTTGTGCAGGGCTTCCAGATACGCCTTGTCAGTGTCAGTGGGTTTTAGTTTCCCAGACTTTATCGACCCCAACTGAATTCCGGTCATCGCGGGCTTGATGGGCCCTGTGTACGGTTTGTTCCAGTATTTGGCCAAAAATTCCTTCTTCGGGTTGTAAATAACGTGCGGTTCGACCGTCGCCAGATACAAGAACTGGGATTTGGTTTTCTGCGCGGGCTGTTCGGTCCATGTGCGCGCGGTCTTCCACAGATATTCGGCGCCATTGGGCAGGCTTTCGCGGATGAAATTGCGGGTTTCATCCCAGCCGCGATCAAACCCCCATTTCCCAGAAACATACCCGTTCGATGAAAACAGCCCGGTCCGATATCCCGCCTTCTTGGCAATTTCGGCAATGAACGGGACCTTCGGGTTCAAACGCGCTTCGTGCGCCGTGGCCTTGTGAACCCCCGGATACACGCCTGTCAAGATCGACGCGTGGGACGGCAGCGACCACGTCCCCGGCACCTGCGCCCAGGCAAACCTGGTCGCATCGGCAGCGAACACATCGTAGTTCGGCGTCTGAACAATGGTCTTGGGGTTGTACGCGTGGACCTTGTCGGCGCGCAGTGTGTCCACCATCCAAATAAAAATGCGATCAAAAGTTTTGGTCACGATCGGCTCGGCAGCCGCTGCCTTCACAACAATGCGCGGTGACGCCCACGATATGCCGCCCCCTCGGCTGACCAGATCAATCCTGACCGCCTTGCCAGCCCACGCCGACAGGTCGAAACCAGCATCCGTCCACGCCCCCGACACGGCAGCATCCAGAACCGTCTTGGCCGCGG
The DNA here is from genome assembly GCA_043754455.1 of Myxococcales bacterium. Lineage (GTDB taxonomy): Bacteria > Myxococcota_A > Polyangia > Fen-1088 > Fen-1088 > JAYUUT01. The sequence goes on from JAYUUT010000079.1 coordinate 21,905, forward strand.
CCCCATCCTGCGCCACCCGCACCACCGCCTTGGCACCTGCATTTCCCAGATACGCCAGCGACAGCCGCGCGTCCTTTGGAACCTGCGTATAAAACGACAGCCGGGACGGCGTCGTCGTCACCAAAACCCGCCGTCCGTCTACCTGATTCACAACCCAGGGGACGGCCGTCGGCACGGGCCCCGCCCCCAACGTCACCCGCGTAAAGGCAGCGGCACTGCGGCGCCCCCCCGCAATCGGGCCCGCTGCGCGAAACGTAAAACGGATGCGGTTGTCGCCCTTGACCAACGCAGCCCCTGGAACCGGAACTGCGTAATCTTTCTGGCCCGATTCCACGTCCAGACTGGCGACCGATTTTTCATTTACAAACACCGAAACCCGTTGTTTCGGCACCACGGCCCGCGCAGAAAATCCCAGCATCACATCCGCAATCACCTTCCCGTCACCCCCCGCGCCATCACCGTCCACATCCACCGGCAAAAACATTGTGGATGACAACCCGTTGACGAACCCCACGGGCTGCCCCCCATCTTTGTCGCTCAAAATCCAGGACGTCTTCCAGCCCCCATCGACGTATTTCAAAAAATCCACGTCGCCCGCGCGTGCGATCACATGCCCCTGCGAATGGGCGACCAGATGGACCCTATTGTCGATAAGGTCGATGTACGTCCGCGTCCCCGCCATATCAACCGGCGGCACAGCGGCCGGGGGTGCCGCAGCGTGCGCAACCCCCGATGCGTGCAGATCCGGGGCTGGGTCCCGGGGCCGTGGCGCAGCTTTCTGGCTGCACCCGGCCAAAACGAGGATCAGGGGAACAATGAAAGATGACCTGCGCGCGTTAACCAGCATGTGTTCGTCTCGAAGACGTGACCGCCTGAATAGCCCGCCCGCGCGCATAACGTCAAGACCGGCGTCACGCCCCAGGGGCTTAAGGTGCCGCGGGTCAACCTGCACGACACTCGATATGTGGGACGACGAGCATAACGCAAGCATACCGGACCGAAGGGGTTGGCCAACGGAGCTTTTACGCTTCCCGGGTGAGTCGTGGCCGGAAGAGCCGTTTGTCCTCCTTCGGCGCCTGCGGGATATCCCCCTCAGGAGCCCACGAATGCGAATCCCACCGGTCCTTCCCAGGCTCGCCCTGGGTGTATGCTTGGCGGCCGGCTGCGTCGGCTTCGTGGAGGCCGTCCCCGACGGACGGGGGCCGGCTGCGCCATCCGTGCCAGCCGGGCAGTCGCCCGCCAGGACGCCCGCACCAGATCCGCTCAATCCGGGCACACCGTCACTTACCGGCGCAGCTCCCTTGCTGGGGCTCAAGAGTGGCGCCCGCCGGCTGAGCCGCGACGAGTATGCGAACACCATCCGCGACCTGTTGGGCGACGCCAACCGGCCCACGCTCAGCTACCTGCCCGAGGACACCTTCACACCCTTCGACAACGAATATCCGTTGCAGGATGTTTCGCAGTCGTTGGTCGAAGGGACCGAACGAATGGCCGAGGAGTTGGCGGGACGCGCCGTCCTGGATCCCGTCGCGCGCGACAGGTTGGTGGGTTGCAGCCCATCGGGACCGGCAGACGAGACCTGTCTGCGCGCGTTCGTCACCAGGTTCGGGCGACGTGCATTGCGCAGACCGCTGTCCGCCCAGGAAGTGACCGACTACCTGACGCTGCAAACCCACGCCGTGGCCCCAGGTGACTTCTATGCGACCGTCGCGCTGATCATCCGCGCGATGCTCCAGGATCCGGAGTTCCTGTACCGGGTCGAGGTGGGTACACCCGAGCCGGGCAGGCCGGGGCTGTTTCGACTGAGTCAATTCGAGGTGGCGTCCCGTCTGTCATACATGCTCTGGGGAGGGCCCCCTGGAGATGCCCTCCTCGACACCGCGGCGGCGGGCAAGTTGGGGACATCGGACGCGATCCGCGCGGCGGCCGCCACGCTGCTGGCCGACCGGCGGGCGATAGGGCGGGTTCAACGCTTCCACGCCATGTGGCTGGGCTATCACCAACTTCCGCATCCGCCCGCGCTATCGAACAACCTGCGCGCCGAGACCGACGCTCTGGTCGAACGCGTGGTCTTCACGGACAAGCGGCCCTGGCTGGATCTGTTTCGCTCGACGGAGACCTATATCAGCGACGTGCTTGCGACCCACTACGGTCTTCCTCCCACCGGATCGACGACGCCGCGCTGGGTGCCCTACGGCCAGAGCGGCCGCAAAGGCATCCTGTCCCATGGGGCGTTCCTGTCGGTGAACGGAAAGTTCGGTGATACCAGTCCCACCCAGCGCGGCCTTCTGATCCGACAGCGCCTGGCCTGTCAGGACATCCCGCCCCCTCCACCGGCGGTCGACGCCGACAAACCACCGCCGGGCGAGCCGGGGTCGTGCAAAGCGGACCGCTACAGGTCTCATGCGGCGAACCCGATGTGCGCCGGATGCCACGGGCAAATCGATCCGGTGGGCTTCGGGCTCGAGGCTTACGACGTCCAGGGACGGTTCCGGACGCAGGAGGTGGACAAGCCGAAATGCGCCATCAAGGGGGAGGGCGAGTTGCTTCCGTTCGGGAAGTTCACGGGACCGGCCGAGCTGGGAGATCGGCTGGTCGAATCGGGGGTGATGGAAGGGTGCCTGGTCAGGCGCGTGTTTCGCGCCGCCGTGGGGCGTCCCGAAGAGAGCGCCGAAGGGCCATTCCTGACGCGGCTGACGGACGAACTCCGTCGGACGGGCGGACGGCTGGACAGCCTGCTGCTGACCCTCGCCGCTGACCGGGCCTTCGTCTATCGGCTGGAGGATTGATCATGAAAGCCATCACCCTTGACCGGCGTACGGTGCTTCGAGGGCTGGGGGGCGCGGCCCTCTCCCTTCCTCTCCTCGAGGCCATGCTGCCCCGCGGGCGGACCTGCTTCGCCGCCACCGCGGCCCGCCGCTATTTGGTGTGTTTCTCGGGTCAAGGCTTGGCCCGCGATAGTGGCCCTGCCCAGTTCCTGCCGACCAAGGTGGGCTCCGGGTACGACCTCCGGTTGGGAACGATGCCTCTGGCCGCGGTCAAGGACGAGATCACCATCGTCTCGGACATGCGGGTGCCCATGGTCTCGAACGGTGTGGTCCCGCCCGCCGGCGCCGGAGACGCGGGATTGCACGACGGCAGCATGAGCCCGTTGCTGTCGGGCGTGCGAGCGAGGAACGCCAACGGCCGCTGCCAGGGCATCACGTCCGATCAGATCGTAGCCGAGGCAATTGGCAAGGCGACCACCTTTCCCTCGCTGGCCTACCGGATCCAGGCCGCCGTCTATGCCGAGACTTTCTTCAACAACCGCGACGGCGTCAGCAAGGGACAGATGTCGTACAAGCTGGACGCGGGCGGAAGGGTGGTCGGCGTCGCGCCGGTGGCCAGCCCACGGTTGGCGTTCCAGAGCCTGTTCATGGGCTTCGGCAGCGCGATGCCCGCGGAGGAAGCCCAGCGACGGGTCTTGCTCGGGCAGCGGAAGAGCGTGCTGGATCTCGTGCAGGTCCGCACCCGGGCGTTGCTCAACCGCGTGGGCGGCAGTGACCGCGCCCGGATCGGCCAGCACCTGCAAGAGGTGCGCGATCTGGAGCGGCGAATTGAGGCCCTGGGCCCGCAAGTGACCGCTACCTGCCGGGCCCTGCCCGACCCCGGAGCCGACCCGGCCATCGGCGGCACCCGCCCCGACGAGCGCCCCATGTCTGGCTACAGCATCAACAACGGCTATTCCAACGAGGAAGAACGGGCCCGCGTCTTCTGCGATCTGCTGGTGACGGCGTTCGCTTGCGATCTGACCCGCAGCGCTTCGCTGATGTTCACCATGGCCCAATGTTACCTGAACGCCTACCCGCTGCTCGGCTACAAAAGTGACTTTCACAACCTCAGCCACTTTTTCAGCGATGACAAACCCATCAGCGACGGTCTGGCGTGGCACATGAAGCATTTTGGCTACCTGGTCGGCAAGCTGCGGGACACGAAGGAGGGGAATGCCAGCCTCCTCGACAACGCGGCGGTGGTGTTTCTGTTCGAGTCGGGGGCAAAGTCCGCACACTCGACGGACAAGATGGCTTGCCTTCTCGCCGGCCGCGCAGGGGGCCTGCAACCTGGCCGCCATGTGGTGGCGACGGGCGCCCACCCGGGCCAGGTGGTCCTGTCAGCAATGAACGCCGTGGGGGTGCCCGGGAACACCTTCGGCGAGGTGTCGGGGGCACTACCCGCCCTGTTCGGCAAGTGACACTATGCGTCGTGATCCTGGCCGGTGTTGTCCCTTCGACAAGG
>JAYUUT010000080.1:0-1969 GCA_043754455.1 Myxococcales bacterium
ACCTGCGCGAGCGACGCGGTCACGCCCCTTTCCGTAAGGGGTCGGCCCAAGCTGCGAGCGGCGTCCCCTGCCAACGCCACGGCCAACGCCGCGTTGTCGCGTTGGTGCCGCCCGATCAGCGCCAATTCGCAAGTTGGCAACGCAATTTCGTGGCCCACACGCAGCACCTGGACCCCCAGGCGACCGCACGCGTCCTTGATAACGTCCCACGCCCCTGCGGGAAGATCGCCGCAATACATGGGGACACCGGGCTTGGCGATACCAACCTTTTCTGCGGCAATGGCCTCAACGGTCGACCCCAGGAATTCGGTATGATCAAGGGCGATGCTGGTGATGGCGGTCCCGATCGGGACGCAGGTGTTGGTCGCGTCCAATCGTCCGCCCAACCCGGTTTCGACCACGGCCACATCGACGCCGGCCTCTGCAAACGCCAGGAACGCCAGCAGGGTCGCAATTTCGAAATAGGTCAACGTGACCCCCGTCGCCACCACCCGCGCATCAAGATCGGCAAGGACGGCCCCCTTCACCTCGTCTCCGTTGATCCGAATTCGTTCGGTAAACCGACACAGATGAGGTGACGTGAAAAGGCCCGTCCGCAGCCCTGCCCCACGAAGAATGGCCTCGGTCATTGCCGCTGTGGATCCCTTGCCATTGGTGCCGGCGATATGCACCGAAGGAAAAGCCGACTGGGGGTTCCCAAGGCGGCCGAGGGCCAATCGCATCCGATCCAGACCCAGCAGCACGCCTAAACGCCGAACGCCTTCTAGTCGGCGCAAGAACCCCTGGTATCGATCCGAGGGGTCAGTCGTCACGGGGATCTAAGCCGTAGGAGGCGTCCACAGAAACCGAATCAACCGCCCAAGGACGTCCTTAAATTCGCGGCGATCGACGATCATGTCCACAAACCCGTGTTTCAGCAGGAATTCTGAACGCTGAAAGCCCGCAGGTAGGCTTTGGCGAATCGTGTTCTGAATGACCCGGGCGCCGGCAAAGCCGATGAGGGCCTTGGGTTCAGCGACAATCACGTCGCCCAACATGGCGAAACTGGCGGCCACACCACCCGTGGTTGGATGCAGCAGAATCGAGAAGATTGGAACCCCCGCCTCCCGCAAACGTCCGATGGCCGCCGACGTCTTGGCCATCTGCATAAGCGACAAAATCGCTTCTTGCATTCGTGCCCCGCCGGACGCGCAAAAGATCAAGGCAGGGACCCGGCGCGCCAGGGCCCGCTCGTAAACCCGGGTGATTTTCTCGCCCACCACGGATCCCATGGATCCGCCCATGAATTCGAAGGCGAAAAAGCCTGCCTCGACCGGAAATCCCGCTATGGCGCCGCTGCCTGCCATCAACGCATCGCTGAGGCCGGTTTGTTTCTTAGCCGCACGCACCCTGTCGGGGTATTTTTTAGAATCACGAAACCCCAGGGGGTCGACGCTTTCGATGCGCGCGTCATGTTCAACCCAGGAACCGTCGTCGATGATGAACTGCACCCGATCGCGGGTCGGCATAACGAAATGATGCGAACAGTGCGGACAAACGTGAAGATTTTTCTTCAATTCCTGGGTCAGCAGCGCTTCGCGACACGAAGGGCATTTCGTGAACACCCCCGCGGGCACGCTGCGTTTTTCGCTGCCGAGTTCTTCCGAGGGCGTGCGTTTGTACCAATCCATGCGAAGCCGCGTGACTTTGATCCGGCCCCCCCCCGGTGTCAAATCCCGCGGCACTGCTAGATTGCCGCGCGCCAAGCCATGCCGCCCTCACCCGTCTTTCATCATCAACCGGTTTTCGAACTAACCCCGGACGCCCCACCGTGGAAAGCGCTGGATGCCGCAGGCGTATCAACGTTCGAGGCGGCCGGCCGGACCATGCTACGGGTGGACCCGTCCGCCCTGACCATGTTGGCCCGCGAAGCGATGATCGACATCATGCACCTTTTGCGCCCAGGGCACCTTTCGCAGCTAGCGGCGAT
>JAYUUT010000081.1:0-47271 GCA_043754455.1 Myxococcales bacterium
TGGTGGCCTACGTGGGTGGACTGCAGGGATCAAAACGGGAAGGTGCTATGGAGGTTTACCGGGACCTGACCAAGACATGTCACGGACTTCGTCCAAGGGACTTGGTCTTTCGACTTTTTCGCAAATTCGTTTCCGCACTCTCGATAGATGTAATTCTTTGCATCGACGACCAGCACCGCCACCACCGTCACCCCTATTTTGGAAGGCAATCCGATCCGAAACTGTTTCTCTCATATGACCCCATTTGGACCGAACATGGCGGACGGCAGCTGTCGTCGGGATTTTTTGCCATGGTTGGTCCTCCACGGAGAACACCGATCGACGACGTTCCAACGCGGAAACGGGCGATGTATAGGCGCCGTTACGAACTCCTTGACGCCCTTGTCCTAGATCTGCAAACGCTGGTTGTGAACGCCAATAGGCCCTGAGTGAAAGGTCGACATGAAACTTCAAGCGCTGCTGTTCGTGTTTAGTGCAGGCATTGATTCGGTTTCCGCGGCTCCCACTGACCGCGTGGGCTTCCCGAACGGATATGAAACCTGGGAGATCGTCCGGAATTTCGATCGAAAAGCAGAAGGCAAACACATTACGATTTTCGCTAATGTGAAAGCCGCGTCGATCACAAGCCTCGCAGGATTGCCTTACCCCCCAGGATCCGTATTCGTTATGGAGACCACCATTGCTGGGAAGGATCCGCAGGGAAAGCCAACGGGGGACTCCGAGGGGCCAATCGCGAAGGGGAGGGTGACGGGATTGCACGTCATGCGGCGGGAGGCCGGATTTGGCGCGGGCTATGGCAAGGATCGCTCGGGTGAGTGGGAGTTCGTCGAATATGCTCCGGACGGAAAGACACTCACGACCCCCGAAAAATCAACCCCTTGTGCCGCGTGCCATGTCGGAGCCGGTGCTGGACGGGATTTCGTTTTTCGCGGCCGGTTCCCCGCGCTCGGTCCGAAAAAGGAATAAACCCTACCTGCTGGCCGCAGGGCGCCGCTACCTTCGGATGCCACTAAGATCCCGTTGAGGCTCCGCGGACGGAGCATGGTAGAATCCACTCAAATGAAACGTCTATTTTCGGTCGTGCAGCGTTTCTCCTCTAGGGCAGCGACGCACCTGCTAAGCCGATTTCCTCAGCACGATGGATCGGGATTTCAAACATTCTCGACCAGAGAGTCATTCGAGGGGGCCAACCGCAGTCTCGATGGATCCGCAGATGGAAGCCCCGTCTGCTCGTGGCTGGAACGCATTGAGTCCCTGGATGGTTGCTTCCGAAGTGGCCTGTGGGAAAGTGCTGCAGGTCGGCACGTGATCAAATTCGACTTCGACGAATGGGTTCACATCCTTGAGGGAGAGGCGCACGTCACGGCGCTCGGGCGTACGCAGATCCTACGTGAAGACGATGTCGCATTTTTTCGTGCTGGCCTGGACATGACCTGGATGGTGCCAACCTACGTGCGAAAGGTCTGGGTGCATAGAGCGAAGCCTCAGTCGCTGGTGGAAAGCGTGGTAAGAAAGGTCGTGCGGCTGGCGCGCACTTGACTCCCGGCGGCCTTTAGCCGCGCGATCGGGGCAGCTGTTCCGGCCGAACGAAACGTCTAAGCGGCGGGCAAGCGCAGGCCTTGGTTCAAGTGTTTGAGGACCAGATCAATTACGTGATTTTGGCTGTCTGAACGCGAGAACGTGTGGTCGCTGCCTTCGATGAAAGTCATTTCAAAGCGCGGATGGTTCTTCATCTTGCTGCCGCTGGTTCCTAGGTGGAACTCCAGGTAATCAAGGCCGTCATCTTGGGCGCCAACGATAAAAAGGGCATTAGTCCCACGATCGCAAAGTAATCGAAGGTTCGCGAGCACTTCTTCCTCGTCGGGAACCTGCCCAACCAGTCGCCGTGCGGCGCGCCCCAATCGCGCTGAAATCAGCGCCAGCATGCGGCCGCTGATGCCACGCACGTCGATCTTGCCGCGGAAAAGACGACCATACGTTCCTGGATCCAGTAGCGCTTGGCGGTAGAAATTCGAGGATTTGTAGCTCCGAGTCATCACGTTCTTCAGCGTGTCGCCCTCTTTCCAATTGAGCCTGCGCGGGTTCAACAAGATTTGAGCTATTACGCGTCGGTCGGCGAGCGCGGTCTGGAAAGCTACGTAAGCCCCCGAGCACAAACCCACCAGGATGAACTGATCACAGCCGTGCGCGGCGAGTGCGTCCATGGCGGTTTGCACATCAGCGGTAGATTCCTTCGAGTACAGGCGCGTGCTCGAATACCCTTGGGAGGATCGGCTGTCGCCGATGCCAGCCAGATCAAACCGTAAGGAACGATGGCCGCGAGCAGCCCATGCGCGCGCCATCTTCACGTACAATCGATTGGGGCCGGCGCGATGGTTGGTACCGACGTTGAGCATCAGAATCGCTCGCCGTGAGTTCGGATCTGCCGGGTTATGATGCGCGGGCCCGGCTAGGATGCCGAATAGATTGCGCTCACGTCCGAAGATCAGCGGGATCTCACGGACGCTACCAAAGATCGCTTCCCGTTGCTCGGGTGACTCGGGGGTCTTCGTACTCAGCTCCTCGTCTGAGGCGACGGGATGGAGTTCGCTCAGCCAAACCGTGATCTGTTGCAAAGTGTCGTTGGCCACTTCGCCTTCATGGGGTTCGACCATCATACGACGATATCCTGGCAGGTTGCGAAAGGTGGTCTCGACGCCAAGTTTGCGCAGGCTCTCGGGCAACGGGCCTTCGTTCGGTATATCGTCGCGAGCGATTATCAAGGCATGTTTGGCGGGGGCCGTTTCAAGCTTGAGCAGATCGAGCGCGGCCAGATCCTTGAGCGTCTGATCCGTGTACAGATAGCCCAGGGCCTCGATATCTGCCGATGCAGGGACCCTTTCGTCGTTGTTCGTGGAGCTTGACGCACGCAACTCGCGGGCAAACGTGCGACCAGAGACGCAGGGTGCCCACAACACCAAACTGTCCACACCCCCGCGATCTGCGGCGACTTTCGCGGCAAGTGTGGCTCCGAGCCTTACGCCAAACAGGCTGATCTGTTTCACGCCAGCCAGCTTCTGAATCTCGTCGATGGCCGAAGACGCGCTGGATAGCCAAGCCTTGACCCGATCCGGATCGGCATCGCCCCCCCCCGAGTCTCCTGTGCCGTGCGGGTCGAAGCGAATGACATCGAAGCCGGTACGCGCCAGGCATTCGGCCATCTGCGTGAACGTCTCATAGGCGCAATTCCCCTCGTAGCCTACGGGGCGACACAAAACGACACCGACAGCACGTCGTGGCGGCTGCGCCGCGTGGAACCAGCCAAACGATCGCGTTTCGGTTGCACCGAAAGTGATTGGAATGGCCCCAAATGAGGCTCCGTCGCCAATGCCTTTGACCGCGTGTGCCGCCGCGTGACTGGAGCCAATTCTATTGCTGTGGCGATGGTCGACCGGTTGTTCCGGTGATAATACACTCGTCATAGCGCTGCAAGATAGCTGTTCGCGCTTAGGGCTGCCACTGCGGCTCTCTGGAATATCTTTTCGAAAAAAGACTGGTCCCTTTGAGGCGTTGACGTCGTCGCGCTTGCGGTGAATGCCAAGGGGGATCTATGTCCGTTCTGAAATGGCGGCCGCGGACATAGCATTGAGAGCAGTGACAACGCCCCGCACCTGACCCGCTTGCCGATCGCGCAATGTAAGCGTGACAAAACGTTGTCCCCCCGGTTCCAGCGAGAAGTAACTATCCGACGGGGTGTGGCCGTCAACGTCGATGCTGATACATTGGGCAAAACGGTGCGTTTTTACGCGGACACCCAGGGTTGTTCCGCGACGTTCCCAGTTCGCGCAGAGCCCCAGATCCATCTCTTGGGCACGGAACCTACCTGTCGGGTGATGAAAGCAACAGGCCAAGATGTCGCTGCCTTGTTGCAACTGGGCGACCAGCAGGTCGTGGGTCGGGGGGCCAAACCGATAGGCGTAGGCACTGTCCACGAAGCGATCAAGCATGGCGTCTACCGAGATTGTCCGGGTTTCGCGAGCATTTAGGACAATGGTCTGTTGGGCCCGAGCCACAACAACCTCACCCGCGCGATACAGGGTCACCTCGATCGTGCCCGAAAGTGCCGACCCCTTGTCATTGACGACATGCAATACAACACCATTGAGACCTTCGTCTGTCGCCACAAGGGCAACCGGTCCAAGGACGCGTTTTAGAGAAAAGTACGGCGATTTCGGAACGCCCAGCGAATCAATCACACCCCAACCAGCGCCAGCCCACAGATCTTTGAGCCAAAAAACCAGCCCGCCCTGGCAGCGCGATCCCGCCCGGCGCCATTCACTAAAAGTCGATTCAATGGTCTCACACACGACCGCGCGCGATAGGGCGAGATAACGCTGAGGATCTGCGTAGCGAAGCGCGACCGGATCCATACCGAAGAGGAGACGCAGATAGTGATCGCGCACGTCTTCAAAATCCCAGCCCACGCCACGATCGCGCGGGACACGTTCCTTCCAGCGCGGGTGATGAAAAGGCATATCGAGATCCCGCATGAAACCTTCGATGGTTTCCCGTTCGGGAACATTGGCGAAGGCAAGGCATTCGGAGGTAAACCGCACATCGCTGCGGCGTGCGTCCTCGAGGGGGCGCAGATAGGCGCCGACGCCATAGTAGTGCGAAACGCCCACATCGGTATGAAAGGGCAAATCGCCACCGCTGGGGCTTGAACTAATGTAGGGCACCGCGCCCGAATAGGTCCTCGTAAGCGAAGGCAATAGTTCATGAAACAGTCGGCCATTCCAGAGATCCCGCGGCATCCCCATCATCGAGACCTGCTGCTCGACTTCGCTGCCTCCACACAACAGCGCAAGGCAAGGGCGGGCACCGATGCGGGCAAGCAAATCACGAGCTTCCGCGCACACCTCGGCTTCAAAAGCTGCGTCGTCGATTGGGTAATCCATGTTGGCAAACATGAAGTCCTGCCAGACCAAGATGCCGAGTTCGTCACAGCGTTCGTAAAATGAATCATTCTCGTACGCCATGATTCCGGGGACACGCAACATGTTCATGCCCGCATCTCGGACCAGCGATAGTGTTTCCGATCCGTCGCCACCAGGCGTGAGCAGATTGTCGGTGGTCCAGCATGCGCCACGACAAAATATGGGATGGCCATTGACAATGAAGCCAAATCCACGGCCATCGTCGCCGCGGTCAATTCGTACAGTTCGAAATGCAAGACGACCAAGGTCGATCATAACACCGTCTTCTAACGCTACACGAACATGACTTCGTGGCTGTTCGCCATGCGTGTGCGGCCACCAAATGGCCACGTCGTCGATCGGGACCTTCGTCTCAAAGTGACTGACATTGTCAATCACGACGGCTTGCAGTCGAGCGTGTCCGTTTCCTGCGTCTCCTTCGATGGTCAAGTCTGCGTGTTTGATAGGCTTGTTTGATCCGAGGGCTTCCAATTCGAACTGCACTACGACATGCGCTTTCGTTCCCTCCACGAACGCTGCAACACTGGCCCTTCGCACGCTGACGTCGTATTGACACAAAAGGGACATGCCTCGATAGGGGCCTATCACTGGCACGCCCGGGCAAAAACCTGGAGTCCGCCCGATCAGACTGGTGCGCGTCCAACGCAACTGTTGTTGCTCGACTATACGAGTGCGCCAGCGCAACCGTGGCCGACGTTGCGACAGACCCCTGGGGAGGGCTGAAAAGCGCATTACAATTTCACTGTCATTACGAACTTGTCGACTTACGTCGATCTCGTGTCGTCGAAACATGTTCTCACTGTGTAGGACGTGAATGCCATCGATCCACAGGTCGGCGACCGTGGCCAACCCTTCCAGTACCATTAAGGTTCGTGGTGCTTCCCCCACGTTGGCGATGCGGGTGCGGAACCAATGATCTGAACCGTCGAGATCGGGTGGCGAGGCCAAGTCGAGTTGGTTGGCCTGTGAAAGCGCAGCCGCCACTGTGGTGGAGGCCGGGATCGCGTTGGCGAAGCTCACGTCAGCCAAACGCGACCACGTTCCCGCCGGGCTGCTGGCCAGCTCGAACACATCAATCGGCGTGTGTCGATGGGTGTTTACCTTGACGTTTGGAGGCAACGGTCGCTCACTTCCGGTAGCGTATGTCTAGTCCATCCGTCACCAATGCCCAGGCAGCTTCCATGGCATCCAGCATGGGTGCGAAGTCGACGGGGCGCTTGAGCACCACCACGCGTGCCGCCTTGAACTGAATGGTCTTCGCGTGCCCTGCCAGATTGTCTGCAGCTGCCACGATTCGTTCCAATCCGGCTTCGCCTCGTCCGCCAAGCCATTTTGCGTACGAACCCAGAAGCTCAAAAGATGACCCGCACTGACGAAGCGTGGAAAACGCATAATGATGGAATAGCTCTTGCGGCTGGCTGGCAAGCCAGGCCAAATCCTTTTCGAAAGAGGCGCGAAAGACCGAAATCGGATTGCTTCGGGGCCTCCGCGCAAGGTGCTTTTGTAGCAACTCAATCGAGCGCGCCGTCAACGCATCACCATGAAGCGCACGGTCCGGGTGGAATTTCGCGAATTCGGTATAAGGATGGAGTTCGTCCGGGCGCTTTTCGCGGTCGCATCCAAACAGGGCGGCGAAATCCTGCGCACCCAGGCGAAAATATCCGGCGTTGTGGAAGTAGCCAAGGGTACGGGCCTCGGTGTCAATTGATTCGATGCCGATCGTGGTCTTCGTGTGGGCAAGTCGATAACTGACCCCCGCTGTGTCTGGCAGATGAAACGCGTCCACTTCGACCATCACAAGCCGTCCTCGGGAGACCTGTTCAACCGCGTGATCGAGGAGGTTGTTCCAGATATTCAGCTCCTGAACATCAATTCCGTACAGATCATATAGATCGGCCGTGGCCTGCTTAAAAAACAGCCATTGGTCACCTTCGAAATCCAGGGCACTCGTAAACCCCAGAGCCGCCGCAGGGTCGAGGCCAAAAGCCGAAATCACTTCGATCCACAAATCTACGTAACAATTGGTCTCGATCCAGATTCGCTCGCCACGATGTAGCGCGTGACTTTCGTAGCGAGTTGGATCAAGACCCAGGAGCGACGCCTTCACGGCCAGAGCTTCTCCCGAACGGGTCTTGGCCAGGCGTCCGGATCCAGCCCATGGGTCTTGAGCAAAGCGAGAACCACCCGCTCCATGCCGAAGCCAACGCAACCCGTATGCGCAGTCTGGCTATTTACGCGGATCTTGTAGAGGTCGCCAAACAGATCTTGATGATAGTTGAACGAGAGGACCGCAGTGGGATTCTCGTCGGACGTGATGGGTACCACCAGTTCGTACTTCAGTTCTTGGTCCCGTTGGTTGGCCGCCAGCATCCGACCAGTGCGCCCGAAAAAAGGGTCATTTGCTAAGGCGATGTGCACTTTTAGGCCAAGTGCCGTCATCATCTCAAGTCCCAGATCAAGCCAGCCTGAGCGCCATTTCTGCACCGATTCCGGATCACCGACCCGCACATATTCACGCATTCGAAACATCTGCATACGTGCCGGATCCACCGAGGGCTCATGCCGAAAACAGTACGAAAGGACATCCATCAGTCGTCCCTGCGCAGGCTGATCGCCGCTCAAGGTGGGGTAAAGGGGATAACATCCCGCTGGGGTCAGAACCACATCGGTCATCTTCTGGTATCCCGAATAGTCCTTGCCCGTTTCAAGATCCTGAATCAGTGCCTGATGGGCCTTCTGATCACCCTCGAAGCTGTGAATCGTGCCCGCCAACTGGGGCATGTTTTTTAGAAAACCGCTCTTTTCGAACATTGCCCGGTTCAGTACGGGAGGAAATCTCACCTTTGTGGGCTTGTCCTTTGCGCCCATGCGCGTGATGTACTGGTCGAATCGTTCGATTAGATCCTCGAATATCTCACTACGGCCGTACAACCCGGGGATGCCGCAATCAACCAAAAGCCCGCTCTCCAGCAACTCGCGGAGATATCGTTCTTGCGCTTCAATAGACACTTCAGTCCTCCTTGCTCACAAGCAGCAGCGACGCGTTTGTTCCGTAGAGTCGATCGTTTAGTATCATTACGCCGGCGCCGAACGCGTCGCGCAGATGCCGACCTAGGGAGAACGGTGTGTCGTTCCTGTAGGCGCTGATCCCGCAAATGCCCATGGCCTTGGCTACGATGGGTACGATCTGTTCCGAAATCGAAATCTTGAGGTTGTTCATTCGGATCTGAAAGCCGAGGCCCGCCAAGGCGTCCGGGTCATCATAGCGGCGTCCGTATTCCGAAGCGGCATCTCGCACACCCGCCCGCAGAGCATGTAACTGGCTGACAAGCTCGGCAGCTCGCATGGCGTTGGGAGGCATGACCCCTGGTTTCTTGCGCGCTTCCCCGCGGACATACTTGCGCGCGATAGAAACCGCTCCTGTGGCAATGCCCAACCAACAGGACGTCCACAAGATATGGGAAATCGGATGCATCGTCTGCGCGGAAATGTCCGCGAAAGGAATAGACAAGATGTGGTCGAGGGGCGCCCTGGAAGTCAGCAAAAAGCCCAGACTGCAAGTACCGCGCATACCCAGGGTGTCCCAGTTACCCTTGCGTTCAAGGGTGTATTCGTCTTTCTTTACCAGCACCAACACTTGGTCACTAGGCGCGGCATCGGGAACACGGCGTGCCGTGCCCAATATGTCGTCGGTATGTTCTCCGTAGGAAATTACGGAGGCGTGTTTTACCCAGTCAAAGTGCGTCTCCCCTCTTTGAACCGCGCACGAACTGCTTCGGACATCGCCGCCGATACCGACTTCGCTAGTGGCAGAGGCTATCAGTCGTTGCTGATCAGCACACTCCATTAGGTACTTGCGAAAGAACACCGAATCTTTCCCGTGGCGTACGATGCACAGCACTTGAATCTGGTGCATGGCATAGATCATCGCCGTCGTTGAACAGTGCTGACCTAGGATCGTGCAGATGGTCGAAATCTCGGCTACTGAAGCCGCCAAACCACCGAGGTCAGTGGGAACAGCGATCCCAAGAAGTCGCTCACGCCGCAGAGCGGCAACCGCCTCAAAGGGAAAACGTGCGTTGATGTCAACGTCGGACGCGTGTTTGGCCGCGACTTCCTCGCCGACACGGCGTGCTTTCTCGGCCAGTTCTTCACGCACGTCATTGAACGAGGAACCGTTGGTCATATTCCCCTCCAAAGCTACTGTGCGACGCCGGAGGTGAGTTCGATGATGGCTGCCTTGATCGATGCGATGCTTTCGAAGGCCCGCCGCCGCAGCATTCGTTCAGGAAACTCGACGCCAAAATGGTCTTCTAGCGCGAGCATCAGGTTGACCGTCGCGTGGGACGTCAGCCCCGCCGAGTAGAGATCGGCGTCCTCATTGAGCATTTCCGGGTCGGATGAAAGCCTTGCGTGAGCCTTGAGAATTTCTACGATTTCCTTGGTCATGTTGGACATCGCTGAGTGTACACCAACTTTTGGCTTTCGTCGTTCCCGTCCCTAACGGTTTTCCTCGCGGTTATGGCTGTCTTAACTTTGGCCTTCGAACCTACGTGCGCCGCCCCAGTGTGCTGTGTTTGCGCCCATAAAGTCCGTACACGGCAGCACCCGCCACCAGCCAGACGCCGAACCGGATCCAGTTGACGACGCCCAACCCCAGCATCAACCACAAGCAGCTGATGATCGACAGGATCGGAACCCACGGGTAGCCCGGGCAGCGAAACGGCCGCGGGCGATGTGGTTCTGATAGCCGCAGGGCAATGACCCCGGCTGATACCAGCAAGAAGGCAAACAGGGTTCCGATGCTGGTCAGTTCCAGGGCTTGTGCGGGGGTTATGAGGCAGGTCCCCGCCGCCACGAAGAGGCCCGTCATCAAGGTGCCGAAGGCGGGGGTGCGGTGGCGGGGGTGAAGACGGGCGAAAATGGGTGGCAGCAACCCGTCGCGCGCCATCACCATGAAGATGCGCGGCTGTCCCATCTGGAACACCAGCAATACAGCCGTTACCGCGACCACCGCCCCGAAGGCCATCACTGTCGCCAGACGATCTAGTCCTGCCCGGCGCAAGGCAAACGCCAACGGATCTCCCGTGCCCAGCTCTTGCCAGGGAACAAGGCCCGTCATCGCGGCGGCTGTTGCCACATAAAGAACCGCACACAAGACCAGCGCCCCCAGCATTCCGCGGGGCACGTTGCGCTGGGGATCGTGCGTTTCTTCGGCCGCCGTGCAAATGGCATCGAAGCCGATGTATGAAAAAAACGCCAGGGACGCCCCTGTCCAAATTCCGCGAAAGCCATTGGGCGCAAAAGGGACGTAATTCGCAGGTTCGATGTGTGTGCCGCCCACCACTATGAAAACCAGTACCAGCACTAATTTCAGGCCAACCATCAGATTGTTGAGACGCACGCTTTCGCGGACCCCGCGGATAAGGACCGCTGTCAATGCCAGTGTGACAAAGACGGCGGGGAGATTCAGGGCGAATGTCACGCCGAAAATGTGGGGCGCGACGGCCGCGATTTCCGGCGTGTTCGCTGCGGTCTGTAGATCGACGGCCAGCCAGACGGGAAAGTCTAGACTGAAGGCCCCCCGGAGAAATGAACGAAAATAGTCAGCCCAGCTTTGGGCGACGTAGATGTTGCCCACGGCATATTCCACGATCAAATCCCAACCAATAACCCAGGCAAACCCTTCGCCGAGCGCGACGTAGGCGTAGGTGTAGGCGCTGCCCGCGACCGGCACCATCGCGGCGATTTCGGCGTAACAGCAGGCGGCGAATCCGCAGACCACCGCCGTCAACAGATACGACAACACCAGCGCGGGGCCAGCCCCAGGCGTGCCCGGGCTACCCGCTGCCATCTGGCCGACGCTGGAAAATATCCCCGCCCCAACGACCGCCCCCACACCCAAGGCCGCAAGGTCAAGTGCCCCAAGCGTTCGTTTCAACGCACGTTCGGGGCGCTGCGCTTCGGCCAGAGCGTCGTCAATCGACTTGCGCTGCAACAGCGCCCATCGCGTCCCCGTTTTCACGTCAGTCCTTGTCGGTGCCGGGGGCGCGAAGAACGCGCGCGAAACCGGATCATAAAGGCGCCGCGGCGGTCTTGGGCCCGCCCATTCGGGATCCCCCATTCCGGGTCAGTTCGCTCATCGGGCCCGGATACTACACCTCGTGCGGGGCTATCGTGTGCCCCTGAATGTCAGAACGACCAGCCGATGTTTAGGTTTAACAGGGGGCCCCAGCCGCTAACGGAATTTTTGTCGCCATCGTTGGACCGTCCAGCAAGGCCAACCCGCGCAAAACCCAATTGGCTATCAAAGGTAAAACCCCCGCGTGCGGTGTATTTGTACCCGATGAAAGGCCCGACAGCGGCCCCATTGACCGATGCGCTGATCGACCCCTTGCTGGCGGATGCGTACAAATAGATAGCCTCGGCCCCAATCTGCATGCCGTGCCGAAAGTCCCCAATCGCATAATACCGGAATGACATGCCGCCTTCGAAGACGCTGACTCGTGTGTCAACGGAGGTTCCCGTCACCTTGACCGTGCCCGCCCCGGCGATAACAGCCAGACCGATTTTGTCCGCGAGCTTGAACTCGCCGGTCAGTTCCACGAACGGCAAAACCAGATGTATCGGCGATAGGGTCAGCGCGAACGAGGGGATAGGAGGCTCAGGCGCTGGGCCGGGCTCTGTTTGGGCCTGAGCCGCGCCTGCGGCCAGGGACACGATAAGGGCAAGGATCAGAGGGCTTAGGCGATTGGTAAGGTTCATGGGAACAGTTTGTAGTTAAACCCAGACACCCGGATGGAATTTTTCTCAAATCCCCGTTGTTGGTGTGCGCCGGATCACAGCGCAGGACGCCAGCAACGGTGTAAACCTAGGCCCACCATGGAACGCAGCGCGCTTCTCAACACCGACTCCGAGGATCTTAAGGAGCTTCTCAGCAACGGCAAGAGCTACAGCGTCCCGCCCACCCAGCGGGACTACTCCTGGAAGGCCGAACATTGGGAGATGGGCAGGAGCGGTTGGCGACCTTGAGCATTCTGATCTTGGCCTGTGTGGATCACTTGACGGGGCTGGCTGACGCAGGATTGGACGCCTCTGCGAACAAAGAACGTGCGGCCCTTCTCGAAAGCTCCTACCTCGGTGCGAAAGACCCGCGAGTTTGAGAATCACGCCGAAGTTAAAATTGAACGCCAATGACAATGACTTCTTCCAGCTTAACCTTGCCCAGCGGAAGCCCCCTCATGGCGGCCTTCGTGGTTTGAGCGATTCTGAAAAGACGATCCGGGATTGTAACCGAGCGACTGGTGTCCATTAGCGTGCGGGTTGCAGGATC
This sequence comes from Myxococcales bacterium, assembly GCA_043754455.1. Taxonomy (GTDB): domain Bacteria; phylum Myxococcota_A; class Polyangia; order Fen-1088; family Fen-1088; genus JAYUUT01. Next base: position 12,310 of record JAYUUT010000081.1, read on the forward strand.
AGGATCCGGTGCTTCGGCAGTGGAGCCGTATCACAGGCCGCGTAGGCATTGCAAATTTTCCGGATTTCCTGCGTCATCATCTGAATTCCAGTCGGGGCTATATTCGCCAGAAACAATTTTTCAAAACTGTTATGCGGGAAGTGACAACGCTGGATCAGGTTTTCCAGTTGCTGGATAACCTTGAAAAAGACGCGGCCTGGTTTGAAGCGCTGGGCGACCACACCAGCCCATTCTGGTTGGACTATCCGGGGGCCTTTGAACACGTTCGCGTGCTCAATTTTTTTAAGGTGTCGCAGTTCACGCCGCTTGTACTATCGTCAAAGGATGGCTTTTCGTCGCCGCAAGAACGGTCAGCCAGGCGCTGGGGCCGATTTACATTCCAGACGATGAGTTCGAAGCTGACTTTTCTGTGATGTGCCTTAAGAATCGCAGCACATCCGGCAAACGCCTCCGGTTGCCCGAAAATCCTAACGAGACCGGGTGGAACCAGTTTTCTCCTGAAGCCCACGAACGAAATTGCGAACGGATGGGAAATTTTGCGCTGCTAGAACGGGGCCTCAACGGCCAGTAGGCCGGAAACGCCGCGTTGCCGCACAAACAGAGCGCCTATGTGCAATCCCAGTTTAGGCCAAAATCTCGCTTAGGACGCCTTGCACTTTGGTGTAGCCCCCGGCACCGAAATCGTTCGTGGGCCGCCCAAGCCCCGTGGCCAAGGTCGAAAAAAGATCTCCGACCGCCCGGTTCGAATATTTAAGGTAGCGGCCATCGACGCGCAGCTTGCCACCCGCGTTCCCGATAAGCAAAAGAGGCCACGACTTGCGGTCGGCATGGTGATCGTCAGCATTTTCGCTCATGAACAGCATGGTGCTCTGATCGAACAGGGTCTTGTCACCGACCTTGATGCCGCTTAGTACGCGGATGGCTTCGGCTAACACGGAGGTTTGATAGCGCCGAACAATTTGGCGCATCGGTTTGCCAAGGGTTTCACCTTCGTGATCTGGCTGAGAGACGTATCCTTGACTCGCAAATTGCGTCCCCGCCGCAATGCGCTTGAATCTCGTTTGCTCACCATGCGATCCAGGGGCAGCGTCTGAAACGCAGATAACGTTGGTCATGCCGCAGACCGCAGCGATAAGAGACATGTTCATCATGGACTCTAATGCGTCTTCAGGCACCTTCGGGCCGGTGCACTCGCTTGCGTGACAATTGGTGTTGGTTGCGGCCGCGGGCGCGACAGGAACGGAAGAACATTTCAGTCCCGAAGACATCCGTTTTTCGAGCCCTTCAATTGTAGACAGATAGAGACCAAGTTTCTCTCGCTCGGGACCCGCTAGGCGCGTCTGAACTGACTTGATCTGGCCTTTGATGGTATCAAGCAGAAGTGTGTCGCTCTTGTTTTGCATCGGGTCTTGCGATCCTGTGACCTTGGCAAATAGGGTCTTGTGTAACAGAAGAGGATCCTGGACATGTTCTGCGGGCTGATCCTTGCCGTATGCGAACACTGACTTTCGCAGCGGTGCCCAGTAAGAACCGTGTAGGCCAAAACGCACCGAAGGAAACTGAGTGCCTTTTCCCAGCGTCTGCGCAACGTGCTGGTCGATGCTGATTCCTGCGGCAACCAAAGGCTTCATTCCGATAGGCAGATCGCGGTTCACCACACAGCTAAGCGCTGCATAGCCGCTCAAATGCCCGTCAGTCTGCGTGTCGTTTTTCAGTCCATCCACCAGCAAGACGCGGTTGCGATAGCGCTCAAGAGGCGCAAAGGCGGTAGGCCATTGAAAAGCCGTTGGGCCATCAAGGCTTGCGGGCTTGCCTTTCATGTCTTCGGGGGTGAACTCCCAGTCAGGATGAAATCCCGTTCCGAAAACGTAGAACAGGGAAAGCTGACGCGTTTGGGGTTGTCCGTGTGCCTCGCGGATAAGGCCGTTTATCAGCGGCGAAAGCAGGAACGCGGCACCACCGAGTGAATAGGTCGAAAGAAAGCTTCTGCGGGTGATCATGTTGACCTCTGTTTTGATTCGTCGATGGTGAGGGGACGTTACTGTGCCGCGCTTCGGGCCCCGAAGGTCTCGGCAGCTAGGCTTGCGACGATGGCTTCCGTCAGGTCACCTTTAGAACGGATATAGGCGTCGGCGACCTTCGCAACGGCACAGGCGTCTGATGGTTGGTCATTTCGAGCAGAAATAAATCGGAAAAGTTGCCGCGACAGACATGCGGCGGTCGCCGTCGATCGTCCCAGCCGTCCCGTCAGTTCCACGACGTCTTTGAAGGAACCATCCTGATCGCCGCTGCCTTCCAGTAGACCCGTGGCGTCGATAGTTTTGCCGACATCAGTTGTGCGATGTTTGCCCAAGTGATCGTAGATTTCGAAGGCCAGACCAAATGGGTCCATCAGCTGGTGGCAGGCGCGGCACTCAGGTTTTTCGACGTGAATCGCCAGCTTCTCGCGGGCTGTCATCGGTCGGTCGGGGAGAACCGGCACCAAACCGACGGGGACCGCAGGGACGGTTTGACAAAGAAGTTCTTGGCGCACGAACTTTCCACGTTTTACGGGCGCGGTATGTTTGTTGTCAGAGTTTCTGGCCAGGAAACTGGGCTGGGTCAAAAGCCCCGCACGGGGTCCCATGCCAAGAATCACGCGCGGCTCTTTGTGGGTCAAGGCTTGGGCCGATAGTCCATACGATGTGGATGTGGCAGCGCTGGCGAAGGCCGTGGGGGTCGTGAGCAGTGCCTCGAAAAATCCTGTGTGGCCGTTCTTCGCAAGCAGTTCGGCGACCAAGGCATCGGTATCTCGGATAAGACCGGTGGGGCTGTGGGTCTTTTCGTCCTTAAAGACATCGACCACGCGTTCGTACCCAAAAAGTTCGCGCACGAACTGCATCAGCACGGGTGGTGCCTTCGTGAAATCACCGAGCAGCCGTATGACATGAGGACGGATTTGGTCGGCCGTCGTCAGTTGTCCCGCTTTGGCGGCTTGCCACAGAAAATCGTCCGGGGGGCCTGCCGTGAACAAGCTGGAAATCGCATTGGCCATTTCGAATGAATCCAACCGGGCGGGAGTCCCGGCGGTGCCCGGCGTTCGGCCAAGCTCTAGGTGAAAGATCATGCCAGGCGAGGCAAGCATCGCTTGGATACAAAGCGCCAGGGAGCCCTTGGCGCCTCTTTCTGTCAAGGCCCCTTCGGCCAGGCTCACGAAGGCTTTTTCTTGATCGGGATCAAGGGGCCTCCGAAAGATGATTTCCCCCGCAGACTGGATTGTTTTGCGTGCACAGTCCCCGAAGGGAGCGCCGCTTTTTAAGCAATTTCCAGGTGTCGCTTCCAGCTTGTTAGCAACCGCTGTTCCCACCACCATTCCCACGTCCAGCAAATCCGTGACCTCGGCGTCACCGATGCTGCTGGTTCCCGCAAAGCGCGCGTACCGATCGTTCGGATCCGAAAGAGCCCCCAAAGGAGCCTTGAATCCGACGGGCAGGGGACCATCTGCGCCGCGGCCATATAACAACGCCTTTACAGTCTTGGTGTATTCGTCGGGGCTGATTCGCCGCGCTCGGGGAGCGACGGATGTGCCTTTCGTCTGGCAGGAAGGATCCGGTAGCGCCGGACCTGGAACCGACAAAACGCCCGGCGCTGGTGGGGCCGATCCACCGGGTATGGGCCTGGCACCAACACCAGAAAGGGGGTCACCAGACGTGGTGCCCAGAAGGCCCGCCTCTTGGCTTTTCACTGGCCTGCTGGGGGTCGGGGCGCTCCCCGACGTGGCGCCGGGATCGGGGTTTTCTTCAATTGACCCAGCGCAAGCGGATAACACTGTTGTCAATGACAGCGCGGCCAGTCGATACGTCTTGGGTGTCGTCACGGGGGACCTCGGACAGAGGAAGACCCGTTGCCGCAGGACTGCCCCCCTCGACCTTTTGGAATATCCCGGTCCGACGCGTCGATTAGCGTTTGTGGAGGGCGCGTAGCTCCCGTGCTGCGCGGTGCCGGGGATTGGCGGCCAAGGCCTTGCCCAAATCCTTGGCGGCGGCTTGCCGATCTGCTGCGGTTTTCCGGTGCTGCGCCAGGAACAAAAACAACTGGGCGCGTGCTGTGAGAAAATCTGCGTTGTGGCCGTCTCGACCGACGGCTTCGTCGAGATCGCGCAGGGCCTGGGTCCAAATCTCCAGAGGATTGCCCCCGTTTTGGGCCAGGGCCAATCCGCGATAGCTGCGAAGGACGCCGCGCCCATAGTAGTCCCACACGGCTCCCGCAAATGAAAGACTGTGGGTAAACGCGTCTTCAGCAGCTACGAAATCTGCGCTGGGATCTTGACCGCGTAAAAGGCGTATTCGGCCTCGATGTGCAAAGAGATCCCCAAGCCAAGCCCAAGTGCCCCCGTCTTGTGTCTGGGCGATGCTTTGCCGAAGATCGGTTTCAGCATCGGCGAAATCTTGCCACGGATCGCCTCCCATCGCAGCGATAGACCGGGCGCGCAAGACACGCGTGCGGCCCCGCCCCGCCCACAAGGCGGCGTTCATTCGTACACTGGCCAGGGAACGAGAAAATTCTGCTTCGGCCGTGTTTAGAGTCGCGATCGGATCGCGACCTTCGCGCATCAAGTACAACGCGCGGTACCGGTTCACCGTGGCGCGCCCCCACGCCGCGCCCCATTGCAGACCATCACGGCGCAATACCGCTTGAAAATCTTGGTCGCCGGCGTCGAACAATGCGGTCGGATCGGAACCAGCCATCATACGCTCGTGCCCGGCATAAGTACGGGCTCTCGCCCGACACATCTGGGCTGCAATCAAGTCGGGTTTGGCCTTCAAAACGGCCTCTGCATCTTTGATGGCGTCCGCAAACTTCCCTAGTTCGACCTGGGCACGGCAGCGACCGACCAGCAACGGCAGGTAGCCGCCGTCTTTGAACAGGGCCTCTGAATACAGATCCGCGGCGCGCGAAAGAGGGCCTGTGGTTTCAATGGCTAGCCCCAGGCCCTCCCACGCTTCGTCCAGTTCCGGATCACGGACCAAGGCCTCACGAAAATGCGCCTCGGCGTCGCCAAACGCACCTTCGTGATAGGCAAGCAGCCCACGCGCTGTTAGCCACTGGACGGGCCCTACAGCACCGTCGGAAAGCCTGCGCGCGTCCGAAATGATGATTTGAAGTAGGGCGTTCAAACTGGTTTCACGAACGGCCGCAGGCCGAGGCGTATTGGCTATGGTTTGGGGGAGATCCGTGGCGCGGCCACTGGGACCGCCACCCGGACGTTCAAGGCCCTGTGCCCGTTGCAGACGCTGATCATAAAGCCGCGACAGCAACAGCAGTCGTTCGTAGATGGCGGGCGCGTAGTTGGGATCGGCGGTTAACGCAGCTTCTTGAAATGTCAGGGCACGATCGTCGTCCAATAAAGTCCGGTGCATGCGGCCCATGAGATAGGCGATCTCTGCCTGTCCCCCACCCCTAGCCAAAGATCGTTCGTGGGCCGCTTCTACCGCTGGCAAAAGGTGGCGCATGCCCTCCTGATCCCCGGCCCGCCGCAACCGCAGCGCCGCTGTGACGGACATGCGTGCCACCTGGCGAAGCATTTGCAGGGACGCTTCCCTTTCAGCCTGCATACGCCCGAGTGCAAAAGATCCCCCCGCAGATGAAGCCAATACGATTGCAAGAGCCGCGGCCGCTGTGCGGGGATGTTTGCGCACGCGCCGCCACAACCGCCCTGCAAAACCAAGGGGACGGGCCACGATCGGTTCGTCGGCTAGCACCCGCCCCAAATCTTCCGCCAGCGCCATCGCTGACGGGTAGCGATCCCGCGGATCCCGCGCCATGGCCGTAAGGATTACGGTGTCCAGGTCGCGCGATATCGCAGGGACGCGGCGCCTGGGAGGTACTGGCTTGCTGTTTTGTACTTGCGCCACAATGGACGCAAACGAATCGCCATCAAAAGGGGGCGATCCCGTCGCGAGCTGATACAGCGTGGCCCCCAGGCCATAGATGTCGGTGGCTGGATCGCGGCTGCGCGGATCGCCGGCCGCTTGTTCGGGTGACATGTACGCTGCTGTTCCCAGGGCAACGCCCGTGCGGGTGGCGGCACGGGCGTCCAAGGTGCGCGCGTGAGCCAGACCAAAATCCAGCAACCAGATGTGGCCGTCTTCGTCCACCATGAGGTTGCCCGGCTTCACGTCGCGGTGGATCAGGCCTTGTTGGTGGGCGTAGTCCAGTGCCAACGCGATGGTTCGAGCGGCGTCTAGGGCCTGGCGAAGCGGCAGCGGCACATCGGCCAGGGTGCGTCCGGTGATAAGCGGCATGACCATATAGGGGCGATCGTCCGATAGGCCCACCCTGTAGATGGCAACGATATTCGGGTGTGACAGCCGCGCGGCCGCCAAGACCTCGCGCTGCAGGCGATCCAAATCATCGCGTTGGCTGATAGCTTGTCGCGGTCGCTTCAAGGCCACGAAGCGGCCGAGGCCCCGATCCCAGGCGCGCCACACTTCGCCTGTGCCGCCTTCTCCCAGAATGTCCACAAGAATAAATTCGTCGACCTCGCGTCCGGGCACACCGACCTTGTCGCGTACCAGATCAGGCAGCAAGGGAGGATTAAGGGCAGCACTGGCAAAGTCTTCGCAGTCAAACCCTTGTTCGATCTCGTCGAACAACGTCTGCGATAGCCAGCCTTGTTGAATGACAAACGCGTGTGGTGGTCCGGCGGCTCGCACTGCGGGGGATAAGGCCTTTGCCTCTTGTTCCGCCGTCAGAAGTCCACGTGCCACGGCGGCCGCCAGCAGGCGTTCCTCCTGCGCTGCAAACAAGGCCCGCCGCAGGCGAGGGCTGGGGATGGACAGCGGCCGGCGTGCGGTCATGTTGGTGTTAGCCGCCCAACAGTCGACGAAGTTCCCCGCCAAGCGCTTTGGAATTATCAAGGGAGGGGCAGACCACCTCGGCCAGTGCCTTTCGCAGGCCGGCGCGGGTCTCGGTCAGCACGCGACGGAGTTTGCGCACCGTCCAGCCAAGTTCTGTTGCCATGTCCTCGTAAGACTTGTCGTCTTGTTCGCCATCCAAATCATAGCGTCGGAACGCCTCGAAATGTTCAGCACGTCCACTGCCTTCCATCTGTTCTCGTAATCGATGTAGGGCTTCTTGTAGAACGAATCCATCCCAAGCGATGTCGAACAACTGTTCGGGCGTCGGCGGTCCCTTGCCGCTGGCCAGATCGATGAGATCCATCGGATCGCCTTCAAGAGAAATTAACAATGTGCCTCCGCCCCGCTTTTTTCGACGGGAGTCGCGGATGGTGTTCTTCATGAAATTGGAAAGCGCAGCCCGCAGGAACGATCGGAAGCTGCCGAGTTCGGGCGCAAAGGCTCTGAACAGTTCGGCGTCCAGCACCACCTCGGCAAAAAAATCCTGCGTCAGATCTTTGGCCTCGTCCGAGCTGCGTGACCACTGGTATCGAATCACGCAGTGTATGGGCTTCCAATAAAGCGCAGCCAGCCGAGAAAGAGTTGCCTTCAGATTGGCACCGTCATTGGCACGAATCTGGCGCAGCGCCGACCATGAGGTGGAGGGAAACGTGTGCGCCCCTGCGATGCCCGAATCACTTATCTTCATATCTCACCCCACCTAAGATCATACAGCTGAATCCCGTGTGATTCGACTCTAGCCGCTCGCTTTTTTTAAACGGGGGGGGCAGAACCGGACAGTCGGTTCTTCAGCTTCTGAAGATCCCGAGGCCGCTGGGGATGGTGGGGCACAAACGAGACCAATAGTCAGGAGTGCGCGATGCAAAGAAGGCCATCTGCGACCGCCCGAACCGGGGCGATTTGCGCGGCTGCTGCTTTTTGGGTGTGTGGGGGAGGTCGACGAGGGGGCAGAGCCATCCCCAGCGGACAGCACGCCGGGGATAACCCCTAGCGTGACCACCCGGGAACGGTTTCGGCAGCACGCAGACAATCCCGCCTGTTCGGCCTGCCACCGGTTGATGGACCCGATTGGGATGGGGATGGAAGGGTTCGATGGCATCGGGATCGAAGGCACAACCGAGGCCGGTCGGGCGCTGGATCTGTCGGGCGACATCGTGGATTTCGAAACCGACGGTCGTTTTGTAGGACCTGCGGATCTAGGTCGAAAGCTGAGAACCAGCGCCACGATGCAAAAGTGTGTGGTGCGGCAGTGGTTCCGGTTCACGATGGGCCGGGCGGAAGTCGCAGGCAGCGGCGACGATTGCAGCGTTCAAACCGCCGCGCTCCGGTTTGAGGCCAGTGGATTTAAAAGCACCGAACTGTTGATGGCTCTGGTTGAAACGGACGCGTTCCTGTACCGCAAAGGAGGAGATCGATGAATCGGAATGTCTTGAACCGTCGTTCAGTCTTGCGGGGCGCAGGCGGGCAAGCTTCAGATGGATTTGATGGTCAACGCGATGGCGTGTGATCTGACGCGCGTCGGGACGATTCACTGGTCGCGTGCCGCAGGCCAGCCGACCTATCCCTGGCTTGGCTTCAACGAAGGCGCCCACGGCTTGGCGCATGAAAGCAAAACCGCGAAGCTGGCCATGATCGACCAATGGTATGCGACCCAGTTTGCCTATCTTGTGAACGCCCTGGGCAGCGTACGCGAGGGGCCCAACAACCAAACCATGCTGGACAACACCCTGGTTATGTGGTGCAACGAACTTGGAAATGGCGCCGCCCATTCACACGAAAATATTCCGCTTGTGTTGGCGGGACAGGCAGGCGGGAAGATAAAAACCGGCCGCTAGTATGAAGATAAACAAGGGTTCCCACACCCAGCTTTTGGTGTCGATCCTGAATGCCTTCGACGTTCCGGCGACCAGTTTCGGAAGCGCCGCCAGTGGTTCGGGGCCGATGCCTGGTTTGCTTGCGACATGAACCACGTACGACCGCCGCTGCACGTTTCTTCTTGACATACAGGCCCAGGCGCGAAAGCTTCCGCGCCCCATGAGCGTAAAGGCCCAGATTGCAGTTCTTGCCGGCGACGGCATCGGTCCCGAAGTCACCGCGCAGGCTGTGCGCGTGTTGGAAACCGTTGCGCAAAAGTTCGGCCATTCATTTGTTTTCAAACCGGCGCTGATTGGCGGCTGCGCCATCGACGAAACCGGGACGGCCCTGCCGCCCGCGACCGTTGACATCTGCCAGGCCTCAGACGCCGTGCTGCTGGGGGCTGTCGGCGGTCCGAAATGGGACGATCCCAAATCCACGGTTCGTCCTGAACAGGGCCTCCTGGGCATCCGCAAGGCGCTGGGCCTGTTCGCCAACCTTCGCCCGGTGACCATTCATCCGAAACTTCTGGACGCTTCCCCTTTGCGCCCCGAAGTGTTGAAGGGTGTCGATCTGCTGGTGATTCGCGAGCTGACCGGTGGCATCTATTTCGGCGAGAAGACCAAGACCCCCGATCGGGCCAGCGATCTATGCGTGTACACGTCGGACGAAGTGCGCCGGGTTGTGCGCCGGGCCGCCATGTTTGCGCGCGGCCGTCGTCGCAAGTTAACCTCCGTTGACAAGGCGAACGTCCTTGAAACCTCGCGCCTGTGGCGCCGGGTGACCGAGGAGGTCATGAAAGCAGAATTTCCCGATGTGGCCCTAGAACACATTTTGGTCGATTCCTGCGCCATGTTTCTGATTCGACGCCCGGCGGATTTCGACGTCATCGTCACCGAAAACATGTTCGGCGACATCCTGACCGACGAGGCCTCGATGCTGGCGGGATCGATGGGGCTTCTGCCATCGGCGTCTCTTGGCGAAGGCAAACGGGGCCTTTATGAACCCATCCACGGCAGTGCCCCCGACATCGCGGGCAAGGGCATTGCGAACCCCTACGCCACAATTCTAAGCGTCGCCATGATGCTGCGACATTCCTTCGACCTTGAAACCGAAGCCCGCGCCGTCGAAGCGGCGGTCTCGGCGTCCATTGATCGCGGCGTGTTCACCGCTGATCTGGTGGCCAAAGGCGCCAAAGCCGCGACCACGGTCGAGGCAGGCCAAGCGGTTCTCTCCGCCTTCTGAACGCCTACGCCAATCACTCACACGCTGATGACCACGAGGTCACGGATCTTGGTAAAATCTCTTGGATTTCTGGTAACGACCCTCATCCCATAGGCCAGCGCTGTCGCGCCGATGAGTAGGTCGTGCGGACCGGTGGGAGTTCCTTGAGCAGCAAGATCAGCTGAGATACGGGCGTGAACCCGGGCCACGCGCGTGTCGAAAGGCAGTATGCGCGCTTCGCGCCAAGATCATTTCGACGAAGGATTCCCTTTTGGTACGGAGATCCCGGTCGGATCGAAATACCCCGTGTAGCAGTTCCGACACCGTCACAGCGCATAACACGATGGGATCGTTGTCAACGGCCGCCACTGCGGTCGACGAGAGCTGCCCCCGTTCGACCGCGATGATCACGCTGGAGTCGATCAACGTGTCCATGGGTCCTGGGGTATGGCGGGGCTATTGCCCACCGCCCGCAGCAATCCCCCAATGGTCAATGGTCGCTGGCCCTCAGATATATCTGATAGTGCCAGGAGAGTGCATGAAGCGAAAATTACGCCAGGTGGACGCTGCGCAACGCGGTCAGGATCATCCGCGTGGCGGGCGACTGGTTCAACGTGAACAGGTGAATCCCTGGCGCCCCGCCGTGCAGCAGATCCGCGCATTGGGCGGTCGCTTGGGCCACGCCCAATTGCAGCACCGCCGCCGTATCGTCCCGGCGTTGGTCTAGTTCCTTCATCAGCCCCGCGGGCAACGAAGCGCCCGTCAATCTTGTCATCCGTTCGACCGAGGCCACGTTGATGATGGGCATGATGCCGGGAACGATGGGAATGCTGATGCCTGCGGCGCGGGCGCGCGCCACAAAATCGAAATAGTGGCGGTTGTCGAAAAACAACTGGGTCACCAGGAAATCCAGCCCGGCGTCCACTTTGCGTTTCAGGTTGTCCAAATCTTGGGCAAGATCACGACATTCCATGTGGCCTTCGGGCGACGCCGCCCCGGCCAGACACAGTTTGTCGCCATACCGCGCACGGATGAACGCGACCAGATCCGATGCGTGGGAAAATCCGTCGGGGGACGGTTCAAACGTTGTGGCCCCGGCGGGCGGATCGCCCCGCAGGGCAATGACATTTTGAACGCCCGCCGCGATCAGGCGATCCAGCACGTCGGCAATTTCGGCACGGCTTGCGCCCACACAGGTCAGGTGGGCCATGGCGGTGATGGCGTGTTCCCTTTCGATGCGTGCCACCAAATCGACCGTGCGATCCCGCGTGGTTCCGCCCGCGCCGTAGGTGACGGACACGAACGCGGGCTGAAGATCTTCCAAATCCCCGATGGTTCGGGTCAGGGTTTCCATGCCGGCGTCCGATTTTGGCGGGAAAAATTCGAACGAAAACAGCCGGCGGTTTTCTTGGAACAGGTCACGAATCTTCATGATGGCCTTGCCTTGTCTACTGCGACGGGGCCCGCAGGTCCACTTCGGCGGCCAGGGGATCGGCCCCGTGGGCGCGGGCAGGGCGCGCACCCATCAGCATCGGCAGGACCAGCAGCACGACGGCGGTGGCAATAATTTCGCCTAGAACGGCGGACCAACCGAAGGTGCGCAGGGCGCCGGACTGCGCGGCCAGCAACGACGCGTACCCAACAACGGTGGTGCTGGAACACAGCAAGATGGCCCCGCCCATGCGCACGCAGGCGCTGCGGGCGTCGGTTTTCAGGCTGTCCATGGCCCCCAATAGATTCAGAACATAGTCCGCGCCGACGCCGATGGTGATGGGAACCGCCGCAAAATTCAGCATGTTGATGCGGACGTTAGCGGCCAGCAACAAGGCCTGGGACACCAGCGCCACGGGTACAACCGTGCCAAGCACCAGCGCTATGCGGCCGGGGCGCCGCCAAAAAAATGGCAGCAGCACCAGAGCGACCAGCACGCAAACCGTCCCCACCACGCGCGGGGCCTGTTCGTGAACCAGACGAATGATGTCCGACATGAACAGGAACGCCCCCCCGACCAGCGCGCCCTTGGGCAACTGCGCGTCCTGAAGTTTTGCAGCCAGGCGTTGCATGTTCACGCCGTCCCCGTAGTCGATTTTTAAGGTGGGGTAGATAAGGACGGTTCGGGTCAGATCGCCGTCCGCTTCGCGGAAGCCCTGCAGCAACAGCCCCGGAATTTCTGCGGCCCTAATGGGCTGCAGCCGTTCGGGGGCCAGGTGGGTCTTCACCAGCTTCCGGGCGTTGTCATCCAGGGCGTCGTCGGGTAGGGCCGCCACCTTGTCCGATAGATGTTTCAGTCGATCCAGCCGACGTTTTTGTTCCGCCGGGCTGGGCAGCACAGCTTCGATGGTTTCCACGCGATCGACCAGGACCGTGTCCCCGCCTTGCAGCACGCGGCGCAGTTCGGCCGCCGCAGGTTCGCGATCTTCTGGTTTTTCCACCAACGCCACGACGGGGTTCACCCAGCTTCCGAAAAGCTGGTTCATTTTTTCATCCCAGGACGCGCTGCCCGTGCGCAGCGATTCGCGATTTCGCAACGCCAGCAGGCGCATTTCGTAGATGCCGTCTTTAGATCCCCGCAGGGCGCCGTACCCCGCCACGCCCAATGCGACAAGCACCACCGCAACGGTCACCCCGCGGGACAGCCGCGGACGCGCGAAAAATCCCGCAATGCGATCCTGCACGCGCGTGGATCCTTCACCGCCCCGGGGATGCCTGGTCAGGGCCACCATGATGGGCACGGCGACGAAGGCCGACACCCAGGTCGTCAGCATGCCCATGCCCCCTAGCCACCCGAACTGCGAGAACCCACGAAAATCAGAAGCGGCCAGCCCCGCGTATGCCGCTGATGCCGTGGCCGCCGCGCCCAGGGTGCCTGGCAAGGCCGCGCGTGCCGCCTGTGCCAATGATTCCACCATGGGTTCGTCCTGTGGCCGCAGACGGTAATACGCCAGTAACAGCAGAGGATAGTTAATGCCATTGCCCGCGATGATCGATCCCAAAAACGCCGTATTCGAATTCAGGTGCCCGACCAGCAGCCGCCCCAGCGCAAATGTGACCAAAAGGCCCGGAATGACGCCCGCCATTGCCACCACGACGCTTCGTTTAGAACGGAAGTACAAAACAATGAGGCCGCTGACCAGGCCCAACACCAACAACGAAGACACTGACAGATCTGCCAGGATCGCGTCGTGCTCCTCAATCAGATTGGCGACGTCGCCCGTGTATGCCACCTTCACCGCCGGGAATTCAGGCTGCAACGCCGCGACCGCTCGTTTCACGGCGCCCAAAAGCCGCTCTGACGGACCCATGTCTACCTCTGATCCCTGCAACCAGATCAAGGCCACCACAGTCTGTCCGTCCCGGGTTTCCAGATACCCACGGGGGAACCGGTCATTGGACTTCATTTCAAACTCCAAATGCCGGTGAACATCGGCCCATAACTTCTCAGGCGGATCGGTTGCCCCCAGATCGACGAACAGCGGGTTGGCCTTCCCCTTTGACGCCCGCACCGCCCCGTCGATTTCGTCCATTAACCTGTCGAAGGTGGCCGTCGGGAACAGCAGGGGGGCATGGGTTTCGGCCCATGCACGTTCGGTTTTTACGTCGCTCTGGATCGACCGGATTTCAGGAATCTTGGCCGCCCGCAACCGGGTGCCAAGGGCGTCGATGTACCGCCGGTTTTCCTCAGCCGCTACGGACGACGCGATAATGGTCAGATGGGCCTGGCTGCCCAGGCGGCCATGAATTTTGCGCAACGCCCGGACGGTTGGGGCCTCCGGAGGCAACAAATCTTCCAGACCCGCCTCAAGGTTGGCAAAAAACTGGGCGGAAAGCCCCAAGGCCGGCAGACATGCCAAAAGCAGACAGATTGCCGCCCGCCGGGGGCTGGCCACCACCCAACTCAGGTATCTGCGGTAGTTACGGTCGATCATGGTCACAGGCCGCGCGATTTACCATGGGATTCTGCCTGGGGCTTCGATTGACCGGCGCATGATTTGACTCCTCGTTTATACTCCGCGCCCCGTGTTCAGCCTCCGTGACGCCGACCTACCCCGGCGGGCCCCTTTGTCTTGGTGGGCGGCCGTTGTGGGACTGCTCTTGCTGGCCTACGGATTCATGTTTATGTTTGCGCATCCCCTGGTGGACACCCGGGCCTGCGTCGGGCATTTCCCGGATCCTCTTTTCGGGGTCATTCCCGAGGATCAGCGCTTCACCTTCGTGACCCGCGGCCTTTATTATGTTTTCAACATCGTTGGACCTATCGGCCTTATCATCTGGGCGGCGCGGGGGGATCAGGCTCCTTTGCTGCGGTTTATGGGGGCGTTGGCCCTTCAGGGCCTTTTTCGTTCGACCACATTGATCCTGGTGCCACTGTGCCAGGTCCACGTGACCCCGGGCGTGCCGGTTCTGGCCGCCTTTCCTACACTGGATGTGGGGTTCATGACGTTTCCCTGGCGCGCCTGGGCGGTCAACGACCTGTTCTATTCCGGGCACGTTGGGGAATTTTTACTAATGCATCGGGCTGTTGCATGGGGACCCTGGCCGCTGCGTCTGCTGTTGTACGTGTTTCACCCGATCCAGGCCTACGCCCTCATGGCAACCCGCGAACACTATTCGCTCGATATTCTGGCGGCGGTTCCCTTCGCCTTCTTGGCGGATGCTTTGTCCGTTCGGGCCTTGGCCCATTTTGGTGTAGGCAGATCGCCGCAGGGGTCAGCCTAGGGGCTGGACTATGTGGCCCCGTACCGGTATGTCTGGGGCCTCCAACGGCACTGACGCGTGCCGTTGCATAAACCTATGACCATCGCGAACGGGCCAAAACAAGGGACGGCTGCACTGGCGGGCGGCCAGGGCGGCATTGCCATTGTCGGCATGGGTTGTCGTTTCCCGGGGGCGCGGCATCTGTCGGACTACTGGCGGGTCATCCGTGACGGACGTGTGTTGGCCGGGCCGATCCCAGCGCAGCGCTGGGATCACGACCTGTTCTTCAGCGAAAACGGCGCCCGCGAACACAACAAGACGTACGCGCGGAAATTGGCGTTGATCGATGATTTGACCCTGTTTTCTCCGGACTTTTTTGGCCTGGCCCCGCGCCGGGTCAAGGTCATGGATCCCCAACAGCGGCTCATTTTAGAAGCCACCCGTTGCGCCATTGAGGACGCCGGATATGCGGCCCGCGCCCAGGACGAGACCAGAAGCCTCAGGCGTTTTCCCCGCGACCGAACCGGCGTGTTTGTCGGGGCCACTTCCTCGGATTTTGGCGACATTGTAACGGCGCGGTTGCGTGCCACCCAGATCCTGGGAGGCCAGTGGGCACGGATGGCCCCGCTGCCTTCGGATGATCTGCATAGGTTCGCCGAGGACGTGGTGCCGGTGCAGGCTTACACACTGGTTGGCGCCCTGGTGAACATGACGGCGGCCAATGTCAGCCAGTGTTTTGAATTCGGGGGGCCTTCGTACACGGCGGACGCCGCCTGTTCATCCGCTCTTGTGGCCCTCGGCGATGCGGTTCTGCATCTACGGGCGGGCCTGTGCGATGCGGCTGTGGTCGGCGGTGCGTACAACATCTTGTCGCCGGACAACATGGTGGTGTTCAGCCGCATCGGCGCGCTGTCGGCCACCGACACCTGTCGGCCTTACGACCAGCGTGCGGACGGTTTTTTTATCGGCGAAGGCGCCGGCGTGGTCTTGCTCAAACGCGAACAAGACGCGCTGGCCGACGGTGATCGCATCTACGGTGTCATCCGTGGCATCGCGTCCAACAACGACGGCCGCGCCGAAGGCCCGATGACCCCGCGTAAGGAAGGCCAGGTATTGGCCTTAGAATCGGCCTACCGTGACGCCGGTATTTCTATCGGCACTGTTGGCTTTATCGAAGGCCACGGCACGGCGACGCCCGTTGGTGATGCGACCGAAATCGCCGCCATCCGCGAAGTCCTGGGGCCAAACGGCAGCGCCGTTGGCTGCGCTGTCACCTCGGGCAAGGCGAACATTGGCCACACGATGGGGGCTGCGGGCATAGCCGGGCTGATCCGCGCGGGCCTAGTGCTGCGCCATAGGGTGATTCCGCCGCAGGCTGGGTTTTCCGTGCAGCGGCCTGACCTGGGACTTGCCGCCGCGAATCTGCGGTTGCCTACGGTGGCTTCCCCTTGGGACGCGCCGACCGCGCATCCCCGCCGTGCCGCCGTGAACGCGTTCGGGTTTGGGGGCACCAATGTTCACGTTGTGATGGACGAGGCCCCTGCCATGTCGGCCCGTTCGCGCGTTCAGATCGCGGTCCCGGCCCTGCCCCGGGGCGCCGAATTGATCGTGTTGTCGGCGCCGACCCCGGCCCTGCTCGCGGCGACCTTGGGTGACGTTGCCCGGGCGTTGCCCGATCTGGAACCGGGGGTGGGCCTCGTTGACCTAAGCCACACGTTCCTGCGCAGGCGGGCTGACGTCGCCCGTGTCGCGTTCGTGGCGCAGGATCTTGCGCATCTGTTGACGGTTCTCAATGCGACAGCGTTGGCGCTGAAAACCTCGGCGCCGATGCCCGACGGTGTTCATCACAGTGCGGTGCCACGGGCACCCGAAGATCGCCGGTTGGCGTTGATGTTTCCGGGCCAGGGCGCGCAGCTACCGGATTTGGCGCGTGACCTTTACGACCGATTCCCTGATTTCCGCGCCGACCTGGAAAGGTTGGCCTTGGTGGTCGCGGATTTCCTACCGCGTCCGCTGCTGTCGTATTTGTACCCGCCGCCCTCGGCTGACAGGGACGCTGCGACGGCGGCCCTGACCGCCACGGAAATCTGCCAACCCGCGGTTGTGGCCGTCACCCTGTGCATCGCGCGGCTTTTGACCCGCCTCGGGGTGACGCCCGATATGGCTCTGGGACATTCCCTGGGTGAATTCACGGCCGCGACGTTCGCTGGGATCATCGCCGACGACGTGGCGGCGTTGAAATTTGTTGCCCTTCGGGGGCGGTTAATGAATCAAACCGTCACGGGTGATCCGGGGGCCATGTTGGCCGTCGCTGCCACCGACGAAGATCTGGCGCTGCATCGGGCAGTGGCCGATCAATACGGCGTTACCATCGCCAATTTGAATCATCCACGTCAGGTGGTGTTGGCGGGTTCGACGGCAGGCATCGATGCTCTGAAGGGACATCTGGACGCGGCTTCCTTACGAACCACGCGCCTTCGCGTCTCGCACGCCTTTCATTCGCCCCTGATGGCTGGGCTTGGCACGGGGCTGGCTGCGCAGGTGACGAACTTGCCATTGGCACCAGCCCAATTGCCCCTATTATCGGCCATTCGCGTGGGCGTGTATCCCGCCCGACACGATGAGATCCGCGATCTTTTCACGGCCCATGCGACGTCGCGGGTGGATTTTAGGGGCGCTCTTGTTGCCGCCAGCACCGCCGGCGCGCGTGTATTCGTTCAGGCGGGTGCCGGATCGGCGCTTTGCACGATGGCCCAGTTGACCGTGGGGGCGCTGCCCGGTGCGAACGCGATCTGCCGCACTTTGGGCGGCGTCGTACCCGATGGCTGCGCGACCTTCCTTGAAACCCTGGGGCTCTTGTGGACACTGGGCGTGGGCCTGGATCCGGCTCCGCTTTTTGCTTCAGAATCCCCCGACCTTGTCACCATGTTACCCCCGTCCCGCGTGGACGAACGCGCCCTTTGGCCCGTTAGCCGCCGTGAACCCTCCGTTCAGGAGAATGAACCCGTGAAGCGAATTCCCTCCTTGTCCGCCACCCCACCCGATGGGACTTCCGACTTGAACGATCTGTTCGCCCGACAAATGGCGGTGCTGGACGCGCAAGTCGAAATCATCAAACAACAAAACGTGCTTTTGGGACGGCTGGGGTCAGACGCTCCTTTACCGCGGCCCTCGGCGTTTCATGCCGCTGCCCCGACATCAGCCCCAACCATCGACGCCGCGCGAATCGCGGCCCCTGCCACCGCCGCCGTTGTGACCGATGGCCCCGCGCGCCTCGCGCCGTCCGTTTCCACTGAACAGGTTCGTGGGAACGCTGGGCTTTCGCTTGCCGCTATCGAAACCAAGGTAATTCATGCGGTCGCCCGCATCACCGCACATCCCCCGGAAAAACTGCTGCCCGCCACCCGGTTGGGCGCCGATCTATCGTTCGATTCGCTCATGGTGACCGAATTGATGGCCGCGCTTTCAGAAGCCCTTCCCGGGGCCGAACCGCTGCCACGTTCATTTTTCGCCGCCGATGCGTCGATAGCCGATGTGGCGCGCCACCTGGCCAGCGGGGCCGCCAAACCCGTGGCAGCGGTCCGTGTAGCTCTGACAAGCCAAACGATTGAACGATTCGTTGTCGAAACTGTTGCCGTCCCGTTGTCCGGCCCTGCGCTGGCACCAGCAGGACCCATTGTGACCCTTGGTGGGGGCGCAGTGGCCGATGCGCTACACGACCTAGCCCAGGCCCAGGGGATTGAATCGGTGTCGCTGGCCGATGGCGAGCCCATCACGGTTGGTGCCACGGTGCTAGATCTGCGCGGCCTTGACGACGCTGACGATGCCACATCATCCGTGCTGACGGCGGTGGCCCAAAGGGCCTTTGCTCTGGGGCAACGGCTTGACCGTGCGCGGCCCGCGACCTTGTTGTTTGCCCACCGGGGCCGGGCCTCCCTGGCGATTCCCGGGTTGGCTAAGGCACTGGGGCGCGAATGGACAGAAGCCCAGGTTTTGTCAGTCGCACTGCCATGGCAGGGCGATTCTACTGCCGTCACTGCCGATCGGATTTTCGCCGAGGTTGGTGCCCGCCACACCGCCGCCGCCGTCACATACCAAGATGGGGTTCGCCACGTGGACGCGCTGCGGGCACATCCGCTACCGGGCGCGACAGCCCTTGGTCAAAAGGCTGTGGTTGTTGTGTCTGGTGGGGCCTCGGGACTTGGCGCCAAATTGTCCTTGGCGTTGGCGCAGGAATTTTCCGCCCGGCTTATCTTGTTGGGACGTCGACCGGCCGCGGATGTTGAACCCTTCTTGGCCCAGGTGCGCGAAGCCGGAGGCCAGGCCATTTACACCGCGTGTGATGTGCGCGATGGGGCCGCTGTGGCACAAGCCCTCCAATCAGGCCGCGCGGCCTTTGGACCCAT
Source organism: Myxococcales bacterium (assembly GCA_043754455.1). Taxonomy (GTDB): domain Bacteria; phylum Myxococcota_A; class Polyangia; order Fen-1088; family Fen-1088; genus JAYUUT01. Next base: position 31,388 of record JAYUUT010000081.1, read on the forward strand.
CGAATTTGCGGTCCACGCCGCTGGCATCGTGAAGGACGGGCCGATTGGCAAGAAGGACAGCGATTCCGTGGGGGCGGTTTTCGACACCAAGGTGGCTGGGGCCATGGCCCTCGTGGAAGCCTTAGCGGCAGATCCGGTCAAGGTGGTGCTTTCTTTCGGGTCGTGGGCGGGCCGGTTTGGCAACGCCCACCAGGTTGACTATGCGGCCGCCAACCAGGCCGTGGCGTTGCTGGGATCTGTGTTTCATGCCGCCCGTCCGGAAGTCCGGTTCATCACAGTGTCGTTGCCTCCGTGGAAAGGTAGCCCCATGGTGGCGGCCCTTCCCGAAGCCGTCCGCCGCGAGATGGAGTCCCGTGGGGTTACGTTCATTTCTGACGAGGTTGGTCTTCCGCGCCTTCTGCATGAACTGGGCGCGGTTTCAGAGCCATCGGGGGAATGTCTGCTGGGGGCTGCGGTGCCGACACGCCACAGCCGGGCCGTCCTGCGTGAAACGTTATCGACCCGCACCCACAAGTGGCTGGACGATCACAGGGTTGGCGGGCGGGTGGTGCTGCCGCTTGCGTCGGCGGTTGATCGCATGATCGCGGCGGCGGTGGCGACTTCGGCGCTTCGGACCCCGGGCGTGGTCACCGTCCGCGATCTGGCCGTGCCGCGCGGGGTGATTCTGCCTGATCAGGGGGGCGATATCGTTACCCGTGCCAGCGCGGACATCCGTGGCGGCGAATCGACTGTTGATGTGGAACTGTGTTCTTTGTCGCCGCAGGGGGCAGTTCTGGCCTACCGGGCCCGCGTGACCACGACCACAACGGCCGCTCCTCCCGTGCTGACACCCCCTGGCGGCGACCCAGGGGCCATTAGTTTGGACGAATTTTATACCCGCCACACCTTCCACGGCCCCCGTTTGCGCGCGGTTGAACACGTCGCAAACGTCGGCCACGGCCACATTACCGGCACTCTTCGCACAGGGGGCCCGCGTGACGCCGCCCCCTCAATGGTTATGGCCGTCGACGGGGCGCTGCAGCTGTGCGCGTACTGGGCGGTGGTTCACCACGGCCGCATCGGCCTGCCTATCGGGGTTGGTGAAATTCGCGTGGTGGGGCCTGTCCCGGCCAACGCCCGGCTTGAATGTAGGGCGTTGTTGCGGGCCGAGGGCGCTGATCGTTTCGAGGGCGACATTGATTTGATCGACACCACCACAGGGGCGCCTGTCATCCAGTTGCGTGCGGTGCGCGCCGAACTGGTCGTCGGTGTGGATACCCCGGCCATCGATTCGGCCACCTTCAAAATCGCAGAATTCCCTGAAGTGAAGGAACTGCGCAGCCGCATCGAATTTGTCGAATCTTCGGGGATCAAGAATCCCTATTTTCGCACGCTGGACGGGTGCACCGGTGCGACCGCGGTGGTTGATGGCAAGGAACTGATCAACTTTACGTCGTACAATTACGTAGGCCTGTCAGGCGATCCGCGCATCGTGAAGGCGGTGTGTGCCGCGGTCGAACGTTTCGGCACGTCCGTATCCGCCAGTCGTGTGACGGGGGGGCAAAAACCGCTGCACGAAGATTTAGAACGTGCGATTGCCCGATTTTTGGGCACCGAATCGTCCATCGCGATGGTCGGCGGTCACGCCACCAACGTCAGCGTGGTTGGACACATAGTTGGCACCGAAGATCTGGTCCTGCACGACAGCCTGGCCCACGACAGCATCTTAGGTGGTGCGCGGCTGGCCGGCGCCCGGCGTCGCCCATTCCCTCACAACGATGTGCGGGCGCTGGAATCTATCTTGCGTGAAGTGCGATCTTCGGTGCGCCGCGTGCTTATCGCGATTGAAGGCGTTTACAGCATGGACGGCGACATATCCCCGCTGCCTGAAATCATCGCGCTGAAGAAGAAGTACGGGGCCTTGTTGCTGGTGGACGAAGCCCATTCCCTAGGTGTCCTTGGAAAAACCGGACGTGGTCTCGGTGAACATTTTAATGTCGATCGCCGCGACGTGGATCTGTGGATGGGGACCATGTCGAAGACCCTTGCGTCGTGTGGTGGGTATATCGCCGGGTCGGCCGCACTGATTGAATTTCTGAAATACACGACCCCGGGTTTCATCTACAGCGTCGGCATGACCCCCGCGAATGCGGCCGCCGCCCTTTGCGCCATTCAGATCCTAGAGACCGAACCCGAACGCGCCGTTACCTGTCGGGACAGATCCCGTTACCTGGTGCAGGCCTGCCGTGCCCGTGGCATCGACACCGGCCCCAGTGAAGGTTCGGCCGTGATCCCGTGCATCGTCGGCAATTCCTACGCTGGCATCCGCCTGGCCGAAGGTCTGCTGGGACGGGGCATCCATGTGCATCCCATCGTGTATCCCGCCGTGGCCGACAATCTATCGCGCCTGCGGTTCTTCGTGACCGCCGCACACACCGAAGAACAGCTGCTGTACACAGCCGATTGCCTGGTCGAAGAAATGGACAAGCTGGGCATTTCCCCAACCCCCAACCGCCCCGCCGCCGATCCCGCCCTGCCGCGCCGGATTGCCGACCTCGGCGCGAACTAAGCAGCATCATGCCTATCTTCAACCGCCCGGACGGCACCCTGGTAAAGAACGAATCGTTGGTTCGACGGTTCATGCCGTTCATGATGCGTGGCCGCAACGAAAGCTGCGTTTACCACGAGGCCCACTACGACATTGGCAAGACGCGCGCGTGGCTGCGGGCCTTCAACCATCGCCACGACATCGAACAGCCCGCGACGTTGTTTCACTGGTTCTTGTGGACCACCGGGCAGGGTCTATGCGAACGGCCGGGGCTGAATCGGTTCGTGTCGGGCGGCAATATTTACGATCGCAAGGGCGTGTATTTGACCTTCTCGGCGAAAAAGGCAATCAGTGACGATGCACCGTTGGTCACTGTAAAGATGAAGTTTTGGAAGGGGGAACCGTTCGCTGATTGCGTAAAGCGCATCGTGGCGGGCATCAAAGAAGCGCGGACTGGGGCAGCGGGAATGGTCGATAAGGAATTGACCCTGGCGTTGGCGTTGCCTGGATGGATGTTGTCCGGCGTGATGGCGATCTTGGGGTTTTTGGACCGGGTGAACCTGATGCCGGGATTCATGATCGAAACCGACCCCATGTACACCTCTGCTTTTGTGTCGAATCTGGGGTCGGTCGGGCTTGATCGAACGACGCATCATTTGTACGAATATGGCACCGCCGGCATGTTTGCCGCCTTGGGCGCGCCCCGGAAACAACTGGTTGCCGATCGCGCCGGGAAGCCGGAAGCCCGCGATATCCTAGAGGTTCGCTGGACCCTAGATGAACGCGTTAACGACGGTCTGTACTGCGCCCGCACCCTGGCCTATTTCAAAAAGGTTTTCGAGAACCCCGAGGACTTTGCCGGGGGCGGGGACGTCGCCGCATTGGCAACGCGGACCCCTGGCGTCACCCCGTCGCTCATGCCATCCTCCGCCCCTCCATGAAAACAGCCACAATCAAGAAGATTTCCGCCCGCGAGATTCTCGATTCCCGCGGCAACCCGACGCTTGAAGCCGAGGTTTTCCTCGACAGCGGTGTCAGCGCCTCCGCCATGGTCCCCTCGGGGGCCTCGACCGGTGAACACGAAGCTGTCGAATTGCGGGACGGCGATGCCAAACGGTACCTGGGCAAGGGCGTGCTGAACGCAGTAGCCAACGTGACCAAAATTTTGGAACCTGTCCTTATTGGCCGCGACGTTTTCGATCAGGCCGGCCTTGATGCCGCCATGAACGCCGCCGATGGCACCCCGAACAAGGGCAAGGCCGGCGCCAACGCCATTCTTGGCGTGTCGATGGCCGCCGCCCGCGCCGCTGCCAACGCCCTGGACATCCCCCTTTACAAATATTTGGGCGGCCCCAACGCGCGCGTCCTGCCCGTGCCCTTGATGAACATCGTCAACGGCGGCGCCCATGCCAACAACAACCTGGATTTCCAGGAATTCATGATCGTCCCCCTGGGCATGCCGACCTTCCGCGAGGCCCTTCGGGCAGGCGCCGAAGTGTTCCACAACCTGAAGAAGATCCTTCACAAACAGGGATCGTCGACGTCGGTCGGAGACGAGGGTGGCTTTGCCCCCAACCTGAACGGCGCCGAGGCCGCCTGCGAATTCATCATTGAGGCCATCAAGGCAGCGGGTTACACGCCAGGCCGGGACATCGCGATGGCTTTCGACGTCGCGTCGTCGGAACTATTCGACAAGGCGACTGGCAAGTACATCTTCAAAAAAGAAAAGAAGGAACTCGACATCGCTGGGATGGTTGCCTTCTACAAATCGCTTGTTGAAAAATACCACGTCGTATCCATCGAAGACGGCATGGCCGAAAACGATTGGGACGGTTGGAAGAAGCTGACTGATGCCATCGGTGACCGCTGTCAGTTGGTCGGCGACGATCTGTTCGTCACCAATGCCGATCGCATCAAGATGGGCATCGCCAAGGGCACGGCGAACAGCGTGCTGGTAAAGGTGAACCAGATTGGTTCGGTCACCGAAACCCTGGAAGCTGTCGAAAGCGCCCACCGCAACGGTTGGACAACGATCACGTCACACCGTTCGGGTGAGACAGAGGACACATTTATTGCTGACCTGGCGGTCGCCACGCGCGCGGGTCAGATCAAGACCGGATCGCTGGCCCGCACCGATCGCGTCGCCAAATACAACCGGCTTTTGAAGATCGAACAGGATCTGGGCACGACCGCCATCTATCCTGGCGCCGCCGCGTTCCGAGCGAAAAAGTAGTCGGATTGTCATGTGGCCCCCATGCCTGGCCTTGCCAGCGCATGGGGATGTGGCCCCCAAAGTCGCTAACAGCCGTCAGGCGCAGGCAAGACCCAAGATCGTAGAAGTGTGCGGGCAAATCCTTCTAGATCGATTTTTAGGTCGGCCTGCGTGGAACCGTACCCCGTGACCTGGAAGCTGACGTTGGCTTTTGAGGTCGCCACGGCACGGCCGTCCGGAAACTGGAAATAGTGGTACCCGGGGCCAAGCCGTGGCCGACCCGCACCTTCTGTGCGGGGACCACAGGTGGAGGCACCCTGCACGAACACCACGAACTCGGCGCTGATCCCCTTGACCTCGTCGCAGCGATCGGCCGCGCAGGTCCAGTCAAGATGTCCATTGGCCTCGCGGTCGTCGAAATAGACCATTTTCGCAATTCCCAGGCGGACGCGACGGCCACCCGTCGTCGCTTCAAACGTGGCGGTTTCCGCAGGCAGTTGAAGCCCAATTTCCCAATCGCTTTCCAGTTTTTGGGATCGTCTAAACGTGAGCGGCTGGTCCACCAACCCTGCGGGGGCCGTGCCGGTTCCCAATCCTGAAAGCCACTGGAGCGACAAAGCGGGCCTGTCCGCATCCTTGGACACATTGGGTTGCCCCATCACTGTGCCATCCACGCTGCTGGCGGGCGGTCCCGAAAAATCGCTTGGCAAAAGCGCGTCGCCACACCCGGCCGTCAACCCGGCCAGTCCCGCGAGAACCGCAAAGAATCGCGTCACGCACACATCCCGATCCTACGCCTGCGGGGGCCCAGGTTCAAGCCGCGTTCGGTGGGGGCAGGGCATGCCCGTACCGCCAGGCCCCAACGCCGATGCAGCTAATGCCCGACAGTTCGAGGACGTGATTCAATTTGAGCCCCCCGAGGCCCAGCCCCAGCAGAATGTCGAGGTGGTGGAATGACGCCGCACGAAGGACCACGAAAAAGGCCAGAATGACGGCGCCCAGCGCCGCGAGGAGGGCTTCGGCGGGCTGCCCGTTGACAAGCCTTCGCACGTGTTTGACCGATTTTGCGGCAACCAGCCCCAGCAGGAGGATAAACAGGAGCTGCAAAGGGCGCCGGATGTCGTACCAACCCAGTGCGCGAACGGTCATCCGCCCCATTTCGGTGAACGCTGTCTGAAAATCAAGCTGCTTGTTGATGCCCAGTGCGCCCAGCAGTGCCGTCAGCCAGAACCACAGCCGCACAAGGGCGGCGGGGCGGTCCTTCGTGGGCGGGGGTCCGGGCGGAAGCGCCACGTCGCGCGTGGCAGTGGTTCGGCCGGCCCGCCGCGCCCGGGCCAGTTCCTTGCCGCTGCGTTTGAGGGCGCGAAAACAGAAGGCGGTCGCCGCAGCGTACGCCGCCACGATGCCCCATCCGATAACCGTGGGATCACCGATGCCTGGTGACCACGCACCAATCCAACCGCCGTCGGGGACTCCGGTGAACAGGATCGGCAGGATGCGCATGACCGCACTTTAACTGGAATCGACGCGCGCAAGCACGGCCTTCACCTTGGCTTTTGCATGTTAACCTCGGCTACCAACGTGGATTTAGAACTGACCGCTGAACAGACCCTCATTCGCGACACAGCTCGGACCTTCGCCCAAAAGGAACTTGCCCCGCAGGCGCAGCAGATTGATCGGCAGCAGCAGTTCCCCAAACAGATCGTGGCGCGCCTGGGTGAACTGGGGCTCATGGGGGTGGCGGTGCCGCAGGCGCAGGGCGGCGCCGGGATGGACACGGTCAGCTACGTTTTGGCGATGGAGGAAATATCGCGGGCGTGCGCATCGACGGGCGTGATTATGTCGGTTCAGAATTCTCTGGTCTGTGATCCTCTGTTGTATTTCGGATCCGAAGCGCACAAAACCACCTGGCTGCGCCCCCTGGCCGCAGGCAAGGCGTTGGGGTGTTTCGCGTTGACGGAACCTGATGCGGGATCAGATGTGGCCGCGATGCAAACGCAGGCCCTCCGGGACGGGGACCGGTACATCTTGTCCGGCACCAAAAACTTCGTGACCAATGGGCCGGTGTCCCATGTTGCCTTGGTGTTCGCTGTTACGGCTAAAGGGCAGGGGACGCGCGGTATTTCAGCGTTCGTGGTTCCTTCGGACGCGCCAGGGGTGGCGTGGGGGAAGCCCGACGAAAAACTAGGGATTCGTGGGGCGCCATCGTCGCAGTTGTTTCTGAGTGACTGTGTTTTGCCTGCATCGGCGCGGCTAGGGGCCGAGGGCGAAGGATTCAAGATGGCGATGCAGACTTTGGACGGAGGCCGCATCGGGATCGCCGCCCAGGCGGTTGGAATTGCCCGCGCCGCGTTCGAGGCGGCCACCCGATACAGTCTGGAACGCAAGACCTTTGGCAAGCCCATCGCTGAGCACCAGGCGATCCAGTTCAAACTGGCCGACATGTGTACTGAGATCGACGCGGCCCGGTTGCTGGTGTGGAAGGCGGCGGTGACCAAGGATGAAGGCGGGCGGCACACGAACGAATCATCCATGGCCAAGGTCTTCGCGTCGGAAGTCGCGGCTCGGGTCACCCGGGAGGCGGTCCAAATTTTTGGCGGCTATGGCTATTTGAACGATTTCCCCGTTGAACGGCATTTTCGCGATGCCAAGATCACCGAGATTTATGAAGGAACCAGCGAGATCCAGCGGCTGGTGATTGCGTCGAATCTGCTCCGGGACTAACGTCCAGGTTTTCAACTTGTTGGGGGGCTCCATGCGCGAACTCACACGGCTTGTTTCGACAGGGTTAGTTTTGGTAGGGACGTTTGTCGTGGGGTGCGGCTCGTCCGGATCGGCCAGCAAATCAGAGCCGACCTATACGATTCTGAAAAGGCCCGAACCGACCTCGACCACCGGCGGCGTGCCCCCCGACAAAGAAGCCGAGGTGCAGTTGGTTCTGCAGCAGCGTGATGCCTCGACCCGGCGCTGTTACCAAGACGCCCTTAGTACAAAAAAGGATAAAAACTTCAAGGGAACCGTTCAGGTTCTAATCACGTTGGGGGTGGCGCAGCAGGCGACGGCTGTGAAGGCTGTTGGGGGGACCCTTGGCGACGGCGAGGTGGAGTCCTGTCTGGTCGATGCCCTCAAATCGTTCGAATATCCAAAACTGGATGTTCCGGGCGACGTTCAATACACCTTTAGTTTCCGCCCGTCGTACTGATCGGGAGGATCTGCGCCGTTTTCTGTCAAGAAATCAGGGCCTTGACGCGGATCTGGGGACAACAAAAGGCAAAGAATTACAGTCTCGTGACAACTCGGCAGGTAGGGTCAATGCCGACATGACAGCCGATTTTCTCGCGCAATTCCAAAGCCAGTTTGCCCACCTGAAGGGGCCCATGATTGGCCTGTATTTGGGGGTGTTATTGGTGCTGGCGGTGTTCGGGTTCAACCGATCCCATCTGGTGTACCTGTATTTCAAATACCGGTCGCGGCGTCCCCAGCCTGCCGGTCGGTTCACCGAACTTCCGGCCGTCACGGTGCAACTGCCGCTGTTCAACGAAATGTACGTGGCCGAACGGCTCCTAGACGCGGTGGTCGCCATTCGATATCCACGCGATCGGTGGCAGATTCAGGTGCTGGACGATTCGACGGACGAAACCCAGGACATCTGCCGCCGCAAGGTTGCTGAATTGTGCCGTCTTTACCCCGATCTCGACATCGAATATGTCCACCGCACTGATCGCACGGGGTTCAAGGCGGGGGCGCTTGAGAACGGGTTGCGCACCGCCAAGGGCGAATTGATTCTGATCTTCGATGCCGATTTTCTGCCCCGGCCCGACATCATGGAGAAAACCGTTCATCACTTTGTCGATCCCAAGGTCGCGGTGGTGCAGTGTCGCTGGGAACATCTGAACCGTGATTTTTCCGCCCTGACCCAGTCCCAGGCCTTGCTGCTGGATGGGCATTTCGTGGTTGAACACGCCGGGCGAAACTGGTCAGGGCGGTTCTTCAATTTCAATGGAACCGCTGGTATCTGGCGCCGACAGGCCATTGCCGAAGCGGGTGGCTGGCAGCACGACACCTTGACCGAGGACATGGATTTGTCCTACCGGGCCCAGCTTCTGGGCTGGCGATTCGTCTATGTCCCCGATGTTGCGGCGCCGGCCGAACTGCCGGTCGAAATGTCGGCCTTCAAGGCGCAGCAGTTTCGATGGGCCAAGGGCTCGATCCAGGTCGCCCGCAAACTTCTGCCGCGCATCTTGCGGTCAAATGCGACCTTCGCTCAGAAAAGCGAGGCCTTCTTCCACCTGACCAACAACCTCGCGTACCCGCTGATTATCGTGTTGTCGCTGTTGTTGCTGCCGAATCTGGCTTTGCGCACCCAGCATGGCCTGCGTGAGGTGTTGCTCATCGATCTACCGCTGTTCTTTGGCACGACGCTGTCTTTGGCGACGTTCTATCTGTCGTCGCAACGGGAAATTGCCCGTTACGAAGGGCGGCCCGATGGCTTCCCGTGGCGTGCGCTTTTGCGGCTGCCGTTGGTGTTGTCTTTGGGTATCGGCCTGTCCATTAACCAGACCCGCGCGGTTCTCGAAGCCCTCCGGGGCAAGGAAACCGAGTTTGTCCGCACGCCCAAACACGGCATCTTGGGCAAGGTTCAGGGCTGGTCCAGCAAACGGTACCGGGCCGCCCGGTCGTTGGCGCCGTACATCGAAATGGCGCTGTCCGGGTACTTCGTGCTGGCGATGATGGTCGCGTTTCACCACGGTCACTATCTATCCATGCCGTTTTTGGGCTTGTTCCTGGTGGGGTATGGCTATGTCGGGGGGGCTTCACTGTGGCAGGGCAATTTGGGTCATTCGATCCGGGGTATTTTCGGCGCGGTGGCCAGCCGGGTGGGGCGGGGTACGGTTGTTGTGCCGCCCCGAGGGATTCGGGCCATGGAACGTGCCGACGGCGTCCTTTCAGGCCCGGTCGGGCCATGGGACGGGGGACCAGCTGTGGAATTGCGAACCGGTCACGCAGCGGCCAACCCTCCCGCGGCGGTCTGAGCAACGGATTCGGACGGGAATCGTCCCCTTAGCTGACGATTCTGGATCCGAACGCATTGAAACCGCTGGTACTATCTTGCGGTAGGGATGATCGATGTTGCGGACAGGGATGAGGAACTTGAACGCCTAAGGGCGCGGCTTTCCGAAGCCGAGGGTCTTTACGCCGCACTGACGGAACAACTGCCGTTCAGTATCTATCGCAAGGATCGCGAAGGCCGGTTTGTGTTTGGCAACCGCGCTTTTTGCCTTGCCCTAGGACGCAGCCCTGGCGAAATTGTGGGGCGCACGGACTTTGATTTTTCGCCACCGGAGCTGGCGGAAAAATATGTCGCCGATGATCGGAAGGTCATGGAATCAGGTGAAACCTTGGCCGCGGTCGAACAGCACCTGGATCGGGATGGGCAGCCGACGTACATCCAGATATTCAAACATCCGATCCGAAATTCACGTGCTGAAATTGTCGGCACGTTGGGCCTTTGGTCGGACGTCACGTCTATCAAACGCACAGAAAACGCCCTGGCGGGACGGACGGCCGAACTGGAACGGGCGATGTTATCCCTAGAAACCAATCAGCTAAAGCTGTTGATCTCCGAGAAAATGGCGTCCTTGGGGCGGTTGACGGCGGGCATCGCCCACGAAATGAATACGCCTTTGGCGGCTGTGCGATCGGCCTTGGCAGAGCTGCAAAGGCTGGTCGACGAATATGCCAGTTCGGCGGCGGATCCCGGCGTGACGGCGTCCGACCATCTGGAAATTGCGGCTGATATGGGCACGCGGCTGCGCCTCGCCCGAACCGCCGCTGAACGGGCGGTGGATTTCGTCCGTGGCATTAAGGCACAGACGCGGGGTCTGGGACCTGTGGAAAAACGCCGATTCGATGCCGTGGCGATCGTTCGCGAGACCCTTCACCTGCTGCACCACGCGCTGCGGTTGGGCAATGTGCGCCTCGATCTGCAGGCCCAGACCGAACACGTGGAAATTGATGGCGATGCGGGGCGGCTGGCGCAGGTGGTGACAAATCTGGTGAGCAACGCGGTTGATGCCAGCCAACCTGGGGGCGGCGTGGTGACTGTGTCGTTGCTGCGGCGGGGTCCGCACGTCGTCTTGCAGGTGGCGGATCAGGGCTGCGGCATCCCTTCACAGAATCTCGCGCGGATTTTTGACCCCATGTTCACGACCAAACCCTTCGGGGAGGGAACCGGGCTGGGATTGAGCATTGTTCACGATCTGGTGAAAGCTGACCTGGCGGGGACAATCGAGGTTAGAAGTGAGATTGGCAAGGGCACGACGTTCGAAGTGATATTGCCGCGGCCCCCTGGGCTGTCTGAGGAGGCGACCGATGGCGAGACAACGTAAGAGCGAGCGCAAGTCGTCAGGCTTCACCGTGTTGTTGGTGGATGACAATCCTGAATATCTGGAGGTGACCCGGCTTTTGCTGGATAACGAGGGGCACAACGTCTTGGTTGCCAGTGACGGGCCTATGGCCCTTGACCTGCTGGTGAAGGAAAAAATCGATCTGGTGTTGCTGGATTATTTCATGCCTGGGATGACGGGCGAAGAAGTGGTCGCGCGTCTTCGAAAATTTAATCCTTCGGTCCAGGTTATCTTGCAGACCGGATACGCCACGGAACAACCACCCCGGACGCTGCTAAAACGACTGGAGATTCAGGGATATTTCGACAAGGCGGACGGTCCCGACAAATTATTGTTGTGGACGGATGTGGGGTTGAAAGCCGCTTACACGGTCCAATTGCTTCAGCGCAGCCGTCAGGGGTTGCGGCACATTCTGGATGTCACGCCAGAGCTGCACAAGATGCAGCCGCTACACCATTTGCTCCAGGGCGTGCTTTTGCAGCTAACGGGGTTGTTGGGTGCAAACAGTTCGTTTCTGGCGGTGGTTCCAGACGCCGGTCGCGGTGGTGTCGCGGCCGATGGGTTTATTGCTGTTGTTGAAGGGGAATCGGATCTGGTCATTCGCGCGGGCACGGGCGCGTTCGAACGTGCGGCCACCCCCAATGATTGTTTAACGGCAGCCCGGGTTGCGGTGGTCAGGGATGTGATCAGCCGGGGGGCCATTGAGACCGTCGGAGACGCGACAGTGGTCCCGCTGCAAGTGGGCCGCACGGTCATTGGCGTTGTGTATCTGGACAGACCCGCATCCGAAGAACGTGATCTGGAATTGATTCGGGTGTTTGCCAACCAAGCGGCCGTTGCCATTCAGAACACACAACTGTATGAAATGGCGACGCTGGATCCATTGACCGGGGTCAATGCACGACGGTTTTTCGAGCCGTGGTTGTTGCGGGAACTGCGTGTGGCGTTTCGGCAACAGCGACCGGTGGCGCTGCTGCAAATGGATTTGGATCACTTCAAAATCATCAACGATGAGGCCGGCCACTTGGTGGGGGATCAGGCGCTCATTACCGTGGGACGCGTGTTGCGCGAAGCGGTTCGTGGTGATGACGTCGTGGCGCGGCTGGGCGGTGATGAATTTGCGGTGCTACTGCCCCAAACCGACGAGGCCGGGGGCAGGCGTGTGGCTGAACGTGTCCTCACACTTTTGCAGCGCGAATATGTGCAGGGTGCTGGAAAACAGTTCCCGGTGCGTGGAAGTTTGGGCCTGGCGGTGCTGGCGCCCCACGAGTTTCATGGAGGCTTGCAGGACGGCCGAATCACAAGGTCAATGCCCCAGCAGTATTTTGCCCCGGTCGCCCAGGCGTTGTTACAGGCCGCCGACGAGGCCATGTACCGCGGAAAACGCGCGGGTGGGCATCACTTGGAAATTGCGCCCCCAGTCCCCTGGCCGGATTTTGGCGGCGCCTGATCTTTTTCATCGGGGGGCGTGATGGCTTCGGGCACCAGGGCAAACCTGTCCCCGCGCGACCGGCGCTGCTGGGTCATCACCCACCGTCCCCTTTTCCATTCCCAGCGTTGGGTAAGTTCGCTGTTCTTCACAATCTGGTCGCGTTTCCAGTACCAGTCCAGCTTCACCGTGACGGTTGCCGCCTCGTTGCCCTCCTGAAAATTGATCGCGGTCACTTCGAAGTCACCCAGTACCAGTTCCTTATCCACTAGTTCGACCCGCGCCTTGAACGCCTGGCGATCCTCAGGTGGCATCGACGACGTCATCGAATCCCAGCGGCCCCATCGTAGGTCGTCGTTGAACAGGCGTGCCTCGCGCATCAACGTATCTTCCCGGCGTTGTCCAGGCGTTAGGCACCCCGCGATGCCAATGATGAATATACCCGCTGTTACAAATGCTCTGTGCAATCGTGTCACGTGTTGCCTCCGATGCGTGCCCAAATCACCCGTTCAATGCCACCTAAATCCGATCGTCGTTCCGGTGCCGCGAACCCGCCTACCGCCATCAAGGCCACCGTGGCATCGGCCTGTCCGGCCCCTATTTCCAGTGCCAGGACGCCCCCTTCATGCAGGTGCGCCGGGGCGGACGTTATCAACCGCCGCACCAGATCCAGCCCATCGGCCCCCCCGTCCAGCGCGCGCATCGGCTCCGATCGCACCTCGGGGGCCAGGCCCGGGATGTCCGCTGACGGGATATACGGCAGGTTCGCGACGATCAGATGAAACCTCGCATCCGAAGGGATGGAGGCCAACAGATTTCCGGATCGAAACGTCACGTTAAGACCCAATTGGGTCGCGTTCGCGCGGGCTACATTCAGGGCGTCGTCTGACAGATCCGTGGCTGTGACCTGGGCCCGGGGCCGCTGTTTGGCGATGGCCAGGGCCACAGCCCCCGATCCCGTGCCAATGTCCGCGACCTGGGCGTCCACGTCGATCGCCAAGACATCTAGCGCCACTTCCACCAGAGTTTCGGTGTCGGGCCGGGGTATCAACACGCGGGCGTCGACCGCCAGATCCAAGCTCCAGAACTCCTTGTGCCCGGTCAGATACGCGACGGGCTCACCCGCCTGCCGCCGTTTTACAAGGTCACGCAGGGCCGTCAGTTCCTCGGCCAACAACGGGCGGTCAAATTCGGCGTATAGCCGCAAACGGGTCATGCCAAAAGCGTGCGCCGCCAGCAATTCGGCGTCCAAACGAGGCGAATCCAGACCCCGCTCTGTGAACCTTTGGGTGGTCCACCGCAGAACTTCCAGCACGGTCCACGACCGCGCCGGGGCGGCCTCTGGGTTCGAAGACAAGACGCCCGCGATTGTGCCGGACGAAATGGGTTTTAGCGAGCAAAGACATGCAGGACGCGCATTGAACGGCCGGGCGGCCATGATACCCTTAGAGGCGGTCAATCATGGTCGGCGGTCAAACCAAGCTCAGGGAACTGGCGCACGAGATCGGGGAACTGTCCCGGGAGGATAGGGCCCGGCTGTTGGCCCGGTTGTTGGCGCAAGAGGGAAAATCTGAGGATTGGTCATTCCTGGACGCCATAAGGGCGCGAAACGCGGCGCGTAGTTCGCGCGACGTGAAGACTGACGTCGAACGAGCTATGCGAGAGGTCCGCAGTGCCCGTCGCCAATGCGCCCCCCGTTAGGGCGGTTTTAGACACCAGTGTTCTAGTAAGCGGCATTGTCTCGACGCGAGTCCCGGCCGCTCGGATCTTAGACGCCGCTCGGGTCGGCACGTTCACGCTTATCGCCTTGCCATCGCTCCTCGACGAATTGCTGGATGTCCTGTTGCGACCTCAGTTCGGAATTTCAGTTCGCGAGGCCGCGGGAATTGTGGCTACGATTCGCAACCGAAGCCAAATGATCCGAGGCGCCTATCTGGGTGTCGAAATGGTTCCCACGGATCCGAAGGACAATCATGTCCCGGCGTGTGCCCTGGAGGGGGATGCTCAGTACCTCGTCACCGAGGATCGCCATGACCTCTTGCCGTTGAAGGATCACCGGGTGGCCGGGCATCGTGTGCTTCATGTTGTTCGCCCAGGATACTTTGTCGGCCATCTCCTAGGCGGGGCGGCTATGCCTCTGCGATGATTCTGAGGCCGCATGGGCCGATCACATGCTAGACGTTGGCCGCGATGGACCAGCTTAGTGCGGACCTTTCTTCGCTTCGGATTGGGCGGGATCTTCCGTCTGGCCCTTCCCCCTTTCGTCGGTTGCTGATAGCCGTGGTCGTCTTGGTGGTGCTCGGGGGCGCCGGGGCGTTGGCGGTCAAGGCCCTTGGGTCGCAGGTGTTCAAACAAGAGGTTTCGGTGACGGAGATCTCGATGATCTCGCCTGTGCAGGCGGCCGTTCAGGTGACCTCGACGGGGTATGTGGTGGCCCAGGTGTCATCCAAGGTTGGGGCCAAGATTTCGGGGCGATTGGCCCAGGTGTTGGTCAAGGAAGGTGATGTGGTCAAGGCGGGCGATGTGTTGGCGACGCTTTCCGATGCGGATCAACGGAGCGCGGTGGCGGCGGCCGCTTCCCGGGTGTTGGTCGCGCGGGCCCGTGTTGAAACCGCCCGTGCGAATCTGGCCGAAGTGACCCGTCAGCTTGATCGCATGCGGGGGCTTCTAGCGGGCCATGCGGTGCCGCGCGCCCAGGTGGAAGATCTGGAAACGCGCGCCAAGTCGCTTGAGGAAACCGCCAGCGCCGCCCGTGCCGAAACCGTGGCCGCACAAGCCGAGTCCGACAGCCTGCGGGTGGGGCTCAAAGATCGTGTGATCACAGCCCCCATCAACGGCACTGTCATCGTCAAACCCGCCTCGGTGGGCGAAATGGTGTCCCCGGCCTCACCCATTCTTGAGCTTGCTGATTTTTCTTCTCTATTGGTCGAAACCGACGTGCCCGAGACGCGGTTGGGCATGATCAAACCTGGGTCACCCTGCGAAATTGTCCTCGATGCGTATCCGGCCAAACGTTTTCGCGGTATCACAGCCGAAATCGGCAAACGCATCAACCGGGCGAAGGCCACGGCGGTCGCGAAGGTGAGGTTTCAGGACGCGGTCGATGCGGTGCTGCCCGACATGGCGGCGCGGGTCAGCTTTCTTAGCGAAGAAATCAAGGCGGAAACCCTGCAAGAAAAACCCAAAAAAGTTGTGGCGGCAGAGGCCGTCATTGAATCAAGCGGCGGCAAGGCCCTGTTTGTGGTGGAAGATGGGAAGGTACGGCTTGTGACGGTCCGAACCGGGCAAGTCCTAGGCGGCAGCGTCGAA
>JAYUUT010000082.1:0-6481 GCA_043754455.1 Myxococcales bacterium
CGCGCGGTGAGAAATCAAATGAAACCGCGCGTCCAGCGATTCGTCGGTCAACGACGGGTCCATGCCCGAAGCCGTCACCATGCACCACAAGATCGACCAATTGGTGCTGCGGCAGTGGAAATATTTTCTGGATAAGATGCAGAGCTATTCAACCCCAGACGGTTCGTTGCTGGATATTGGATATTCCATGTGGGCGAATCATGTCGGCACCGGAAATCATAACTACCACAACATTCCCTATTTGGTGGCAGGCAAGGCCCGGGGGTTCTGGAAGACCGGGCAGTATTTCAGCACCACGGGTACGATTTCATCAGGCAGCACGGGAAATCAGACCAACAATAAATTGCTGAATCAATTCATCAATGCGTTTGGCATCCGGAAGTCCGACGGCGCCTTGATCGATGATTTCGGTGACCCCAGCCTGGCCAAGGGCGTTCTGGCGGGCGTTTCAACAGCGCTATAGACCGCCCGTTACATCCAGCGTTGCAGCGGGCGACACAGCCAGTGTTTGATCTGGAGGTGCAGGGGCAGTTCGCCCAACCATCCCGCCGTCAACACCCGGTTGTCGGGCGCAAGTCGCAAGGTCTGAAACAGCCTGCGAAATTGCCCACAAAAGGTCGTGTCTTCGGAAAAGATCATCGCCTCGATCAGACGATCGTCGGCCGCGTGTTCTAGGTTGTAGCTGCCGACAGCGACCTTTTGGTCGTCCACCAAGATGACCTTGGAATGTTCGCCCGCACGATTTTCGTAGATGCGGGCACCTGCCTTCAACAGCTTGCGGTAGTTGATAGACGCCGACAGCCAGGGGATGTGCGTGACGCCTAGAGAATCCCGGTGGGAATGGAAAATCTCCACCATCACGCCGCGACGACACGCCCGCAGGATCGCCCGGCGCAAAACCGGCGCCGGTTTGCAGTACAGCGAGGCGATACAAATCGAATGTTTCGCGCCGTCGATCAGACGAACGAGATCATCGGTCAATCGGTTGCGGACAATTCCAAAAGGGAAGAGCGGTCCCGCGCGTTCCGCAGGATCTTCACGCACATAACGAAGATCGCAAGTGGGATCCGAATCATGGGGCGTAGGCAAAAGGCGCGTGAACGCCGCGGTTTCATCCGCATCAAGCCCCGCAAGCTGGCAGGCGTCGTGTAGCAGGTGGGTCACGAGGGCCCCCTGCACTTGCAACGACACTTCGTTCCACTGAAAAAAAGAATGGTGCGCCAGGTTGCTGCTGCCAAACACCGCGGTACCCGATTCGGATACCTGAATCTTGACGTGCATGCCGCCACCGACAAAACGATGTCGCAGCGATTTGGGGGTGAAGGAGACCAACTGTCCACCGGCGGCCTCGAACGCACGCAATCGCTCTGCAAGCCGCGCCCGTTCACCAGGCAGAGACAGATTTTCGGCCAACCGGTGCCCGAAGCGGTCCAGCACCAACACCACGCGCACCTTCCTTTGTGCCGCCGCCGCAAGGGCGTCTAACATCTGGCCGCTTTGTTCGTCGCTGCCGAAATAGTAGGTCGTAAGCAGCAAGAAACGCTGGGCGTCGTTCACCATCGAAAGGCGCAGCCGCCATTCGTCGTCCCGGCTGCCGAAAACCAGAAGCCTGGTGGCCGTGGAGGGCCAGTTGCCGTTCACGGCTTGTCCAGCCGCAGCGAATAGCGCGTGCGTGAATAGGCGTCGTAGCCCGATGGTTTTGAAAAAATCTTATCTTGGTCACGGATTTCCAGATTCAGATTTTGTTCGGCAGCAAACGCCGACCAAAACGATCGCGGCAGAACGAAAGATCCCGACGGGGGATGGTCATAGGATGCCTGTCGATCGGGGTCGTTGACGATGCCGATGTACACCGTGCCGCCGGGCCGGGCGAGGCGTACCATTTCAAGCGCCGCCCGCCGCGCCGATTCCTGCGTGTCCAAATACAAAAAAACGCCGTGTGACAGGACCTTGTCAAATTGGTCAGAGGCGAACAACGAAAGGTCGGTGATGTCGGCGACGCTGAACGTTCCTGGCAGACGTTTCTGTGCAATGGCGACCAGCGTCTCGGCAAAATCAACCCCCGCCAAGGACACGCGCCTATGGGCAGACAGTTCGGCAAGGAAGGCCCCCGATCCACAGCCCGCCTCAAACACGCTGTCGCCGTCCTTCACCCCTGCGAAATCGGCCGAACGGCGGCACAGATCGGACCAGTCATTGGCGCTGATATACCCCCAGCGGGCGAAATCCTTCAGATGGACAAGATCCGTGCGCAGGCCCAGTTGGTTGTATTCCTCGCGAACCTCAGCCACGGACGCCATCGGGCGGAAGATAGCCTACCTTCCGCGTTTGTGTTGTCCAAGGACAGAATTATTGGATCAGCGCGTTCCTGCGTTCGCGTTGGCTTGCCGCATTGCATGAAAAACGCTGGTTACGCGGCTCGTTTTGGACGGACGACCAAGCGGGTCTGCAGGCCAGCTCGGTAAGCCATGTCAACCAGCGAGTCGAGTGAGAAAAGGTCCAGTCGGCCCCGCATCAGATCCGAGATCCGAGGTTGCGTCACACCAAGGAGCGCCGCGGCCTTGGATTGTGTCACCTTGCGCGCACGCAATCGCTCGATGACCTGGTTCGCAATCTCCGCGCGCAGCTTCATGCTGGCGGCCTCGACCGCAGAATCCTCGATCGCATCCCATACCGACACAAAGCGTTTCCGGTTCATTTTCGCTCCTCCTTCCATTCAGAATAACGTTTCGCCGCCAGGTCAATGTCGCGTTTGGGCGTCGCCTGGTTCTTCTTCTAGAAACAATGCAATACCAAAACGGCTTCTTCGACCTTGGCGACGTAGAGCACGCGATACCCGACGCCTCCCGGACACGAATTTCACGCACTCCCGCCCCGACCGATGTCATGGGTTTCCAGTCGATCGGATCGAGGCCACGCTGTACACGCTCCAGCTGAAAACCGGCGACGCTACGTGCGTCGCCCGGGAAGCGCCGCAGGCGGTCCAACGAATCGCCGAGAAACTCGATAGGCTTCAACGCCTTGAATATACAAAATGTTGTATAAATAGCCAGCGTGGGAAGTCCAGATTATTGAATCAGCCTGCGCGCAGCCCGGACAATTCCCCCGAGATCTGGCCCAGGTTTTTGGTGGGAACCCCAACGGCATTCATGACCGATATCAGCACGTTGGCCGGGTGCGGCTTGCCGGTCGCCGCGATGTGCTCGCCAGCCTTTAGCCCGCCCGCTTTTCCCGCCACCAGGCAGGCATAGTTTTCACCCGAGTGGGTTTCGAACTTGCCGGGCATGCCCTTTTTTTCCTCGTGCCCACCTTCGAACAAGAAAACCATGCCGCAATTGTCAATCATCCGGCCGCCAGCGTCCGCGGTGTCCGCCAATCGTTTAACGAAGGGACCAAAGTGTTTCATATGCCAAGCAATCCCGGACGACACGCTGCCGCCGAAATGCGACAGCTGATGAAGGTTCGATCCAGAGCCGGTTAGTTCCTTCATGCTCATGAAGCTCTGCGCGTTGGAAAACATCAGGGTGCCCACCCGGGTTTGGTCGCAGGCAAACGCCAAATACATAAGCTCGCACATCAGCTTGGCCCGAATCTCCTCGCCGCCATAGTTGGCACCGGCTGCCGGGTCGTCGCCGTAGGCGTCCGGTTTGGCGCAGGACGCGGTCGCAACAAATTTCGGAGGTGCTTTTGCAATGCTTTTTCCCAGTTCGTCAATCTGGGTCAGGTGTTGATCAAGGCGGGCTTTGTCAACCGCCCCAAGCCGTAGGCGAAGCCGCTTGCCACCCTCGCGGGCAAGGTCAACGACGCTTTTGTGGCTGCGCAGCGGAAAGTCGTCTTCGACCGCTGGCATTTGCCCGGGCATCATGGGGGCCGAAAACCCATTGAACAAACTAGTGTACGAAGACTTGGGGCTTGTCGACATGCCCAATTTTTTAGCCTGGTTACCCCCGTCAAATCGGTATGAAATTGAATCGAATGATCGGTACGCCCCGTTGCCATAAGAGCCTACCTGAACCTTCAGCTTCAGATCTTTGTACTTCAGATTCGCCGACGCGAACGCGTCCGAAACAATCTGATCAGAGCTGGTCCCCATGACCACCCCATCCGAATCGCCCGCTGGGGGCAGGACAGCGTTGTGCGTTCCCGAACACAGGGCGCTCATGATGCCGCCGTGAAAACGGTTGTGTCCGCCAGGTTCACCATCCCCGCCAATCCGAAGACCCGAAATCACGGATACATAGGGCTGGGCGCCCGCGACCCCCAGCGGTAACAGGGACTTGGTCAGATCGTAGTTGGGTCCGGTCATCGTCGGAATAAAACCCTTGGTGTCCTTGTCTGAATCGCCCGCGATCGAGACGCCGCAGTAGGCGACCAGGAAGCGTTTTGGGGCCGTGGCCGCGGCGCAGGCCGTCCTAAGGGGCTCCATCACTTCGAGCCACGGCAAACCAACAGCCACACCCGCAGCCCCACGCAACAGCGACCTGCGATGAAGGCGAAATGGAGTCATGTTCAATTCCCCTTTCCTGATGTGTCTAGACGAAGACCGAAACTACTAGATCCGACAACGTCGAGCAGAACGTCACGGAAGTTGCCCTTATTGGTTCGCATGCCGCCGACGATCTTTTCAAGAACGGTCGATTCGTCTGGTGATTCGGTGCGGCCCATCGCAAAACGAAACACCTGACGTACCGCACAGTCTTCAATCCGGCCTGATGCGACCAGGGCATTGGCAAGGCCGTCCGCGCCTTTGAAGTTGCCAACGCCAGGCAATGCGCCTTCGCCAGAAATCGCACATTTTGCTGAATCCTGGGTCCTGAATTGCCCTGCTGGATCGTAGTTTTCAAGACCAAATCCGATGGGGTCCATCTGATCGTGACAGCCTTGGCAAACCGGGCCCCGGGTCTTGGCAATGTGCAGCTCTTTCTTGCAGGGGCTGTCAGTGGGGGGCTGCGCGTTGGCATCAATGCCAGGCGGGGGCGGGGGAATCGTCCGGCACATCAGCCGCGCGCTGATGTAAAGCCCGCGTTTGGGAATGTGTGTGTCCCCTGGATCAATGGTCGAAGCTGAAAGAACGCTTCCGTGAGACAAAATGCCCACCCGCGGGGCGGCTCCATAGGGGACCCATCCCGCCTTGGTCTGGGTGGGAAGGCCATACTGTTTGGCCAAAGTGGCATCCACAAACGTATCCTTTGCGGAGAACAGATCCAAATAGGGCGTGGGAGCCGTGGTGCCCATAGCGGCCCTGTCAACCAAGGCCCGGGTTTCGGCCTGCATCGCTTTGTTCAACGCGACGTCATGCGGAAGTTTGCGGTACCCAAGCCACTGGGCATGAAAATCCTGAACCCTTTCTTTGTAGGCCGCGTCCGTGGTCATTCCCATCGCCGCCGACCTAATCTCAGCCGGCGTCGACAGTTTGTTCGCGTCGGCTAACGCCAGCAGGGCGTCGCTGGGGGTTGTGCCACGCAGGAAGTACGACAGGCGCGAGGCCGTCTCATAAGGGTTGAGCTTGAAGAGTCCCGCCGTGCCCGCCACAGGAGTCCCCACCTCGACACGAAACAAGAACTCGGGATCAATCAAAATCGCGTGGACAAGAAGACCCGCCGCAACGAAGAAGTCTTTTTTCTCAACAGCAAAAGGCAGCAGGGTCATGTAGCGGGTGACGTCTTCATCCGTCATCGGGCGCCGAAAGGCGCGGCGGCCAAATGACGAAATGGTCATTTTCAGACAGGCCGCGTCCGAAGGCCCCGACGGGGTGCAAGGGATCACTAGTTTGCGACTCACAGCGTCCGCCATGGCCCGCGTCGCGATCTCGCCCGCAATGGCCTCGAAGGCCGTCATGCGCGGTTCATCGATGACCTGAACGCTGATAAAATTGTCGAAGGGAATGTCGGTGCCGACAATCTCCTCGTGCACCTTGGTCGATGCGGGCTTCGTGATGTCGCCCAGCAGGTCGCGAACCGTGTTGTCATATTCAACGCGGCTCAAAAGCCTGAGGCCGCCCGAGAGGCCGGACCCTTCGGCGGGGGGACGCGTTTCGGCGCCAGGAGGCAAAGGGGGCACCGTCCCAGGCACCGTCCCAGGTGTATTAGGCGTAGATCCCAGCGGACCCTTCGGGCTCTCGCCCGGCTTGATCCCTCCCAGCATCCCGCCCGACGCGGGTTTCCCCCCCACCCCCGCCGCGTTGGCACTGTCGGGATCTTCGGTCACCTGGCCGGTACAGGCGCCAAGGCCTAGGGAAAACCCGACGGCAAAAACAGCTACCGTAAACTTCGTCGTCATAGAGGGCACCTCGTTGAAGCGGTGCCAAAAGATTAGGCCCAAGCCGTAGTGGCCGTCAGTCGTCCAATAGGCATACGTTGTTCATCCTGTAAGCCGCAGCTAACGCCTCAGTGGGGGGTTAAGGCTCGGGATTTCTCGTTATTTGACCCCTCAGGGGCCAACTGGGCCCATTGGGGCTTTTTGGGACTAAGCTGCACGCTCA
>JAYUUT010000083.1:0-6953 GCA_043754455.1 Myxococcales bacterium
CACCGTCGCCAGGCCCCCGATCGGGCTGCGCGAGGTAACGGTTGCCGACGCCCGTATAGGCGATGCCCGATCCCAGACCGCCTGCGCGATCGTGGGGGGTAACCCCATCTTCCAGCACAGAGGGAGACAGGCCGGTCTGGCCGTCGGAGGCCGTGCCCGAAAGCACGCCCTTGGCGACAAGTTCAAGGGGCGCGGCGACGGCCATTGTCCAAGGCGTGGCAGCAAGCACGGCACTAAGCAGGGAGCGGGGGGCACGATGGGACTTTTTCATGAAGATCTCCTGAGGGTTCTGACGCGCCAGCCTGGTGGATCAGGAAGGGAACGCTG
Source organism: Myxococcales bacterium (assembly GCA_043754455.1). Classification (GTDB taxonomy): domain Bacteria; phylum Myxococcota_A; class Polyangia; order Fen-1088; family Fen-1088; genus JAYUUT01. Next base: position 328 of record JAYUUT010000083.1, read on the forward strand.
GTACGTTCAGTAGCAAGGCTTGCGCCACCCCCTTTGATCCGCGCAAAAACGGTTTTCTGCGCCGTTGGCCAGCACCGCCGAGGGCGCCCCTTTCGGATCGCGCGTGGTCTGCACAACTTGGGCGAGCGGGTTGTGCGGACGCTGCACAAATCTCCCCGCGCCCCCACGGGCCCCAAGCCTCAGGGCGTGCTGTCTGACAAGACCAGCCCAGGGCAGCCTTCGCCCGGCAGGTGGTACGAACGCAGGATCTCTTCCTCAAGCGGGGCGGGGGTCAGCTCGTAAATCTTGCCGACGCCCTTGGCGAAGCAAAAGTAGCGCTCGAATTCTGTGTTCAGGGTGAGATCTCGCGACAGCCGCCGGTGGCACAGCACCTCACGATCCAGCCACTGCTGGGGAAATCGACCGGGATTTGCCTTGGCCAGCACCACAGAAAGCGGCACCCTCGTCCACGTATCCAGCATCGGCGCCTTCGCGGTGGCCTCGGTGTCGACCGATTCTCTGTAGCGAAATTCACTGAACTCCACTGGCACTTCGACATCTCCCAGGCTCTCGTCGAAGCGAAGTTTGGGTTTTTGGTAGTAGATGGGCGCGCGCGGTTTGCCCATGAAGTCGACCGCCTCATCCTTAATCCACGAAAGCTTCTGCTTTCCCGCGACGTTGTCGCTTAGCACCCAACGCCTCGTCACGTCGACGACATCCGATCGAAATTGCAGGAAGGCCGCCTTGCCAGCTACATCGTGCCGGACGTCCAGGGGATCGCTACCAACGGAGCCGTAGAAGGGAAACGACCAGGTTTTGGGCGTGGGGGTCACGTAATTCGCCTGGTACACGTCATAGGTCCACCAGGCGCGCACGCAGACGGGGAAATATCTATTCTTGCAGTCACAAGGCGTGCCACTGGGCGCCGCCTCACGAGGCGGCCACTTCGGATCCATGCAGCCGAACCCCGGGACACAGGTGCCACCAGAAGGACAGGTCACGCTCAGGCACTCGCGAGACAGATTCACCTCGACGCCGGTCTGGTGCCTATCGACAAAGCTGGTCTGTACCCGCCGAGAGACCAGGCGCCGTGGACCAATCCAGCCTTCGATATCGATGGTCAAGGGCCCGTTGCTGTCCCCGTCGCGCACCAGCGCCAGATCCTGGGGCAGCAGGACCCCCTTGCCTCCCGCGGCTAAGGTCCACTTCAAGGGTGACCCCGGCAGAACAATGCGGCCCGCCGCGTCCTTCACCGCGAAGGTCAACGCGTTGATCTCGCCCCGCTCCCCATCTCCTCCCTCGCCGGGCTGGCGAAACTCGGTGCTGATATGCAGCGTGATGGCCGTGGGCGCATCGGGCGCACATCCGGCCGCCACGAGAAGCAGCGAAGCGCCGGTCGTCGCGCGCAGGAACCGCAAGGTCATGGGATGCCTGTTCATCTCTGCCCCCCATTGACCCGAAACTCACCTAGGCCACAGGCCGGCCGGCATACGCTGGCCGTCTCGCCCGACCCGTACCGCAGCACGCCCACGGTTATAGCGGCCGCGGCGACGGCGCCAGCCCCGGCCCAGAACCACCAGCGCCGGTAGATCGGTGTCGCTGGGACAGGAGCCACAGGCACAGCCGCCGTGAAGGTCACCTCCGCGGGGGTTACAGCTTTAGACAGCACGGCGGCAGGCGACAGAGCCGGGACGAAGAGCGGTAGGCTTTTAGCAGCGGCGGGGGGCGTCGCTATCACGCCGCGCGCCCGCAGGTCACGCACGTGCTCTTCGACCTCAGGCCGACGTTCGGCAACCACCACGTCGATCGGATCCGCCTCGGCCAAGAAACGCTCGAACGCCGCCAGGGCGTCAGCATCCCGCCCCAACGCGCGATAGGTCTTACCGAAGTTAAGAAAGATCTTTGGGCTGGGAAAAAGCGCGTGTGCCTCCTGCAGCCTCTGGAGCGATTCGATGAACTGCGACTCGTTAAACAGGCGTTCGGCCTCATGCAGGTTGGCCGTGGCGCGGGCCTTGGCCCCATTGTCCGCCCCCTGCGCGCGTGCAACCACAGGGCGGGATAGAAACACCGGGACTATCGCGAGCAGCAGCCCAAACGATCCGGCAAGAAGCCTAGAGCTCCTTAATAAACGGGCCCCGCCCTTGCCCTTGGGGCGGTGCAGGAGCGGGCGTGATCGTGGCAGGGGGTGGCAGGGACTCATCGTTGCCCTTTGATTTCGTAGGTTTCTTCCGCGACACCCGTGCTGCCACCGGCTGCCGGGTGACGATCCCCGGCGGTTCGCCCGCAGGCCAGGGAGCCGCTATCGCCGGAGCCACCGCCGGCGGCGGAGCGGACACAACGGGAGCTGCCGCCACCGGCACGGTCACCGGAACCACGGCCGCGGAGGGCGCCTTTTTGGCGGAGGACCGCGTGTTTCGCTGCTGGATAAAAAGGGCCGTCAAGGCCCCCACAAAGACCACCCCCAGCACCCAATCGCGCGATGGCCTGCGCCCAGCCCGCGGGCCCTCTGCCGTGGGCCGACGGACAGGCGCAATCGTCAACGCCGCCCCAGGCGCCGTGGCGGAAACTTTCGCTGCGCCCAGCCCTCCCGCCGCCTGAGCTAGCGCCTCCGAAAACTCCAGGACCGACAGATAACGCCCGTCGCGGGCCTTGGAAAGCGCCCGTAGCACCACCGCCTCCACCCCCGCCGGCAGATCGGGTACCAATGAACAAAGGGGCGCGGGATCCTCTTTCGCGACCTTGTACAGCGTGGCGGGCACGCTGTCGGCCGCGAAGGGCGCGATGCCTGTCAGAAGCTCGTAAACGATCGTCCCCAGGGCGAACTGATCCGTGCGTCCGTCGATCTCGTTGGTTCGGCTCTCGGCCTGTTCGGGCGCCATGTACTGTGGCGTCCCCACAAGCTGCGGCTCGCCGGTGATGGTGGCCAAGGTCTTGACTTTCGAGATGCCGAAGTCGACCACCTTGATGAATTCCTTCTCCTGTCCCGCCACGGGCACCAAGAAAATGTTCTGCGGCTTCAGATCGCGGTGGACGATGCCACGACCGTGCGCCGCCGCCAAGGCCGACGCCACCTGGTCTGCGATGGCCAACACGCGCGGCAAGCTGAGGCGGCCCCGCAGCGAAAGTTCGCTCGCCAGATCGTGCCCCTCTAAAAACTCCATGACGATGTACGGCTGGCCTTCGTCGGTCTGGTTGAAGTCGACCACCTGCACGATGTTCGGGTGGCGCAGCGACGAAGCGATCTCGGCCTCGCGGCGAAACCAGGCCAGCTCTGGCGACCCCGCACTGACCGCTTGCCGCAGCACCTTGATGGCAAACCGACCCGGCAGTCGGGCGTGCCCCGCCTCGTAGACCTCGCCCATGCCTCCACCGCCCACGCGACCGGCAACGGTGTACGTCCCCTGCAAGAGGGTTCCCGTGGCCATGACCTGCCGAGAATGTGACACCGTGGTTCATCATTGTGCCGGGCCGAAAAGGCGTCAACACGTATGTGACAGCTACATTCATTCGTTCCCGCCCGCCCGCTTCAGGCTCAGCCCCGTGGCCGCGGCCCGGGAATTCCGAACTCTTTCATCCGTACGCAAAAAGTCCGACGCGGCATGCCCAGCAGTTCGGCCGCACGGGTCTGGTTGCCCGAACAACGTTCCAGGGCATCTTGAATGGCCTTGCGCTGTCCCAGCGCGACCCGCTCACGCCAGCTATGTCCCTCCAGAGCCTCGGCCCCACCCAGCACCACCTGCGGAGGCCCCACCGCCCGCAGACCCTCCCCCCCGGAGGCGCCGGACACAACGCTCATCTTGTCGGCGGGCAGGTGCTCGGCCGCAATGGTATCGCCCGCACATAGCACCAGGGCCCGTTCCATCACATTGCGCAGTTCGCGGATGTTCCCGGGCCAGCCGTAGGCACGCATCAGACTGAGGGCCTCGTCCTCAATGCGCGGGATCGCCCGCCCCATCAGGCGCGCGAAGTTCTCAAGGAACATCCGCGCCAGCGGCTCGATCTCATCACTGCGATCCCGCAAGGGCGGCAGCTCCAGACAGATCCCGTTGAGCCGAAAGTACAGATCCTCGCGGAAGCGCTTCTCCGCCACCTCTTCGACCAAATCGCGGTTGGTGGCCGCGATGAAGCGTACATCGATCGGCCGGGTCTGGTTGCCCCCCACCGGGCGCACCTCCTTGGCATCGATCGCGCGCAGCAGCTTGGCCTGCAAACCAGGCGTCATCTCGCCCACCTCGTCGAGAAACACCGTGCCCCCATTGGCCGCCTCAAGCAGCCCCACCCGCTTGCCCACGGCGCCCGAAAAGGCCCCCTTTTCGTGACCGAAGAGTTCGCTTTCAAGCAACGTCTCGCTCAGCGAGGCACAGTTGATAGTCATCAGCGCCTTCCCTGCACGCGGTGAACTTTGATGAATGCTCTGGGCCAGCACCTCCTTGCCCGCGCCGGTCTCGCCCAGGATCAGCACGTTGATGGGCCCTGCGGCCGCCCGCTGGGCCATAGCGTAAAGCTGTTGCATCGCCTGGTTGCGCACGACCGCAGCGCCAGAGCCCGGCGGCACGGGCGTCCCCAACACCTTTGCGCAGGCCCGCGACACCAACTCCTGCGGCGAGCTGCCATCGATGGGATAGATCGCCAGGCCACACTGCACCGGCAGCCCCACCGCGACCAGCGCGTTCCTCACCCTGTCTATCAGCGCCTCGACCTGCGGTGCGGCCGAGTCCGGCAGCAGCAACTCATACTCGTTGGGACCATAGGCCGCCAGTAGGTCACCCGGCCTCAACTTATCCACCACCACGTCAGTCACCTTCTCCGGCGCCGCACTGACATGCAGGCGGGCCACCGCGAAGGCGCCCTGTGCGCGCTGGGCGCGGGCACACTCCTCGATAAGCCGGATCTCGAAGTGCGCATGCGACCACAGCTTGCGCGGCTTGGTCGCCGACCCGCGGGCCTGCAGCAGCAGCACGGTATCCCCGATCATGAAGGAATCACAAGGCAAGAGCGTCACGCGCTGAAATGCGGGCATCTCTTGCTCGCGCAGGCGCGTGCCGTTGGCGCTGCCCAGATCCTCCAGTTCGACCTGTTTGCCCAGATACAAACGCGCGTGGTTGCGCGACGCCTGCGGATCCAGAAGGCGCAGAGGCGCCGATTCATCCCGCCCGATAAGCAGCGTTCCCTCGTCCGGCAGCTTGTACGTCGCGGTCAAATTCGGCCCCACGACCAGCAAATACCGCGAGGGCGTCTCCTCCGGCTGGGCGTCCTTCATAGACTGCGAGATGGTGGAAGCGGCCATGGTTTTTCTGTCTTCGGCTTTCTTAGCGCAGCAGATCCAGGAAATCCGAATTTAGCTCGACCAGAAGGTAGTTGAAAGGTACCGGGGGCTGTTCGCAAAGATCTCCCGAGTCTTCCGACAGCACCATTAAGTAACGCCGCCCGTCCCGCTCGATCTCGGTCACGCCTTCGGGCCGACAGAGCTTGTCGAACTCCTTGATCTTGCCCTTGAGGCTGACCGGCGGCGATTCCGGCTGTCCATTCCAAAAGTACAGATCGTAGTCCCAGCCCGCCTCGACAGCACCCGCTGTAAGAAAATAGCCCTTGGCGGTGGGCGAATACTCCAGGCTTCGAAAACCTAGGCCGCCGAGATCCAGCGTGGCATGGACCGAGGGCGACAATCCGTCAGGGAACGCCCCGACCTTGATCTTCACAAGGATCGCCCGTCCGGACCGGGTGACGCCGGCATCGCCTGGGGCCAGGTAGTCCGCCCCCGCATGGGGTGAGCGCAGGCCCAACAGCAGCTCATCGGGCACGGGCGTGTACGACATGGCTTCAAGATTGAGGCCGCCGCTTTTCTGGGCCAGGCGAGAAACCCGATCGAACCACGATGGATCTCCGCTGGTCACCGCCCACGTGCGCAGAGCCTCAATGATCCCCTCGCGCGGGTCGACCGTTGTTGCATCGGCAATCCCGCCTGCCACCACCTTGACGCGTGATAGCGCGCGGTACGCGGGTTTCTCCTTGCCCGGCTCGGTGGCACCGGGCAGGGAACTGGCCACGTACACGTACTTGCCATCGAAGGTGACCGCCTCCACATCCAGATGCCGACCCGCCACCGAGGTGACCAAATCGTCGACAGGGGCCGGCAGCGACGTGACCATCGGCATGGGGCCAAACAACGCCCCCACATCAACCATAAAGAATGGCACGTTCTCCGGCGCTCGATCCTCGCCCCCGTCATCAACCACCAGAATGCGCTTCTGGTCGGGAAGGAAGACCACCCCGGATGCGTCGTTGCGCGGCTTGCCCTGGTAGATGTGATAAAGCGGTAAGGCCCCGGTTGTCACGTTGATCCCGCGCGACGGGCCGGGCGGCAGTCCTGCATCGGGACGGTGGTCAGTACGGCCCCCACAGTTCGCGGAGCTCGCCGCGAAGATCGCCGCCAGCAACGCCGCGCGCGGCAAGGGAAGGGGACCCGGCCATGTGGCGCGCGGGCTATAGGTAACGGGCGACAAGCGGGCGGTTGTGTTCATGTCAGCAGCGCAACAGTATGCAACTGACATGCCCGGACACGTACTTCCATTTTCCTTGTAGCTGCTGGTTTTGAGCCCACCACGTTGTGCAGACCCTGCACAAGTGGTTTGTGCAGGGTCTGCACG
>JAYUUT010000084.1:0-10106 GCA_043754455.1 Myxococcales bacterium
CCCTCCGCCCCCAGCCGGCATAACCTGTTCACGTTGTTGGGGATCAGAGCCGCATCCCGCCATTGCCACCGCCCCCACAATGCCCAGCCACATCGTTAAAGTACGCATCAGACGTCAGGGACACCGCAATTTGGTTTTCATCATAATACCGTCTCTTCAGAGTCCTAATTCCGACCGAACCAACGCGCGCGACGGCTTGATCCAAATTCGTCTTTGTCAGCCCGGAGCGCCACAGAGGGTTCGTGAAACACCCCGGTCGGCTTCGGCCCTGAAAAGAAATCGACGTCGACGCGTGCGATGCGATCGGCGCCTATCTCAATGTAACAAGATCCCTTGCCGGGGTTCCGCGCGGTCTGTTCTTGGTTGCGCAAACCCGCGATGATGTTGGCGGCGACGGCACGGGCGGCGCCTTCGGCAAACACCCCCGCCTTGGGGGCGCCCGTGTTGGCAAGATCTCCCAGTGCATAGACGCTGGGATATTTTGTCTCAAGCGTTCGCGGGTCGATGGTGACCCACCCGTTTTCGGTCATGCCCGCGGCGACGACGACATCGGGGGCTCTGTTCTTCGGCACGCCGAGAAAAAGATCGCAGGGTAGGGTGCTGCCATCGTCGAGCGTGATTGTCTTGCCCGCGTCATCGACCGATGTCACCTTACGGTTGGGCACCCATTTGATGTTGCGTTCGGCGAAGGCCGTGAGCAAAGCCGCCGACATCTCCGGCGAGGGAGGCACCGGCGAAGGGAGCGGGTTGACCAAGGTGAGCTGACACCTGTCCCTCACGCCGCGTGACTGCAGATAGTCGTGGAGCATCAGCACGCACTCGCTGGGGGCGGGGGGGCACTTGTAAGGAGCGCCGCAGACGCCGACGACTGCGTGACCTTTGCTAAAGGTCGGCAGGACGTCGCGCAAATGTGTGGCGCCTGCAACCGAGTAGAACTCGTTCACCCCCAGGGTGATCCCGGGAGTGGTCGACACGTCGTAGTCGGCGCCCAGCGCAATGACCAAAATGTCTGCTTCATAACTGCCCGCGTTGGTCGTGACCCGGCGCCCGGCCGGATCAATGGCGGTGACGGTCTCACGTTTGACCGTGACGCCCGGTTTGACGAATTCACGGTAAGGCAGCCTCACGGCCTCGGCGGTCGAGCGGCCAAACATCAGATCCAACTTCGCGTAGCCGAACACAAAGGCATCGGACTTATCAATGAGCGTCACCGAGACCGAGTCTCCGAGAGCCTCTGACAGGGATGTGCAAAGTTCGAGCCCTCCGAATCCCGCCCCGAGGACGAGGATGCGTGTGATCATTTCACCGGATCTCCGGCAGCGCCCGGCATAGGGACGATGCGCAGGTAAGGCTTGGGGGCCTTCCATCCGCCGGGAAACAGCACCTTGGCCTCGTCGTTCGACACCGAGCCCGCGATGATGACATCCTCGCCTGGTTTCCAGTTCACAGGTGTCGCCAGCCGGTGTTTGGCGGTTAGCTGTACAGAATCTATCACCCGGATGATCTCATCAAAATTGCGTCCCGTCGTCATCGGGTAGGCAATGCTGAGTTTGATCTTCTTGTCGGGCCCGATGAGGTAGACGTTGCGGACGGTCAGGTTATCGGCGGCTGTCCGCGTGCTGGAATCGCCGTCAGCGGCGGCGGGCAACATGTCATAAAGTTTTGAGATCGCGAGGGTCGGATCCCCGATCATCGGGAAGTTCGGGGCGTACCCCTGGGTTTCCTCAATATCCTTCGCCCAGCCGGCGTGTTTGTCGACCGCGTCGACCGACAGACCAATCACCTTGACGCCCCGCTTGTCGAACTCGGGTTTCAGTTTGGCGACGTAGCCAAGTTCCGTCGTGCACACGGGGGTGAAGTCCTTCGGGTGGGAAAACATGATTCCCCACGAAGTCCCGAGCCACGCGTGGAACGAGATGGGGCCCTGGGTGGTTTCGGCATTGAAATCGGGGGCGAGGTCGGAGATGCGGAGTGACATGGGGGGGATCCTTTTGGGGGCGGGTTGTGATGTCGGGGTGCCGTCTATGGCGTCCCGTTTTGCCATCGCACAGCAAACTACGCAACCCAATCGCGCCGACAGGCGGGGCCCGATAACGCCGTTATTCCTTGGGCGGGTAGATCCGCCCCATCGCGTCGCCCCCAGGTTGGTGACAAAAATTGCACGATCCAGCCGGGGCGGGCGTGGGCATGCGAATGGTGCGCCCCTGGTAGGTCAGGCTGACCCGCAGCGCGCCCGCCAGTTTTTCCAAGGTGTAGAAATTTCCTGCGGCATTCGAGGTCAGGGTCACCTCTTTGCCGTCTTCATCGGTCAGGGTGATCACGGCCCCAGGAAGTCCTTCACTAGGTTTTGCCGACTTATCCTTGAACACCGTACCGCCCGCTGACCAGGACGGGGGTTTGGTTTGGCCCCGAGGGAAGTGGCAGCCGGTCGCGCTGCAGTTCCATCCGGGACGCATCAGCGGTCCCGGTGTGATCTGCACCGACGCTGCGCTGCTGCGTTCGTCATCATTGTTGCCACAGGCCCCTGCCGCCAATACCAGCCTTGCCACCAAGGTTATCCGGGGCAATCGGTTCATGATGTCACGCCTACAATCCATCCTCGCTTCAGCCATCCTTGCAGCACGGTCGCAGCCCTCAGGGCCGGGTTTTCAGCCCCTGCGAATTCCTCGCATATTTCCGCCACTGTGGCGCCTTGCCGCGCCTGGTCCAGGGCTATCCATTCGTCAGCATCCACGGGGCAGTGCCACGCGGTGAATTCCCGACGCCAGACCACGGTGGCACCGCCAGCGCGGTCCGGGACCAGTTCCAGGGCTGCCAAACATGACAGCACAGACGTTGGCAGTTGTTTTGGCGATAGGCCTAATGACGTCAGGGGCTTGCCCTCGTCAGGTCGCAACAGGACGGCCATTTCGCTCCATTCGATGGCGGCCTCATGGGCCGGCCCTGGCGGGACGCGGTCTTGAAGAAACGCGGGCAGATCTTGTCCCAACATTTCCAACCGTGGATCGCGCGAGGGATGGGCGACCAGATAGGCCTTGGCAAGTTCCCGAAACTGTTCCTGTCCTAGCGTGGCCCGGGTTCTAGGGAAAGATTCCTCAATCGCTGTGATCTGTCGCGACCAGAACATGCGCCGGTAGATGGCCATTCTTCTTACGCCATCAAGAGGCGCGCGACCTGCGAACCGGGCGTTGATCTGGGGTTCAATCACGACGTCATCGCGCATGGTCGCCCAGAAAAATTCCTGCAACATCGCCAACGTCGATGGGGAATTCATGCGCAATCCAGTTGTGGTTCACGCGCCCGCAACGCCATTTCTTCGTGTCGACGTGCGGTCCTGGTTTCCTCAATCAGCCTTGGCAAAACTGGAACGTTTTCGTCCCATTCGACGATCGTGGGGACAGTTCCGATGCGTGCGACTGTTCGTTCATACAATGCCCAGACGGGATCGGGGACTTCGCTGCCGTGATCGTCCAGCAGGTGGTCACCTTGACAGCTGTGCCCAGCCAGGTGCAACTGGCCAACCACGCGCGGGTTCATTGAATCGATAAAAACTTCAGCCGAAAATCCATGATTGCGGCTCGACACATAGACATTGTTCACATCCAGAAGAACGCCACATCCCGATCGACGTGCCACCTCGTTCAGGAATTCCCATTCATGCAGGCTGCTGGCCGCGTAGGTGACATAGCTGGATACATTTTCGACAAGGATATTTCTTCCCAGGGTGTCCTGAATGCGGCCAATGCGGTCAATCACGTGGGACAGACATTCTTCGGTGAAGGGCAGGGGCCACAAATCATGCCCGTATTGTCCGCTGACGGTGCCGAAACACAGATGGTCAGAAACCCGCAGCGGTTCGATGCGATCACACAGCGCGCGCAGGGATTCCAGATGCCGTGCGTTTAGCGGGTCCACACCGCCAATTGACATGGACACGCCGTGCAAAATCACAGGGACGTCGCTTCTGACCCGTTCCAGAACTGCAAAGGGCCGTCCGCCGCGATCCAGGAAATTTTCGGTCACGGCCTCGATAAGATCAACCCCGGCCACGCCGTCTTGTAGCAATTGTGGGTAATGCGCGGTCCGTAGCCCAAATCCGTGACCTGCTTGTTGGTACGTCATGAAGGCCCCTCAATGAAAAATCTGTCGCAGGGGTGGCGGCTTTTCGTCGGGCCGCCACCGATGCAAGCCAGCTGATTAGGGTTTTGCCGCCATCTTTGCGGCTTCTTTTGCGGCCACGGCCTTCTTAGCATCGCAATCGGCCTGATCTTTCGCGGTGACAAATCCCATGCCTGCGCATTTGCCCATGCCCATGCAGGTGTTTTTGCCGTCGGCCTTGCATTCACCCATGCCCTTGCAGGCATTTCCACCCTGACAAATAATGCCTTGGGATTTCATTTCGGTGCTGTCGTCGCTGCCGCAGCCTGCGGCCATCCCCGCCAACATTGCCGCCGCTGCCGTTGCAATCCGAATGCCTTTGCTGATTTCCATGGTGAAATTCCTCCGTAGTCGGTTGTTCAAAATGCCATGCCGTGTGGCACACCAACCCCTACGGATGAACCCCCTCCAGGGTTACGGAAAATTTTCAGCGCGAAATGCGAGACAGGCGCGCGCCCAGCAAATACCCAATGCCGATGGCCAGTGCCACGGGCATGGTGTGAAAGACGATGGCGTGGCTGACGCTGGGGGCGGCGTGGCAGGTCATGTGCAGGACGCCTTGGGCGGCCAGAGCCCCGCCACCGGTCGCCGCGCCCACGGCAATCGCGGGACGGTCCACAGATCCCTTTCGCGCCAACCAGGTAGCCGCCGCCGCAGGGATAAGTCCCAGTCCCAGTTCAAACAGTGCGCATTTCGCCCCGACCGTCGCCTGAAGCCCAGCATCCGCGCCGCGCAACAGGGAATCGGCCAGCGACACAATGGGGATGGCGGCCAAGACGGGTCCCCCGAAGGCCAATGCCGCCCCAGCAACCAAGGCGCCCAGCAACGCCAGCGCCAGCGCCCCCAATACGGCAGGTGCAGATCCTGAAAGCCGACGTCCCCCCGCCATCGGCAGAAGCCATGCCGCCAACACCGACGCCGCAATCCCCACCACGGGCCTCCAGGCGGGACGTTTGGGTTTTTGGCCCAGAATGTCAGCGGATACGCGGCGTAGAACTTCAGGCGAGGGCGCTGTTAACGATGGGACGTCGTCCAACATGGCCAACAGCAACGCGCCCTCGGTCAATGCCGCGTGACAGGCGGCGCAGGTCGTGGCGTGCGCGACGATCGCCTTTCGTTCAGCGTCATCGACATCCATCGCTGCCCATCCGGCCGCATCCGCCTGGATCTGTTCGCAGGTCATCATGACTGCGCCTCCGTTCCCAGCAGAGACCGCAGCTGTTTTCGCAGGCGTTCGTAGGCGCGGAAGGCCCGCAGTTTGACGGCCCCTTCGGTGGTTCCCAGGACCTTCGCGATTTGCACGAAGGTCATGCCTTCGAACCGGTTCAGGTGGATGATCACACGCTGTGATTCGGGCAGGGCGTCGATGGCCGCCCGGATCTGGGCCGCCCGGCTGCCCGAATCCCCCCCGACATCAGCCGCGACAGGTCCGGCCAACCCTTGGTGTTCGTCAGCCAAGGCCAGGCGTTCTTCGTCCAGATCTTCAGGCAGGCGTTTGATGCGACGGTATTCGTCTAGCCGCACCCGGGCGGCGATGGTGAACAACCACGGCCGCAACGGCTGGTCCCGACGGTATCCGTCGCGGGCGCGGTGCAGTTTCATGAACGTGGTTTGCAAAAGATCGTCCGCTAGGGTCTGGCTTTGAAATGACCGCATGAAAAAACCATGAACGCGTGGCCCCAGCCGCGCGAACAGCTCTTCAAACGCACCGCGATCACCGTCGCAGTAGGCGGACATTAGGATCTCCTCGGTCATGTCTCCAGGCTTCCCCAAGGGCTACGCCGCAAACCGCCCTGGGGTTACGGGGCTGCTATTTCGCGTCGGCATTTTTGGCGGCACCGGCGCCCTTGCCCGCGCCCCCTTTGCGCCCGCGCACGTATCCATCCAGTGAATATTTGCCGGGGCCCATTATCAACAGCACCACGCTGGCCGCCAGATACAGCACCGTGGTTTCCCGACGTCGCCAGGGATCCCCGGCCTGGTGCCAGAACAAGGTCAAGGTCAGGCTGAACGCGACCACCAACGCCATCGCGCGGCCTAGGGCGCCCAAGGCCAATAAAAACCCGCAGGCCAGTTCCGCAATGACGGTTCCGGTCAGGCTGTGTTTGTGCCCGATCGTCAGCGGATCGGGAAACGTGGCGACCCGCTGTGAATAGGTCTGAAATTTGTCCCAGCCGTGAAAGGCCGCCAATTGGACCCCCACGCTTAGACGCAAGGCCAAAAGCCCAAAGTGACCCAGCGCTTCTTTTTTCGACCCCACGGTCCTAAATTCGCACCCGCCGCCGCATCCAGCAAGAAAAACACCCTCCTTCGTGACGGGCTGCGGATCTTAAGTCGTACGATCGCGTATGGCGTCCTCGATCTCGGCCAGGGTGGGAAGGCCCGCGCGGGCACCCACACTTCGGCAAGAAAGACCCGCCGCCGCATTGGCAAATGGCATCGATCGCTCAAGGGGCCAGCCCGCCAAATACCCATAGGCGAATGCCCCCGAAAACACATCACCGGCACCCGTCGTGTCCGCCACAAACACGTCCAGGGGGTCCTGCTGCACGACCTTAGTTCCTTCCAGCCCCACCGCCCCGTCGGCCCCCAACGTGATAACCGCGATGCGCGGCCCTAGGCGGGTGATTTCGCGCAGGCTGGTTTCGATGTCGTCCGAAGGCGCAAATTCAGTGGCGAAACTTTCGGATCCAATCACCACATCCGCCAGCGCCAAAAGTTCCCCCATGCCCCCCGTCAAATGGCCCGCGTTCAGCAACACCGGGATGCCTTTTTCTCGGGCCTTTTCCGCGATGGCGGCCTGTAGGGCCGGTTGATACCCGTCAAGGCACAGGAGCGAGGCCCCGTGCAGCAATTTCTGAGGAAGATCCCGGGGCGTCAATGCTGACGTGCTGCCGCGCGTGAACAAGATCTTCCGTTTGCGCGTGAATTCGTCGATCTGCACCATGGAAACCGCCGAGATCTTGCGCGGTTCGGGCACCACCATCGACGTGTCGACGCCCAATTCGTCCAGTCCCGCCCGAATGAACCGCCCAAAATCATCGTCGCCAATGCGCCCGAAAAACCGGGTGCGCGCGCCAATCATGGCCAACGCGGCCACTGTATTCGCGGTGTTGCCGCCGCCTTGCATGCTGAATACACCCAATTCCACCAGACGGTCGTCCAGCCGGGGTGCGACACACATCATGTCCACCGTCCCCAACCCCACCCCCACAACCACGCCCCGGCGGCCTACCGTTGGCGGTTTTTTGGCTGTTGCCGCCTTCTTCTTCGGCGCCTTGGTTTTGGTAACTGGCTTAGGTGCGGAAGGACGGGATGGTCGGCGCCGGGCTGGCATGGGGACATCGTACCACTAGGGCGGCGCTGCCAGCGTGGGCAACAAGGGTTGGTCGGCCGCCGTCTGGGCCACAATGTACCTTTCCAGGGCGGCGGCCGATTTGGTGAAGTCCGCGTTCGCGAAGAACGCACGCCCCAGGTAGTACAGCGCCGCGGGACGGCGGGCGACGAAGGCGGCATCTTCGCAAATCGGTTTCAGCGAATCGACGGCATCCGAAAAAAACTGTGCCTTGTATTCAAGGAACCCACCCAGAAGCGCAAAATCCTGCCCCATGTTTCCCCACAAATCGGTGGGCCAAGCGTCGACCACCTTATACGCGGTGGCGTAACGACGGGCGCGAACCAATGCCGTCACTTCCAGGTATTCCCGCGCGATGCGAGCCACCACGGCGGGGGCGGTTTGTGGCGGTGGAACCGGGGGCGCCAAATCATTCATTACGGACAGGGGAATTTCGGGATCGCGATCGTCGCGGGTTGCCGACAAATTCAACATCAGGCGGGCGTGGTCGACATCAGGCCCACCACCTTTGGTTTCCGCAAGCCGCGTCCACAGCGCCGCTTCTCGCCGTTTGCCATGGGCCAAAAGGCTGGTCCCCAACCGCCCCAAATCGCGCGCCATAACCACGTTGTCTGCATTTTGAAATCCGGTCAGGATCCCGGTTAGCCGCCCATATGGCCACTGGGTTCCATAGACCTTGGCCAAATACGGATCGAAACGTGCATAACCCAGTAGATCACGGGGGGCGGCAAATTCGATGCGGGCGTTGTCGTCCGTGTTCATCGCCGCGCCCGCTGTAAATGCATCAATTTCTTCGGGCCCCAACAGCAACTGCGCGGGCACATCACCCGCAGATTGAATGCCGGCACGCAGGGCTTCTTTCATGGTGATTGGATTTGCCAAATGCTGGGCAATGCGCCCCAGATCCAGCGCCAAAGGTTTCAAACTGGCGATGGCGATTGTGTCCGACGACAGATCTTCTGCCGCAAACACGTATACGTACGGAAATTCGGATCTGAGGGTGCGGAAAATGGTCTTGATATTCCAAGGTGCCAATTCGTACAACTGGGCCCACTGACAAAACACACCGTCGGGGGCCAGCCGGGTTTTGATTTCCTGGAAATATTCCTGCGTGAACAGATTTGATACGCCTGTGATCCACGGGTTGGATGGCTCGCTGACGATGACGTCAAATTTGTCCTGGCGTTGGGATAGGAAGTTTCGCCCATCGCCCACCCGCGCCGTGACCTTCGGATCTTGCAACGGCCGGTTGTTCACGTGATCGAAAAAACGCGACGCCCGGTAAACGGCTGGTTCCAATTCGACCACTTCTAGGGACGCAATCGGGAACTGGGTGATGGCCCCCGCCGTCACCCCGGATCCAAATCCCACCAGGGCCACCCGGGGCGGACGGGTTGTGGTGTCGTGCGGATACAGCAACAACGGCATCAACCCCACGGCTATCTGGGTCGGCATGTCGGCTTCGCTAGACGCATCGACCTTGCCGTTGTTTTTTAGCGAATAATTTTTCCCCCAGCGATCGACAGACACCGTGGTGGCGACGCCGTCTTCGTAGAACATCAGTTCGGGGCGCAACCACGCCTGTTTGCGTTGCCGCCGCTTCATATAGTCTTTCGCGATCGAAACCCTGAAGAACCCCACCGACAAACTGGTCAGATCCCACCTGGGCAAAACCAGTCCCAACCCGGCGAATGCCACCGCTGTGGCAGCCCCCAGCACGCGCCGCCGCAACGAAACCCCCGGGGAAACCAGGAACAGCAGCGCCGACAACACCAGCCCCACCACGGCCGCCAGGTAGATCCCGCGCTGAAGCCCCAGGGTCGGCAAGACCACGAACCCTGCCAGGAACGATCCCAAAATCGCGCCAACGGTGTTCAGGGCGTAGGCCGATCCGACGTCCCGCCCAATGGAATCAAAATGGCCGGCGACGACCCGGACGGTCAACGGAAACACGCCGCCCATCAGGAACGTCGCGGGAAGGATCGTCAGACTGGCTGCGACGAATTGGCAGATAAGAACAGCGTCTACGTCGAAGGTTGTCGTGCCCAAAAGCCACGCGAACACGTACGGCAGTTCATCGGTCAGCAGATACGACAGCGCCACCGCCAGGGCGATCGCCATGTGCAGTTTTCCCAGTTCGCGCACGGGGTGACGGTCGCGCGCGTACACGCGTCCAAACACGAACGATCCACCACCCAGACCCACCAAAAACGGTAGCAGAATAATGGTGAACGAATACACGGACGACCCAATCACAACCGCCAAGGCGCGGGTCCACAACACCTGCAACGTCATGCTGGTGGCCCCCGACAGAAGGAACGCGGCCAGTACCATGCGGCGCGCCCTAGGGGTGACGAAGGGCGCCGTTTCGGTCATGGATTCGGGCGACAATTGGGCCGTCAGTTCATCCAGTGACTGTGCGCGCGGTTGCTGACGGCGGGCGGCCACACGTCGGCCGACCACGATGGCGGCGGCTAAGGTCAAATTGAACGACGCGGCCACCACGTTCGTTGTGCGGACGCCCAGCATGGGCATGAAAACGAACCCGGCGAAAAACGCCCCCGCCACCGCGCCAAACAAATTGACCGCGTAA
>JAYUUT010000085.1:0-8936 GCA_043754455.1 Myxococcales bacterium
TGCTGTTCGGGGCGGCGGCCCAGAAGCTGGCGGCCCACGTCGAGGCGAACTTGCCCAGGCTGTCGGCGTGCACGGCGACGGACGCTTCCTGTCTGCGCCGGTTCGCGCTGGGGTTCGCCGCGCGGGCCTTCCGCCGGCCGCTGACCCCGCGTGAAGCGACGGCGATCGGCGCCGCGTTCGATGCCCTGGTGCCGGCGGGGCCGGGGGCCGCCACCAGCGCGATAGCCGAGTACATTCTGCAATCTCCATCATTCCTGTACTGGATGGAGGCGCCCGATCGCAGCGCCGGCGATCCACCCACCCTCTCCGCATGGGCACTGGCCTCCGAGCTGTCCTTCCTGCTCACGGACCGTCCGCCCGACGCCGAGCTGATGAAGGCAGCCGCCGCCAATACGCTGGGCGATCGCGCGACGCTGTTCGCACAGGCCTCGCGGCTTCTGGCCACCAGCGCGTTCCAGGAGGTGTTCGAGGACTTCGCGGGGCAATGGTTCGGCTACCGCGACGTGAACGCACTGGCGAAATCACCGAAGGCGTTCCCGAACTACGACGACAGGACGCGGGCGCTGATCCTGGGCGAGGCGCGCCGGCTGATGCGCGGGGTCCTCGCCGATCGGGGCGGCAACTTCATCGCGATGATGACCGACGCCAGCGTCTCGACCGCGGGACAACTCGCCACTGTGTTCGCGGGCGACGGCGTCTCGGGCACGGTCTCGCCCGTCCGCAGTGGAATCCTGACCTCTCCGGCGTTCCTGGCCGCGAACTCGGGTGACGAGACTCATCCGATCCTGCGCGGGGCGACGGTGATGACTAAGTTCCTGTGCGAATCGATCGCGCCGCCGGCGGACGTCCCCCCGCTGGACGAGGCGCTGAAGAAGGCCCGCAGCATCCCCAAGACGGCCCGGCAGCGGTTCGCCCTTCATACCAGGCCCGAGTGCGCCGCCTGTCACAGTCTGTTCGACCCGTTCGGGTTCGCCCTCGAGACCTACGATCCGATCGGGGCGTACCGGGTGACGGAGAACGGCGAGCCCATCGACCCGGCGGGCGAGCGAAAGGGCGGGGCCTTTCCCATCGGCGCGTTCCGCAACGCGGTCCAGATGGTGCAGGGCATGGCGGTGAATCCGTCCGTGCACGCCTGCCTGGCCAGGCAGCTGTATCGATATTTCTACGGAAGGGAGGCCGGCCCTGGCGACGAGCCCTTGCTGGCCAGCGCCTACCGGCGCTTCGTGCTGTCTGGCTACGATCAGCGGGAACTGGTGATGGCGCTGATCGCGTCCGACACCTTTGCCACCCGGCAATGAAGAAAGGAAACACCATGCGCGACGTCGGACGACGTAACCTGTTCAAGACCTTCGGGGCGGCGGCATTCCTGCTGGCCCCGGCGCTGAAGGCCCGACGCGCCCGCGCGCAGGCAACTGCCGATGGCCGGCCCACCGCCAAGCGCTTCATCTACATGAACGTGCCCAACGGTATAACGACGGACTGCTTCCCGACCGGCAGCGGCGCGAATTTCGACTGGACGGGCTCGCCGATGGCGGCGCTGACACCGTTCAAGTCGGACCTGGTCGTCTCGAAGCTGCACGGCTATCCGAAGGCATCGGGCCATCCCCACACCTCCGGCATCCTCACCGGTAACCCGACGGCCTCGGACTTCTTCGCCTACGGCAAAGGCCCCTCCATCAACCACCTGCTCGCCAGGCGCATCGGCGCCCAGGATCCCATCGGTCATCTCAACCTGTGGATCTCCCAGCGCGAGAGCCAGGGCATGCGAAACACGGTCACGTACGACGACACCAACTTCGTCGCGCCGGTTCGCTCGGTGATGACGGCCTACAACCAGGTGGCCTCGAAGCTGCGGTGCGCGGGCGGACCGCAGCCCACCATCATGAAAACCCCCGCGGACGCGCTGGATCCGCGCCGCAAGACCATCCTGGATCTGCTGCGCGGCGATCTGCGCGACGGGTTGCGCCTGATCGGGATGGGCAGCGAAGAGGCGGCGGTGCTGCAGCGCCACGTCGCCGCGCTGGACAGCGTCGAGACCCGCTTCAAGGCCATGAGCGCGACCGCCGTTCAGACCACCAGCCCGGTCTGTGGCAAGAGCGGTTTGGCGGAGACGCTAGGCCCGAGGCAGGCCAACGCCGGCATGAACATTAACAGCCTGTCGCGCTTCATGCTCGACCTGTCGGTGCTGGCCCTCGCGACCGAGTTGACCCACGTCGCCACGATCTACTATTTCGCCGAGGGCGGCTCATGCGCAACCTCGGGCGACTTCGTCAACGGCCAGTTCAACGACAACCTTCACGACATCAGTCACTCCGGCGGGACCGACACCAGCACCAAGTTCGTGGTGAACGGCGTGGAGAAACACCGCGCGGTCCTCGGCTGGTTCGCGGGCGAGTTCGCCTACCTCCTCCAGAGCCTCCAGAAGCTCGCCGACGGCAACAGCACCTTGCTGAAGACATCGGTCACCAACCTGGCCTCCGTGTTCGGAACCGGCAACGATCACAACATGAACAACATGCTCTGGATCACCGCGGGCGGCGGCGGCCACCACAAGACCGGCCTCTACGACCCGGTGGCGCAGTTCCACCCGCGCATGCTCCTGTCCCAATTGCACTGCTGCGGGCTTTCGGACATCAGCAAGGTGGGCGCGCTGTGGAAGGACGGCGACGGGCCGCTTCTGGGCTGAGGGCGTTTCGTCAACATTATCTAAAGTTCGCCCACCAGCGGTAACGTTCCCCTCCCATCAGGTCCACGTTTCGTAACATCATAAGATGAATTGTCGCCGGCGCCGCGAGGGACCGCCGCGCATGGATTTTGCAATGCCCCGGAGCCAGGATGAAGCTTGACGATGTGCAAGAGAGTTCAAATGTCGACGATCGACGGCGCATTCGTATTGGCAGGGGCGGGGCTCTCGGTGTCGGTGGTGTGGTCGTGGCGGTTGTGCTGACACTGCTAGGGGCGCCCAAGGAACTGGTCCAATCGGTCCTGCAAGGGGGCGGCACCACCACGGGTCAGGAACAAGAAGTGCCGGTTGACCCTGCCCAGGCCCCAGCCGTGACCCGCATTAAGCGGGTTTTGAAAACCACAGAGATCACGTGGGACGCCATCTTTCGGGCCAATGGCCGACAATATGAGCCGCCGACGCTGGTTCTTTTCACCGACGCGGTCGCTTCGGCCTGTGGGCAAGCCAGCAGCGCGGTGGGGCCATTTTATTGCCCCAACGATCATAAGGTTTACCTAGATCTGAACTTTTTTTCTGAACTTGACCGACGTTTTGGGGCCCCAGGGGATTTTGCGCAGGGCTACGTGGTGGCTCATGAGGTCGGGCACCACATACAATCGCTGACGGGCATATCAGAAACGAATCAATCCGCGCGGTCTCGGGGCTCACAGGCCGACAGCAATCGACTATCGGTTCGTCTCGAACTGCAAGCCGATTGCTACGCTGGAATTTGGGGGCGACGGGGCTTGGCCATGTCGAACAAATTGGAACTCGGGGACATTGAGGAGGGATTGACCGCCGCAAGCGCCATAGGGGACGATACCCTCCAAAAAAGGGCGCGCGGCACGGTGGTCTCAGAAAGTTTCACCCATGGCTCGTCAGAACAGCGGGTAAAGTGGTTTAAGCGGGGATTTGATACGGGGCGGGTGGAATCGTGTGACACCTCGGGCAACGTCGACCTGTAATGCATTTATGTTTCGCTGCGAGGTACAAGCGCACGAGTTCAGTTGGCATGAATGTTGAATGAGCCCATTGTCTCAGATGGGCACCCCAACGACTATACCGAAGGCGCGAAGGTGGCCCCGTCGGCTCCTCATAACCGCTGCAATCCTGGTGGGATTGGTCGTCATCATGAGTTTGGTCGCGGACCCAATTGCAACCCGGAAAATCCAGGCTGTGCTGGATGACCAGGTTGACTACAAAGGAACCGTAAAACGGGTTCACATAACCTTTCTACCGCCCGGGCTTGAGCTTGAAAATTTTAAGCTTATCGAAAAGCCAGACGGTCGTTGGAATGAACCACTCTTTTATGCAAAGCACACCGTTGCGACCCTGGTTTGGCGAAAGCTTTTATCTTTTCAAGTGGTCGCGCGAGCCGTGGTTATTGATCCCAAGATTATTGTGGCCCGGCAACACGAAAAGAAGCTCAAAAAGAGCAAGGATATCGGCGCGGAGGCGCAGGAACAGTTTCCACTCAAACTTGATCAGGTCGAAGTGCAGAACGGCGATGTCTTGTTCTCAGAGGGTATGGGCAAAAATGTCCCTAAGATTTGGATTCACGACATCAATGTTTTGGCCAAGAACTTCGCCACGGTGAAGACCCTTATGGAGGACAAACCAGCCACCGTGCATGCCGATGCCATCGTGCAACGAAGTGGGAGAGCCAAAGTCTCGGTTGCCGCCGATCCCTTCGCAAAAAAGCCGACTTTTGAAGGAAAGGCGTCGCTCAAGGATCTGGCCATCAAAGACTTGTATTCATTTATGGTGCCCAAGACCGGTATGTACGCGACGCAGGGGACCATCGATGTGTTCACAGATTTCAACGTCAACAACGGGGTGATGAAAGGCGGCGTTAAACGCCTGTTAAAGAACGTAGAAATTAAAAGCGCAGACAACGGGTTGTTTGATCGGTTAAAGGCGTGGATGGTTGATGAAGCTATCGACCTTGTCGAGGACGATGTTCCTGGACGCAAGGCTGTTGCCACGATCGTGCCGTTGCGCGGACGCATTGACAACCCCGACGTTCAGCTGGTTCCTGCGGTCCTCGGAATTCTTCGCAACGCCTTCGTGACGGCACTGCGCTCAGGGTTTGCTGGAGTGCCTCCTCCCGAAGCGGACAAGAAGGAAGGGGTAATTCCACAGACTCTTCACGCGCTTAGCAAGAATGCGGGCCCGCCCAAGGCACAACCGACCGGCGCAGATCAGAAAACGCAACGCAAATAAACTCATTCTCCCCGAAACCCATCGTTTCCAACTAAAGCTGGAGTCGGAGCAGGCCCGCGCTCCATTCAATAGCTCTTTCAAGCATCGGGCGATCTTGCCACCCTTTCATGGTGAGCGCGCGGGACTTGAGCTTGTCGCGTTCGAATTGCCCGACCATTTGGTGCGCGAAATCGGCATCGAGAATATTTAAGTTCGCTTCGTCATTCAGACGGAAGGATCGGTTGTCGAAGTTGGTCGAGCCTACCGAGGTGAACAAGTCATCCACAATCATGACCTTGCAGTGGAGCATGGTGGGCAGGTACTCATAAATTGTCACCCCGGCCTCAATCAATTTTCCCCATCGGGAGCGTGATGCCCGCCGGACATATTGTGAATCTGTGTGGGCACCCGGCACGATGATTTCGATAGAAACGCCACGCTTTCGCGCAGCAACCAGCATAGCGACGGACAGATCGTCTGGAACGAAGTAGGCGTTTTCCACACGAATATTTTTCTCCGCAGCCGCTATCGCCAGCAAATACATCAAACGAACGCTTTCGCTACCTTCCCGCGCCGAGCTTTTGAACACTTGGGCGACTTGCGAGCCACGGGGTTCAAGGTGCGGGAAGTACAACTCCCCATGTAGGACCAGCGAGCGCGTTTTCATCCAATTGTCCATGAAAGTACTTTGCATCTGGGCCACAGCAGGACCTTCAATTCGAAAGTGAGAATCCCGCCAGTGTTCAGAATCTTGGGCATTTCCCGACCACAAATCCGCGATGCCAACTCCGCCAGTAAAACCAGTCGCCCCGTCTACGACCAACAGTTTCCGGTGTGTACGGTTGTTAAAACGGCCAACGTTATACCAACGCAAAGGGCGATATTTTTCCACTTCGACGCCCGCACGTCGCATCCGTTCGAGCAGCGATTCTTCCATTTTTCCGGCACCAATCCAGTCAAGAAGAACGTGGACCTTCACACCATGTTGCGCACGATCGACAAGGGCATCGGCGAAGGATTGACCTACGGTTCCCGACCAATAAATGTACGTTTCAAACGTGACGCTTTTCTTCGCACTCCGGATCGCGCTCAGCATCGCGGGAAAAATTTGATCGCCGTTTTGTAATGCAGTGACCTTATTGCCTCCTAATAATGCCGGCCCCAGCAACAGACCCATCGCGCGCTCGAATTGCGTGTCGCTCACGCCATACTGGTGGGCAATTTCGTGCTCAACCTTGGTTTCACCTGAGCTGAGATTGAGGCCCACGGCGACAACCAATAAACTGATCGCCACGCCTATAAGGACCCACTTGCTGCGTTTCTTCACGTTGGCCTATTCCTATAACATAGGCGTGCTCTGCGACCGAATCCGGCCAGCCCCCGTTTCCGTCGCGTGGGCGCCCGGATCGATTGTGCAACACGCACAACCTGACGCTCAAACCTGCAACGTTTTGATTCCCGACACGCTGAGCGGTCGCGATCCCTGCGGAATCGGGAGTAAGGTGACCCCTGTGCTGAAAGAAATTTGCGGAGCCCTGCTGATATTAACGCTGGGATGTGCCCCCCGGTCACCGCCGTCGGCCCCCGCCGCGGCTCCGTGGTCTCGGTCGCTGTCGGCGACGGCCACCCGGTCGGTGGTGCATTCACGTCACGGCATGGTGGCGGCTTCCCACCCGCTGGCCGTGCAAATTGGCGTCGATATCTTACGCCGTGGTGGCAACGCCATCGACGCGGCCATTGCGGTCAACGCCGCGCTTGGCGTGATGGAACCCATGATGTGCGGGATCGGCGGCGATATGTTTGCGCTGCTCTGGGATGCCAAGACTGGCAAGCTGCATGGCCTGAACGGCTCGGGCCACGCACCGGCCGCGTTGACGGCCGACAAGGTCAAGCCTGACGAAAAAGGCGAAATCCCCCTGTCGTCGCCATTTTCGTGGACTGTTCCGGGCGCCGTTGACGGCTGGTTCGAACTTCACCGTCGCTTCGGAAAGATTCCAATGAAGGAACTTTTGGCGCCGGCCATTGCGGCTGCCCGCGAAGGCGTTCCGGTTCCGCGGGTCATCGCCGCCGAATGGCGCCCGACCGGCCAGGCCGGCTATGCGGCGACCTTTCTGCCCGCCCCCTCCGAAGGAAGCATTTTCCGAAATCCAGATCTTGCCCGAAGCTATGAGGCCATCGCAGAAGGCGGCCGCAACGCCTATTACCAGGGTCCTCTGACCGAGGTGCTGCTGGCATTTTCAGGAAAACAAGGCGGCTTCTTCGCGAAGGCCGATTTTGCCGCGCAGCACGCAGAGTGGGTCGAACCCATTTCAACCGACTATCGCGGCGTGACGGTCTGGCAGATGCCGCCCAATGGCAGTGGCTTGGCTGTGTTGCAGATGCTCAACATCCTCGAGACCTTTGACCTGCGCGCCATGGGGCGGGAATCAGCCGACTTTTGGCACGTCATGGTTGAGGCCAAGAAGTTGGTCTTCGAGGACCGCGCCCGCTACTACGGTGACAGCACGACGGCGCAGGTGCCTGTGTCCAAGCTTTTGTCGAAAGACTACGCACGCGTCCGCGCCCGGCTTATCGACCGCGAACATGCCGCACGCAGCATCAGCCCCGGGACGGAGCTGGGCGACACCACGTACATCGCCGTCGCTGACGAAGAGGGCAATATGGTTTCGCTTATCCAGAGCAATTTCAAGACCTGCGGTTCGGGCTACGTGCCGGACGGCCTGGGCTTCTGCCTGCACAACCGCGGCGCCCAGTTCAGTTTGAAGCCGGGGACGCCCAATTTCTTGCAGCCAGGCAAACGCCCGATGCACACGATCATTCCGGCCTTCGCCACCAAGGACGGCAAGCCCTGGCTTGCGTTCGGGGTCATGGGCGGCGACTTCCAACCGCAGGGGCAGGTGCAGGTGCTGGTAAACCTAATCGACTTCGGCATGGACTTGCAGCAGGCAGGGGACGCTGCCCGCTACAGGCACATGGGGTCGACCGAGCCCACCGGCCACATGGTGTCGATGTCAGACGGCGGAACCGTATTTCTTGAGGCTGCGGTAGCACCCGCCATTCGCGCCGAGTTGCAACGCCGCGGCCACAACTTGTCGTCCGGACCGACGGCCTACGGCGGTTACGAAGCCGTGGCGCGCGATCCACTGACAGGTGTCCTGTCAGGTGCAACCGAGTCACGCAAAGACGGCTGCGCTCAGGGCTACTAGCGGTCCAGCTGCAGCAGCGCCTTCTCCAGCGTCTCGCACGCGCGATCGGCTTCGGCTTCGTTGATGACCAACGGGGGCTGTAGCCGGACCACGTTGGCGAAAGGTCCACCCACGCCCACCAGCACGCCTGCCTCGCGGCACAGGCGCTTGGCCTCGCGGGCTTCCTCGGCAGCCGGGGTCTTGGCGGCATCGCGCACCAACTCGACTCCGATCATCAGGCCGCGGCCGCGCACGTCCCCTGCCAGCGAACAACGCTCGGCAAAGCCCTTGAGGCGCTTGAGGATCTGGCCTCCACGTGTGGCGGCGTTTTCGGCCAATCGTTCTTGCGTAAGAACGTCGATGGTCGCCAGCGCGGCGGCGCAAGACACCGGGTTTCCCCCGAACGTCGACAGATGATCGCCTGGCTTGAACGCCGCGGCCACATCCGCGCGTGCCGTGAATGCGCCTAGTGGGAAGCCGCTGGCGATTCCCTTGGCCGTCGTCATGATGTCAGGCTCGACACCCGAATGCTCGATACCGAACATCTTGCCCGTACGACCAAATCCCGTCTGCACCTCGTCGACGATGAACAGAATGCCCTCGGCATCGAGGATCTCTTTGACGCGCTGAAAGTAGCGGTCGTGCGGTGTCAAGATGCCACCTTCGCCCAAAACGGGCTCGGCAATGAAAGCCGCAACGTCACCGGACGTCTGGTAGCGAAGCACATCCAGCAGCGCTTCTGCGCAGCGTTCGGCACATTCGAGGTCAGTCTTTGACCCGAAGGGGCAGCGGTACAGGTACGGTGCGGGCGCGAAAGCGACGCCCGA
>JAYUUT010000086.1:0-8956 GCA_043754455.1 Myxococcales bacterium
CTGGCTGCAACATTTGGCTTCGGCGGTGGCGCTGATGGGGAAGGCCTTTGCCAGGATTGTCCCGCCGGAGTTGACGTGGTCGCTTTCGTAGTAGGTGACCGAGCCTGCATACATCTTGTTCACATGGCCGCCGGCCTCAGCGGTGCGGGATTTTTTGATGTATTTGCTAAAGGCTGGGATGGCGACGGCCGCCAAGATCCCGATGATGGCTACAACGATCATCAGTTCGACCAGCGTGAAACCTAAATTCTGCTTGCGTGTTCGTAGAGTCATGGTGCGTTCCTTTCGTAGGCGGGTTGGCTTTGAGAGCCCCTCGCTCTCCGTGAGCCTAACCAATGCATCCAACGTGCCATTGTCGCAGAACCCCTATGAAGGATCACAAGGGCGCGAATTTCTTGATCCTCACGCCTGTCTCCCGAACCGCCCCCTAACGCAGCTCCGGGGGTCATGACAAAACTGGGCGTTGCCGGAACAACTTTGAGCCCACAGTGCCCATTCTTGGCTAGACGCGCTGGGATGTCCTACCCTGCCCGGGATCCCCCCGCTTGCCCGTACCCCATCTCCGCGTAAGATGCGCGCGTGGCTTCTGACGCAATTCATGATCGAATCTTGGTGACCGTGACCGGCCGGGACCGGCCGGGCGTGACGGCGACCCTGACCAGCATCCTGGCTGAAAAAGGCGCGGGCCTGGCGGATATTGAACAGGTCGTGGTGCAGGGGCAATTGACCCTGTGTTTGCTGGTAGATTTGCCGCGGTCGCGGGATGTGCTGAAGGACATGTTGTTTGCGGCAAAACAACTGGGCATGGAACTGGATTTCAAACCCGTGCTGGGGGATATGAATGTGGCAGGGGAGGCAGACGCGGGCGATGGGCAGCGGTATGTGCTGACGGCAATTGCCCCCAGCCTGGGGCCGGGGCACATCCATGTGATAGCCGCGACGCTGGCCGCCGAAGGGGCGAACATTGAAAAAATTTCCCGGTTGTCCGAAGGGGCACTGGCCTCCGTGGAAATTCACGCGACCTTGCCCGCCCGCAGCGACCCCGAGAAGCTGAAACGGTCGCTGTTGCGGCAGGCGACCCTGAATGCATTCGACGTGTCGCTACAGCGCGAAGGCCTGTTCCGTCGTTCAAAACGGTTGGTGGTCATGGACATGGATTCGACCTTGATCCGCATCGAGGTCATTGATGAATTGGCCCGGGCCCATGGGGTCTATGACCAGGTGTCCGCCATCACCGAACGGGCGATGCAGGGCGAAATGGAATACGACGAATCGCTGAAGTTGCGGGTGGCCTTGTTAAAAGGCCTGGACGTCCAGGTGCTGGATCGCATAGCGGCCGAATTGCCGCTGACCGAGGGGGCCGAGACCTTGGTGCCGGTTCTCAAGCGTCTGGGTTATCGGATTGCCATCATCAGTGGCGGGTTTTCGCGCGCGGCCGAGGCTTTGAAACGCCGCCTGGGTATTGACTATGCGTTTTCCAACAACCTGGAGGTTGAGGGGGGAAAACTGACAGGTCGGGTTGTGGGTCCCATTGTTAACGCGCGGCGTAAGGCCGAACTGTTAGAGGTAATTGCGCAGTTAGAAGGCGTCACCTTGGATCAGGTGATTGCCGTCGGCGATGGCGCCAACGACGCTCTGATGTTGGAAAAGGCGGGCCTTGGCATCGCGTTTCATGCCAAGCCCAAGCTGCGCGAGGCGGCGGACACCGCGATCACGGGGGCCGGGTTGGATGCCATTTTGTATCTGCTAGGAATCAGTGCCCGGGAAATGAAAGAGATTCGCTGAAATTTGGAGGACACCATGACCGCCCGTTCGTACCTGTTGGCCTTTGTTGTCGGTTCCGCCGCCAGTTTCGGTGGCATGGCCAGGGCCCAGGCGCCCGCCGCCACCCCGCCCACTGCGGCTGCCCCTGCTGTTGCGCCCGCTGGACCGAAACCAAAATGGGTCGAGGTTTGCGACGCCGACATGAAATCGTTGTGCAAGGAACAGATGAAGGGCGATGTGCGGCCCTGCCTCTACGAAAAACTGGACCAGCTTTCCGAAGGCTGCGGCAAGGCCATGCGATCGTACAAGGTGGCGGAACTGTGCCGTGAAGACATTGGCAAGTTGTGCAAGGAAGAAGCGGCGGCGGGGCAGTTGGGCAAATGCCTCAAGGACAAGAAGGAAGAACTGAGCAAGCCCTGCAAAGAAGCCCTGCTGAAGGGATCAAAACAGGCCAAGGTCGAACAGAAGGCCGAGGCTGTTGCGGCGAAGGCCGAAGAACCTCCCAAGGTTGAGGCAAAACCTGCTGATAAGAAATCCAGCAAGAAGGCGAAGCACTAGCGCGAGGCGCCGTCGCGTTTCCGCTTAGTGTTTTCGTCGGCGGGGGCTGCCGCCGCGCCTGGTGCGAGGGGCGGGCCGGCGGGTGGAGGCGTCCGCCTTGCCAGGGGTTTCAGGGCCACCCCCGCTGCGAGCTTCAAGCTTTTCCATACGATCGCGCAGCTTGATGGTTTCCCGGCGCAGCCTATCGACTTCGTCGGCCAGTTTTCGGGCCTGTTCGACGGGGCGGCCCCGTTCAGTCAAATCGGCAATGGCCCGGCGCAAACGGCGTTTCGCCCGGCCATCCAGTTCGCGGGCGGCGGCACGATCGATAGCCGGGATGGCGCGCGCGTCGCCCAAATTCGCAAGGGCGATGCCAGCGTCCATGCGCACCCGAAAATCCGTATCGGCCAGCGCGTTTTCGATCCGTTCGCCCAGCCTTCGTGTCTGGGGATGCCCTTCGGCCAGGCGCCCGATGGCGTTGATGGCCGCCCGTCGCACCTGGAACGAAGCGCCCGGCTGATATGCCGCCGTCACCACCGGCAGTGCCGCTTCGTCGCCGGTTTCGCCCAGACCTTCCAGGGCCCGCGCCCGGATCACGTCCTGGTACGACGTCCGATCCAGAAGGGTCGTCAGCACGGTGACAGCCCGGGGCGATCGGATCCGGCCCAGCGACAGGGCCACCTGCGCTTCGGCGAACGCGCTGACATCCCCGGTACTGGCCCACGCGACCAGGGCTTCTCCCACCTGGGCATCGTCGCGAAATTCGCCCAGTGCCGCGGCCACCGCCCGCCGCACCCGGGGGTTGGTTTGTGTTCGACTGGCCAGCAACGTGTCACGGGCCTCCGCGCCTCCCATCTGACCCAGGGCCTGCGCCGCCGCGACCCGCACCGCCCAGAACGGATCATTTGTCAGGGCGGCGCGCACGCCCTCTAAAACCCGGGGCTCTGGCTTGCCGGCCAATACGCGTGCGGCCAGCACCCGATCCACCGCCAACGGCGCCGCTTCCAACTGCCGCAACCACAATGCCAGGGGCTTGTCCATGTCGATGGTTTTCAGCAGCACATCGCCCGGATCGAACACCATCTGTGTCGGACGCGTCTTGCACGCGATCTCGAACGACTGCAGCCGTTCGCGCATGGTGATGACGTCGTCTTGGGTGTGCCCGTCCACTTCGAACCGAAGGCGCGCCGTGAACACAAATGCCCGTTCCCCTGCCTGTTTTTGTTCCAATTTGACCGTTGCCACGCGCCGTTCGTCGTTCCAGCTATACGACCCCCCAAGTTCGGGATGGCCCGCCCGCCGGATCCACTGATCGAAAAAACCATCCAGATTGCGACCCGTGGTGGATTCAATAGCCCGCGAAAGATCGCGGGTTTCCACCACGCCGTGCGCGTGGGTTTGTGCATAAATCTTCAGGGCGGCGAAAAACGCCGCGTCGCCCAATTCCTGACGAAGCATGTGCATGACCCGACCCCCCTTGTCGTAGGTGTGGCTGTCGAACAGGTCAATGGGTTCATCGTATTGTCGTTGTACGATGGGCCGTTGGTAGCGCGCGGCTTCACCTAGGTACGCTTCGGCATCAGCCAAGAACGCAATGTCCGCCTCGTCTCGGCCTCGCGCGTGTTCACGCCACACATATTCGAAATAGGTGGCAAACCCTTCGTTCAACCAGGCCTCGGGCCATTCCCGGCAGGTCACTAGATCGCCCCACCACTGATGGGCCAATTCATGGGACACCAGCGCCTCGACGTCGTGGTCAATCGCCGCCCGTTCGTCCAGCAGCACTTGATCGGTCAGGGTGGTTGCCGTCGTGTTTTCCATGCCACCGAAAATGAAATCCGCGACAAAAATCTGGCTATAACGCCGAAATGGGTAGGGGATTCCGGTTTTCTGTGAAAAATGGTCGATCATCGCCGGGGTGTGCCCCAGGCTGCGACGTGCGTCGGCCTCCCGTCCGGGGGGCGCATAGTAAAAAACTTCCACGCCGGTTTCCGGGGCGCGGTCACGAATTTCGACGAAATCCCCTGCCACCAGCGTCAACAAATACGCCGAATGGGGCAGATCCAGGGTGTACTGCCATTCGGTTCGTTTGGTATCGATGTCGCGCCGTTGTTTCAGGTCGCCGTTCGACAACACGAACATGCCCCGTGGGGCCGTGCAGATAACTTCGCTGGTGGCTTTTTCGGCGGGCGCGTCGATGCCTGGCCAATAATGCCGTGAATCTTCGTCCTGTCCCTGGGTCCAGCACTGGCGCGGCTGCTCCGGCCGGGCCGCATCGGGACCAATAAAATAAAGCCCCCGGCGTGGGCGGCAGGAATAGGCCACCGTCACCATGAACACCTCGTCCCGCCGCATTAACCGGGGCAGGGTGACGACCAGGCGCGCGCCGTCGTAATCCGACACCGCGGCCGCCCCATCAACCGTTATGGCTCCCATGGTCATTTCGACCGCATCCAGCGTCACGGTTTTGACGTCGTCGGCGCGCACCCGCAGCCGCAGGATCGATTTTCCGGCCACCGCCTTCTTGTCAAAATCAAGATCGACTTCCAATCTCACATGTTCGACCGCGACGGGGCGGTCCGGGGCATAATGAAACGGCGTTTCGGCTGTGACGAATGGTTTGACCATGTTCCGGACAACCCTATCGTGACCCTTCCTCCCACACAACGATTCCCCCATGCCTGACCCCGTTCGTCGCACCCACCGCATAACCGGCGCCCTCCCCGCCGCCGTTTACGCCGTCGTGGTGGATTTTCCCTCCTACCCGAAATTTTTCCCCGAGATCAAAAATGCCCGCGTTATCAGCGTCGATGGCCTGTGTACGCGGGTTGAATTTCGTGCCCAGTTGGTCCTCCCGGCCCGCTATGTGCTCGACCTTATATGCGATCCGACGGCGCTGACCATCACCTGGACCTTTGTCGAAGGCGAGATCGTCACCAATTCGACCGGCCGCTGGTCTTTCACCGCCCAGGGCGATGCCACCCTTATGGACTATGAAACCTCCCTTGATCTGAAGGCCCCGGTGCCCGCTTTCGTGCTGCGTAAGGTTCTTGATGGCCTGGTCGCGCTGTCTCTCCCTGCCATGTTTAGCGCCATCGAGAAGGAAGTCCGCGTCCGCCGACCGATCTTCGAAATTGCGTGATTGGAATTATGCTTCCGCAACAGAATCTGTGGGTGAGGTAACGAGGATCAGGGAGGTGTCCCATCTCATGGCGTGGCACCCTTCGTGCCCAACGCGCAAGGAACAAACGGAACGCATTGCACCTGCGATTCTTGCCGTCAGCCCATGACAACAGTTCCACTGTGACGCCACAGCCGCGACAGTCAATGTCCCAATGAAAGTCGAATCGCGCACGGTGACCGTGCCGCACACGCTATCGACCAAGACGGCGCAGCATCTCTCGCATGGCCGCCACATTGCCAGCGGGCTCGCCCAATCCGCGCAGGCTTTTGGGTGCCGCGAACCCGTTTTTTGGGGGGGGCACGTGAGACTGCTCGGGGATAGTAGCGGGTAGATCGCCCCTGAGTGATGGCGACACGCCAGCTCGAAACGCGGCGTAGGCGTCAGCGGAGCGGCCCGATCTCCACAGGGCATCGCCGCGGTTGAAGGCGAGCAAAGCCAAGACCCCGCTGGCGTCTGCCGAGCCACCACTCACCGCGGAGCCCTGCGACTCAAGGGCCGAGCTGACCATCGCAGCATGGGTTGGCGCGTGAGGGCGATCGAGGAATAGGAAACCGACATCGGCGATGCGGAGGTCCGCGCCGGCCGCGATGGGGAGGGTCTCGAAGTGAAGCGCTCGGTTGTTTTGGGCGGCGAGAAACCGCTGCACACGCCCTACCCGTCCCTGGGGCCCCGCAAGCGCGAAAGGGGAAAGGTCGGGATGGCGGCGGTAGAGGTGTTGCCAGAACCAGGACGAGCTGGTGAGACCCAGGGGGAGGACTATCACGTCGGGACGTTGGCGTTCGATCTCCTGGACGTAGAGCAAGGGCCACACCCAATGATCAGACTCGACGGCCAAGATGGCGCCGGGGGGTGCTTCTGCCAGCGCTCCTTCGGCGAGAGTACGCGCCACACGATCACGGTGCCGCGTGCGGATCGGCAAGGCCGGTGGTGCCAGCAGCCCCACGGCAAGAAAGCATGCTGCGAGCAGGCCTGTAAGACTGCGAACCAGGCCGGGGCGTTCCATTCCGCGGCTGACCAACGCTGCTGCGCCGGCGCTGCACACAAGCAGGGGCCCTGACAGATACCCGAGGTAATCGGGATTTTCGGGAATCCAGACTCCATTGAATGCGACAGCAAGAACGGCCAGCAGAACGCACGCGGGTCCGTAGCCGCGCCCAAGCGCCTGACCCTTGCCGAGCAGCGCCCATCCGGCGATGCCGACGGCCACCCAAAGCATGACTCCGTTTGCCGTGGCGCCGCCGATCCAATCGAGCAGGTGGGCGACAAGCGCATTTCCAGTTACGCCAACGTTGGGGTTGAAGTCAGCGGCCTGAAGGTGGCGCCACAGCGACGCCAGATCGGTCGGACGTCCCCAGGCCACAACGTCCATTCGGCGCGCCAGCAGCGGAATCGCCAGGTAGGGCAGCAAGCCAAGCACGCCGCTGGCCAGTAGCGTGCCAATCGCGCGAAGGGGCAAGCGACGCCGTGCCAGCAGGAAAATAAGAGAGGGCAACGCGGGGACGAGCACGAGTGCCGCGACCACGGGGTTGCAGGCGGCTCCGAGGCCGAATGACAAGCCCGCCAGGAAAAAACCCGGAGGCGAGTTCGGCCTCGCCGCATCCCGAGAGAGGGAGTCGGCGACGCGCGCTTGCCCCCACACCGCGAAAAACGCCGCGAGACTGTAGACCTCAACCCGGGTCGCGGGATCCCAAAGCGAAGGGTGCAGACAAAGCGCTACGACCACCACAGGCGGCGCCCATCGCGCGCGAAAGCTTGGATCCGGCGCGGTCGGCCAGAGGTTTCCAGCCAAGCTGAGGACTGGGATGGTCAGCATCGCCGCCGGCAGCGCCGAGACGAGGCCCACGCCCACCAGGGGCGGGATGAAAGGCAGATGCGAGAACAAGAAACCAAGCCACGTGTGCAACGGTGCCCCGGGCGGATGAGCAACCCCACCCTGGATCGCGACCAGGGCCAGGATGCCGCTGTCCCAGATGCCGATGTCACGGGCCATGGTGATCAAATACACGACAAACACCAGCGCGAAAGCCCCCCAGGCCGTCGCAGCGCGGTCGACCGGCAGGCCAAGCGCGCGGTCTCGTCTCATCACGTCCATCGGTCCCCAAAGTGTATATCACCGCTCCGAGGGCCGCGAGAAATGCGGGCCACCCCGGAACGCCTTAGGCCGCCAGATGCGAGGGTGAACGGCTGCGAAGGAAAAGCCGAGCAGGCGTTTCTCGAAGCAAGCGAGGGCTGCATTTCTTCCAGTGCGTATGAGGGGCGCCCCGCGCCGCGACTAGCCGCAACTGTTTCGGCTCAGATCCTCAGTTTTTGCGCCTACAGATTGTGTGGGGGAGCCGGAATCCCTATTGCTGGCCTTCGCCTCGGGACCGGCCAAGGAGCACCAAGGGCCCGCGTTGATCGCGAACAGTTAAACCCGCCTGCCTTGCACGACTCAGCTCACCTTGCAGACGCCGATGGTGGGCGGCCCGGGTTTCACCGACCAGGATCTGGCCCTGCATATCTAGGAGCGCAAAGTCGGCATCACCAATCCGGGTCGGAAATACGTAAACTTGTGGGCGGCGGGCGACGTGCGCCACCACATCGATCGGCACCGAGATCACAGCCTCCGGACGCTCCTGGATTGCTCCGACCATCACGCGCATGGCGCCAACTCGCGCTCCACCTACATAGTCCTCTGCGTAGAAGCCCCCCATACTTGGCCACGCCCCCCACCCCAGCTGTCCTGCGCAGAGCGAACCGAAACAAATCACGTACACCGCCGCTGCCAACGTGGCCGCGAGGGCAAAGCCATGGCTCCCCGTCGCGCTGCGACCCGGGGATCTAAGTTCCGCCATAATAGACTTTCTCACAATCCGACGTCCTGGATCTCGTGCGCGGCCAAAGGCGAGACTTCGGCAATCGCGGTGTGCATCCTTATCATCGCAGTTCGTCCCGCAGCACGCGCAGTCCTTTGTGGCCGGGCTGAAGGCCTAGCCCACGTGCCGTCTCCGCAATGGCGCCCGCCCGATCGCCGAGTCCTCGGAGGCACAAGGCCCTGCCGAATGCAAAACGAACGTCGTCGCCGGCCAGCTGTGCGCCCCGCCGGTTGAGTGCCTCGCAACGGGAATAGTCGCTGCGACGGAACGCCAGGATCGCCAACCCATCCAGCCAGCGCAAGTCGATAGGGGCTAGCGCGTGCGCTTTTTCGAGCAGCGGGGCGGCCCGATCGAGATCGGCCGAGAGGAGATCCAGACCTTCCAGGCCAGGTCCGGAGGACAGGTCGGGGCGCTCGTCAGCGATGGTCTTCCAAATCGCGCGCTCGCTGTGGAAGGTCGCACTGGCATCAAGCAACTGCCCCGCGTTGCACAGAAGGTAGACACCCGCCAATGCGGGACCGAGGACATGGGCCCGCGAGGTTCGGGCAGCCATCCACGCTCCTGCTGTGCGGAGAAGATCTAGCGCGCCGGGGAGCAGGAAGATGAGGGGTGCATA
>JAYUUT010000087.1:0-23567 GCA_043754455.1 Myxococcales bacterium
CCACCAAGGACTGCCGTGGCACTGCCAGTTCCGGCGGTGGCGCTTTCGGTGCCTTTGCACCACAGCCCCACAGGGCCGGGACAAAAACCAACAACCCCAACCAGGATATTTTTTCAAAAGATCTGGTTCGTCCCACAAATCCGTCGCCTCGATCCACATGTCGCATAATGCCTACGTTGTCATCCGCGCGGCCTCACGGCGTCAATGCGAATCAACACGATCGGGGCGCGCAGGTCGTTTTAGGGGAGATCCGCGTGATCTCGATCACAGGTTGGCCCCCCTTGGTCACAACGCGAAACGGCAAATACGTCGGCTAGAAAAATCCGAGCCCTAAGACAAATTTGCCCCCAAACTGCGGCGCACTTTCGCTTCCCGGAGTTTCATGTCGACCGATCGCCCGCCCGTTCGCAGCGTCACCTCGCCCCCTACCCGCGGGGGCCGTTCATCCATGGGCCTACGCTTGGTCGGCATGCTGGTCGCCCTAGGTGCGCTGGTCATTCTGCTGCGCCGACCGACCGTCGACAAACCCGAACAGGATCCCCTGGCGGCCCAGTTGGCAGGTGCCTTCGTCGCCGGGCGTATTGGGCTGGTCACCGCTGTCGATAGCGCGGTCATTGCCAAAGAAAGCATGCCCATTGAACAAGGCCGATCCCTGCCTGCCGGGCGACTGACCGTGCGCAGTGGACATTGTATTATCGACCTGTTCAGCGGCACGCGCATTTCCGTTGACGGTCCTGCCACCATCACGCTTCTGTCGCCCCACCACGTCGCTGTGTCGATGGGGCAGATCCTAGCCCGGGTTCCCGCGGGGGGGCCCGGATTCACGCTGGAAGGCCCGCGCGCCCGCGCCTTCGTGTCCGACGGCGATATCAGCATGCGAACCGATGGCAGCGGAAACTCGCGCATCCAGGCGATTCACAAACCCGTGGCCTTGGCGCTGTTGGATCGGCAGGGCGTCACAATGAAAGACCTTCAGGTGCCGCCCGGTCGGTCGGCCCGTGTCGATCCTGTGGCGCCGGCCGCGACCCTGGAACCTGTGGGCACACCCTTCCCCGCACATCCCGCCCTGGCCAATCGAGCCCCAGCGCCCCTGTCCCTGCCACGGACCTACGACGACGCCGTTCGCGCCGCCCGGCCTGTTGGCTACTGGTCCTTCAATGCCACCGCTTTTCCGGCAGATCGTCCCCCCGCAGGCACCACCTTTGGCCCCCTGGCCAAAGGCGCCTTCAGCATCGAACTGTGGTTTAGCGCGGTCGAATTCACACACGCGCCCCTGTTGTCCCTGGTTTCTTCCGCCGACGGATCCGACATCGCGGTCATTGAATTGCGCGCAATGGAGGACACCATCGCCCACCGCCCGGGTGTCGTGCGGTTCACCGCGGGTGGCAACATCGGTGCCGCCAACGCGTTTTCCATCGACCCGTACCACCCGGGAAAATGGCAGCACGTCGTCGCCGTTCGGACCCCCGATTCAGTTGCCCTATACCTGGACGGCGCCCGCCAGGGCCTGACCCAGATGCCCACTGCCGCCGTCGACGCCGCCCTGGGTTTAAAACTGCCAGCCGCAGGTGGCGGGATTTCGCACCTGGCGATCTACGATCGCGCGCTGGACGCGGGCGAAATCAAAAGTCACAGCCAGCTTCGTTAGTCATCCGTCTCAGCTCCGGGCGGGCGGCATTTCGGTGATGCCCATGACCTGGCGGGGCAGTGCTAGGATGTTTTATCGTCATGTGGCGTTTCGCCGAACTGCCTTCACTCAAAAACATGACCGAAGCGGACGCAGGCCGGTGGTGACAGTTCCCCCTATCTGCGCCGCAGCGGCCGGAGGCTGCGGGTGAAGCACTTCTCCATGATTCGAGGCTTCCACCTCGCGGATCTGTTCACATTGGCCAATGCGGCTTCGGGGATGGCGGCGATTTTCGCCTCAATGACGTTCGTTGCCACCGGGGACGTCCAGCATTTGTGGTCAGCCACTGTTCTGGTGCCCGTGGCATTGGTCT
Source organism: Myxococcales bacterium (assembly GCA_043754455.1). Lineage (GTDB taxonomy): Bacteria > Myxococcota_A > Polyangia > Fen-1088 > Fen-1088 > JAYUUT01. The sequence goes on from JAYUUT010000087.1 coordinate 2,001, forward strand.
TCGACGTCTTGGATGGCCGGGTCGCGCGTTGGCGCCGTCAACACTCGTCGCTCGGGCGTGAACTGGACTCGCTTTCGGACGTGATTTCGTTCGGCGTCGCGCCCGCTGTGATGGCGTTTGCAGTGGGAATGCGTGGCGGATGGGACCGCGCCGCGCTGATGTACTTCGTTTCCTGCGGGGTCAGTCGTCTGGCGCGCTTCAACGTGACGGCAGAGAATCTGTCCGGCGGGGGGGACAAGGTGAAGTACTTCGAAGGAACACCGATTCCCAGCACCGTGCTGCTGGTCGGGGTGCTGGCCGTGGCGGTTTGGCGCCAGCGGATTGGCCCCGCGCTGTGGTTTGGTGGCATCGAACTCGGGCCGTTCGATCTTCACCCTCTGGTGTTAATTTTCGTCGTCTCGGGAAGCCTCATGATCAGCAAAACGCTGCGGATCCCCAAGATATAACGATGCGAAACAAGACATGAGTGCGTTGTGGATCGTTGCCCTGCGAAACGTGCTGCGGAACCGGCGACGGACCGCCATCACGCTGGCCGCGTTGTTTGTGGGTGTTGGTGTCTTGGTCACGATGCGTGGCTTGTTAAATGGTTTGCAGGCCGCCATGGTCACCAACGTGTCCCAAGGCCAGGTGGGTGCGCTTCAGATCCATCGCGCCGGGTACATGAAGAACGTGCTGTCGACGCCGCTTGAACTGGACATGGACCTGACACAGGTCCTGCCGCTCGGAAAACAAAATCCTGATGTTCTGGCCGTCGCCCCGCGCATCATGTTTGCGGGGATGATCTCCAGCGGCGATACCACGTTATTTTTGGCGGCCAACGCCGTGGACGCCAAGACGGAACTGCTGGTGTGCCCGAATCGTTCAAAGGTTCTGACGGCCGGATCGGGCTTCGTAGATGATGACAACGGCATGGTTCTGACCACGCCCCTGGCGGGCGCCGTCGGTATTGTCCGTGGTGTCGAAGCGGCATTGCTGGCGCCGGATCGAGACGGTGCCCTGTCAGGTGAAAACGTCCGACTCCTGGGAACAATGGATCTCACCTTGGGCGGCGAACGAAAGCTAGGGCTGGTCCCCCTGGGGCTCGCTCAGAAATTATTGAAGATGCAGGGGCGCGCCACCGAGTTGGCCGTGGCCATCAGGGACATCACCCGGGTCGAATCAGTGGCTTCGGACCTGCGCAAACGATTGGGGCCCGGATTTGAGGTCCACACCTGGGCCGAGGTCGCCCCTTTCATTCTTCAAGCCATGAACCGACAGAACTTCGTCATCCAGTTCATCGCTTCGGCGTTCATGTTGCTGATGCTCCTGGGCGTGGCGAATACCATGCTCATGAGTGTTCTTGAACGAACACGCGAAATCGGGACCATGATGGCTGTGGGAGTCAGGCGCCGCTGGGTGCTCTCTTTGTTTGTCATCGAAGCCTTGGCGATTGGGTCTTTGGGTGGAATCTTGGGGGCAGGAGCGGGAGCCTTCGTCACGCGGCTGTTGGGCCGCCGAGGCATCGAAATGACAGCCCCTGGCATGAGCGTTCCGTTCACCCTGGTGCCCCAAGTCGGCTGGTCATATTTGGGTTTCGTGGTCGTGCTGGCGGCTTCCGGGGCCGCCTTGTTCGCAATCTACCCCGCGGTGCGGGCCAGTCGTCTTCGCCCGGTTGAGGCGCTCGCGGATCGATAGGAGTCCCCATGTTGACCTTCCTTCTTCTAGCCCTCCGGAATCTCCGGAGAAATCGTGCTCGAACCGCGTTAACGTTGCTGGCGGTGTTCGCCGGGGTGGCGATGACGATTGTTCTGTCGGCTTTCGGAAACGGGCTTGCGGTGGTTATGGCAACCGATGTCGTGAAGTCGAACGTGGGTGCCATCCAGATTCACAGACAGGGCTACGCTGCCGACCGAGACAACCAGCCCCTTAAGCTAAATATGCCTCAAGAAGGGGAGCTTCTGCGGACGCTCGCGACGGTGCAGGGGGTGGCAGCGCTGTCCCCGCGACTGGTTTTCTCGGGGCTCTTGTCCAATGGACGCGCAAGCACCATGGTTGTCGTTCGGGGCATTGATCCGGCGCGCGAATACCAGGTACTTCCTTGGGCGAAGAACGCGATTCGGGGTGCCGCTCTTGATGCTGATATACACAGGGACAGCCGCGCTCTTCTTGGGGCGGATCTGGGAAGGTCACTGGACGTGGTTATCGGAAAATCGACTCTCACTTTGCAAGCGGCGACCCAAGCCGGACAACAAAACGCCCTCGACGTGGACCCCGTCGGTGTTGTCGACGGCGGGAACGTATTTGAATCCAAACGCGTCATGGACGTCCCCTTGGCCTACGCGCAAAACCTGCTGCGAATGCCAGGACAGGTAACGGAATGGGTGATAAGCGTCGACAATTTGGACGCGATCGATACCGTGGCCTCGTTAATCGCAAAGGCAATCGGGCCTGCGTATGAAGTCGAAACCTGGCGCGTCCTGCGTCCCAATATATCGGACATCATTCGGTTTCAGCAGGTGGTGGTCGGCGCCATTTGCATCGTGTTCCTGGTTATTGTCATCTTTGGTGTCATGAACACCATGGCCATGAGTGTGTTCGAGCGAACGCGGGAGATCGGGACGATGTTGGCGTTGGGTGTCCGGCGCAGGCAGGTCTCTTGGTTGCTGCTGGCCGAGGCCTCCCTGCTGGCGATCTTCGGATCCGGTCTCGGCGCCCTGGCGGGGAGGGGGATTGTCCTCGGCATCAAGGTCGCCGGAGGCATTCGACTGGCCGCCATAGGGTCAACTGTAGAAAGGCTAAACTTGGTACCCGTCATACCTGACGGCCTGATTCAAAAAACGGTTATAGGGGCCATCCTAGGCGCGCTGGTGGCGGCCTTCTATCCCACGTGGAAGGCCGCACGCCTTCGGCCGGTCGAGGCCCTGCGTGCAATCTGAATTTCCAAAGGAGATTTCATGTTCTTGAGGATCTTGACGCTGATGTTCTTTTGGGCCGGACCGGCCAAACCGGCAGCCGCCCCCAACGCTTCGGATCTCATCAAGAAGTATGACGAGATCATGGGTGCCGATAGTTTTGATGGAACGATGCAAATGGTGTCCACTCGTGAAGACGGGACCACCCGCACGTACCGGATGCGTGTCCTTAAAAGCGGCCACGACCGCCTTCGGGTGTTTTTTCAGGAGCCGTCTGCAGTTCGGGGACAAGAGATGTTGCGGCAAGGGGAAAACCAATGGGTCTATATGCCCAACCTCAAGCGCGCGGTACGCCTGGCTTCGCGCGAATCGTTTCAAGGGGGGGATTTCAATAACGCCGATGTCCTCCGGGTGAATTACCAAGCTGACTTCGATCCGACGCTGACCCCAACCTCGACCGATCCCACTTCCTTCGAATTGTCACTGAAGGCAAAGGCCCCCGACGCGGCGTACGACCGGATCAAGCTTTGGCTGCGTCGGTCGGATCTGATGCCCGTGCGGGCCCAGTACTTCACGTCCAGCGGCAAGATGCTTCGAGAGGCTGAATTCTCCGACGTAAAAACCTTCGCCGGCGGTTTCCGCCGACCGTCCCGGATCTTGATGAAGAACAAACTCATCGAAAAACGATCGAGTCTCATGATTGTGGAGGCGATGGATATCCGCGTCCACCCCCCGGCCACGAAGTTTGTCCTCGACGATCTCGGTCGATGAGTCCTCTGGTCCTCGTCCTGTGCCTGATGCAGCCCGACCCGCCTGCCGCGGTCAAGGGGTATATCGATAGCCGTTTGTCGCGAACGCAGATTCGAAACAACAGCCCCGTGCCTAAAAACGGGGTCCCGTCCTGGACGACCTTGGAGGAACTGAATGTAGAATTGAGACTTCGTTTCCATGAGCGCGCCCTCGCTCATCTAGACACGTCGTTTGTGTATCAGCGCGGTTTTTTGTATGGCGCCCAGCCCGTCGATCGCAGCGCCCAGACGCCTGGGACCGTCATCTCTGAACTTTACGGGCTGTACCACTTCACGGATCATCTGAACCTCACCTTGGGGCGAAAACGGGTGATCTGGGGGCCGGCCCAGGTGGTCAGTCCCATGGACATTCTGAATCCGCCCAAGGATCCGACCGATCCGACCAGCCAACGGGCGGGCGCCTGGCTTGCACGTCTTGAAGCCCCGTTTGAACGATTTTCCCTCACCGGGATTTTCGCGGCGCGCGCGTTTCAGCTTCGGGGCGGAATGCCAACCGGGCTGGTGTATGACCCCGGTGACGCCCAGGCGGGGGTGCCGGCCGATCCTGGGGCGCACTTCCTGCTGGCGGGACGGATTTACGCCTTGATCCGCAATACAGATTTCAACGCGGTCTATTATCTAACCCACCGCTACGCCGACAGCGCCTCAGAGAAAAGCCGCTTGGGCCTTTCCGTGTCTCGCTTGCTTGGCAGCGCCCTTGAAGTCCACTTTGAATCCCTGATTCAGCGCGGGCCGTCAGCGCCACATCCGTCCTTGTCGCCCGATGACGTGGTCTTGCGCTTGGTCGCCGGGCCCCGTTACACGTTTGCTGATGATGCCATGCTGGGGGCCGAATATTTCTGGAATGGTGAAGGCCGAACGGCGGCCGAATTGGCCACGGGTATCTCCCTGGTCGGCCAGTTACAAAGAACAGGCATGGTGCTGCCAACGGCCGCAGGGGATCTGGGAACGCCACAGAAGTTTTCCTTCAATCCCTTGGGGCGCCACTACTTACTGTTGACGTACACCAAACCCCACATTCGCGACGACTTCAGCGTGCAGGTGACCGCCTTGGTGTCGGCAACAGATGGCAGCTCGCTCCTGGCGCCGATCGTGATGTGGAGCGTGCGCGAATGGCTGAGTCTGTCGTTGGCGGCCTTCGTAACTGCCCCGGGCATTCCATCGCGGCGGCTGCAAATTCCGGGCGGCAATCTGGGTGAGTTTGAAATTTCACCCATCTCCAGCCGCTTCATGTTTTCGGGTCGTGCCTTTTTTTAGACACTGAGGAGCGCCAAGATGGCCTTGATCGAACTGTCAGACGTCACGAAAACCTACCGACTGGGGAACACGCAGGTGCCCGCCCTCAAAGGCGTCACGATGCAACTGGAGGCCGGAGAGTTTACCGTCCTCATGGGGCCTTCGGGGTCGGGCAAGACCACCCTTTTGAACATCATCGGATGTCTTGATCGCATGGACAGCGGAAAGTACCGGCTTGACGGCCTGGATCTGTCAGGAAAGGACTTCGACGAGATGGCCGATCTGCGAAACCGGAAAATCGGTTTCATTTTTCAATCGTTTAACTTGATTCCGGTTCTGGACGTCGTTGAAAACATTGAATTTCCGTGTCTCATTCGTGGTGAGGACCGAAAACAGTTGAGAGAGCGTGCGCGTCGGGTGGCCGCTGACGTCGGGCTGGAGCCCCACCTGAAACATAAGCCGGACGAATTGTCGGGCGGCCAGCGGCAGCGGGTGGCCATCGCGCGGGCGCTGGTGACGGAGCCCCAGCTTGTGTTGGCCGACGAGCCCACGGCGAATTTGGACTCAGGAACCAGCGACCAGATCTTAGACCTGATGCTGGCGCTGAACCGGGATCGGGGGGTGACGTTTCTTTTTTCGACCCACGATCCACGAGTCATGAACGCAGCCCGTAGGGTCCTGAAGATCACGGACGGCGTGATCGTCTAGGATCATGTTGGCGACGTGGTCGCGACAGGATGGTCGCACTTTCCCCAGATTTTCGTGTGATTCCCATCACAGGTTGCGACTTCACTGTCTTCTCTTCGGGTTTTCCTGCCCCATCCGAGGCCCCAGACGGCATTTCGGACGGCACGTCTCTTGCTGCCCTCCTCTCCGTCGCGAACCCTTCGTCGCGGCGATTTTGAGGAGGCCCCATGAAACGACCAGTCCTTCCCTCCCCCGCCCTTCGGCATGTTGCCCTGGCGCTGTTGCTGTCACCGGCCTTCGGTGCCTGTGTGAAAGATGCACCATCGGGTTCTTCCGATCCAGGATTGCAGGCCATGCTTGACGATGATGAGCTTGTGGGTGTCCACCGACAGGCACAGGTCCTCGAGCCCCCAGACGCGCGCGCCGCCACCGGGTCCGGTGGATCTATGGCCTCTATGGGCCCTAAGGACCGCGACGCTGGGGTAGCCTCCGATGCCAGCTTCAGCCCCGACACCGGCGATTTCATCGACGAGAGTCCAGTCGGATTCTGGCCCTTTGACGACTGTAACCCCGACCGCACTGAACTGTTCGACAACGCGTTCCGCAACAACACCGCCTTCCGATCCGTTCGCGCCTCCTGTGCGCTCGGCGTACAAGGGCAAGGCGTCAGCCTGCCAAACCCCCGCGACATCGTGTACGTCCCGGATCAACCCAGTTTCGCGTTTAACGACGGGCTAACCGTGGCCGCCTGGGTGAAACCCACGGCCATCACGGGCAGCCGCACCATCGCGCGCAAACGCGAGGCGGGCACCAGTTCCTTCGCGCTGATGCTGAACGATCGCCGGTTCCAGGTCATCATCGCCCGCAAAGGCGCTGCCCCTGTGCAGGTATCTTCAGCCGTGATTCGCAAGGACGTGTGGACCCATGTGGCCGCCACTTACGACGGGACGTTTTTGCGCCTTTACGTTGATGGCACTGAGGCCGCCCGCACGCGCGCCCCTGGTGTGATCGACACGGGCGAGGGCCCCTTGCTGTTTGGCAACGACGGCAGCCAGCGACGGATCGAAGGCACCCTCGACAACGCCTGGTTTAGTACACGGGCGGTATCCGCCGCGACAATTCTTGGGCTCACATGCATAAGGCACAAACCCGATTTGGCTTTCACGCCCACAGCCGGTCCAGCGGTCGGCCCTGGTACGCCCGTCACGTTCACGGCCCGCATCGCCAACCGCAACGCCGCGTCTTGCCCCGCCGAAAATTTCAGCCTGCAAACGGTTGATTTTGTCCCGGATTTTCAAATTGATCCCCAGTTTTCGTTCACCGATCCCGTCGCGTCCGGCACCTATACGGACGTCCCGGTGACCATCACCGCCGGTTCGGACGCCGAACCAGGTACCCAGGGTGTCAGGTTTCAGGCGTCTGGCAGCATCGTCTTTGACCCGACGGTCGCCTCCGTGCAGTTCACCGTCACCGCGACAGGCTGTCGGGTCCTGTCCCGCCGGGAATTGATGATCCGTGACGTTGGCGTGGTGGACGATCCGATCCGCACGACCTTCAGCGCGCCTACCACCGATGCCAGGAGGGGTGCCTGGACCTTCGCGCGCTTGGCCCGCGAACTGGGCGCCAGCGCCGCGGACGCACCGGACATGGTCGAGTCCATGTTTTCGACATTCCTGTCGCCTCAGACGGTCAATGGTTTTGTCATACCGCCCCGCCCCGCCATGAAAACCATGGTCCTCGATCCCTGGGCCCGCACCGCCAACGGCAAACTAGACCTTGAAAAGGCACCCCTGCGTTTGCTGACCATTGTGAATCGTTTAGATCTGCGCGACACCGCCAAAGGACAGGCGGGCGAGGGCCGCTTCGTTTTTGGCGTCTTAGATCCCGGTGGCAATCCACTTGAATTCACTGTCATATTCGAATTCGCACTGCCTGGAAAGACCCCCGCTGACGTGACGGTCTGGGCCCGTGACTGGCACGCGCTGGGCGCCTTGCCTTTTCCGTCGGAGGAATACAACACGGCCCTTGCGGCGTTGACCACCCGGTTCGTCAAACGGGGTGCCTTCCCAGGACGTCCCGGATCCAGCGCCTTGAACGCCCTGCGGACCAATGAGATTGCCCTGGGGAATGTCTGGCAACTGCGCGAGTTCACCCTCGATCCAACGACGGCTCGCCCCCGCCCGGACACGACCAAGCTAACCCCCGACCCCAGCTTGGATCAGACCCCCGCTTTGGCGGCTTTCATCAATGCCAATGAACCCGCGATCCTTTCTGAAACTCACGACGTCCCCCAGATCGTCGCAGGCGCACCATTCCTGGGTGGTGGGGTATTCAACCAACTCAATGGGTGGGATGCCCCGGGCATCAACAACCCCGAGGCCCGTCACAAGTTTTCGTTGAACACCTGCAACGGATGTCACAGTTTGCAGGAGACCAACACCTTTTTCCTGCAGGTGAGCAACCGATTCCCTGGGCAACAGGCAGGATTGTCGGGATTCCTCACAGGGACGACCGTTTTTGACAGTCAGACGGGTCAGGCGCGGACGTTCAACGATCTGGACCGCCGCAACCGGGACATGCACCCCATCGTATGCCCGAACGATCCCTTGCCCCCGGTGTCGATGCCGGACGCTGGCCCTGTATTTACTCCCGATGGCGGAATGCCCAGACCGAAGGGCACGGATGCCGGGGTCGCCGTGTCGCCAGCGCCGATCACGTTGACCAAGGGCATTTCGCGCACCCACTGACATCCCAGCGTTAGCCGGGGGGACTCGCCACCGCCTCGATCTGCCCATACCGTTCCAGCAACGCATCAATCCCCGTCCCCGCCCGCGGCACAAACAACGCCGTGGGCGTGTGGGCGGCGACATGGGCACGTGCCGCCGAAAGCGAAACAAACCGTCCGGCGGTTATGGCCTGCACCACCACGTTCCCTAAGGCCGTAGCTTCGACCGGGCCTGCCTTTACAGGCAAGCCTGTAAGGTCGGCGGTCATCTGGTTCAGATAGGCATTGCGGCTGCCCCCGCCGACGATCTGCACGCCCGCCATGGCCTGCCCTGTCATGGTCGCAATCATGTGCAGCACACTTCTGTACCGACATGCCAACGAATCCAGGATGATTCGCCCCATCGCCGCGGGGTCCTGTGTGGGTGTCTGTTTTGTCTCAACAAGCTGGGTGTTGATGGCGTCCACCATTGACGGGGGATTCAGCAGACGTGGATCGTCGGGAAAGATAAGACCCGCGTCGTCGTGCTGGGCAATAGCTGCCAGCAGGGAATCGTGGTCCACGGCCAGGCCCTTGTCCTGCCATTCGCTGCGGCAACGTTCCAGCAACCACAATCCCATGACATTTTTCAACAACCGCACGGTGCCAAACGCGCCACCTTCGTTGGTGAAGTTGTGGCGGCCAAGTTCGGCGCCCAGATACGGCTTGTCACGTTCGACACCCACCAAGGACCAGGTGCCTGACGAGATATAGGCCCAGCCAGCGTTTAGGGGCGCACCCAAAACGGCGCTGCCCGTGTCGTGTGTGGCGGGCACAACGACATGGACAGATTCTAGATCCAAATCCGCGGCCACATCAGGCAACACAGGCCCCAGGTCGGTTCCAGCGGGCACAATTTCGGGGAACAGATCGGGGGACATACCTAAAGTCCCAATCAGATTTTTGTCCCAGTTTTGGTCGCGAACGCCCACCATCTGCGTGGTAGTCGCGTTGCTGTATTCGGTCACCATACGGCCTGACAACCGGTGGTGAATCAGATCCGGCATCATCAAAAGGCGAAACGCACGTGCCGGCAGCCCCGATCGGGTGTGCGCCCACAATTGGTACAGAGTGTTGAACACCAACACCTGAATGCCGGTGGTTCCAATCACTGTGGCGCGGGGGATGCGCGCAAAAATCTGTTCAGGGGCTCCCTGCGTGCGTTCATCCCGGTAACAGATGGGATCGCCCAGCAGGGTCCCATCAGCATCCACGAATCCATAATCAACGCCCCAGGTATCCACGCCGACACTGCAAATGGGTCGCTGCAATTGGCGCGCGCGCTGTCCCGCCGCCCGCAGCCCGTGTCGGATCTGGGACCAGATAAATTCAAAATCCCAGCGCAGATGCCCGTCGCGGGGGGTGGACGGAGCGTAATGAAAACGGTGGATTTCTTCCAGCCGCAGTTCATCAGGCCCAACCCCAGCCAAGATGACCCGGCCCGATCCTGCCCCTAGATCAACGGCCACATAAAGCGCGTCTTCGACAACCCGCGTCCCCGCAACGTTTTTCACACGATGCCAGATCGGTTGCCCCCCTGGGCAGGGCGTTCTTCGGCCTTGCGCAGGCGATACCCGCTGGCACGGTAGGTGGCGACAGGATCAATCGCCCCGCCCGCCCGCGCCCGCGCCATGGCCAGAATCGGCCCCACATCGGTTTGGAACGGCTGTTTCAACGTTCGCAGGGCCATGACGGCGTCGCATTTTTCCTGACTGGCAGACAGCGCGGGGCGATCCACCAGATGGGCCTGCACATATGCGCGGGTCGCTTCTTCGGCGCTGGTCATCAATGATTCCAACGGATCGGTGACGTTGTGGGATTGGTCCAACATATACGCGGGCGCAAACCCTGGAACACGCGACAATTCCGCATCGACCAATTCATTGAAGATCAAAAACAACTGGAAAGGTTTGATGGATCCCGCGTCCAAATCGTCGTCGCCATATTTACTGTCATTCAGGTGGAACCCACCCAGTTTTCCAAACTGAATCAGCCGTGCGACGATCATTTCAATGTTTACGTTGGGCGCATGGTGCCCCAGGTCGACCAAACAATGGGCCTTGGGCCCCAGTTCTTTGGCCACCGCGTAACTAGTGCCCCAGTCATTGATGACCGTGGAATAGAACGCAGGTTCGAACAGCTTGTGTTCCATGAACACACGAAAATCATCAGGAAGCGCCCGATAAACCTGGGTCATGCTGTCCATGTACCGTTCTAGGGTTCCGCGAAAATTCTGCTGGCCGGGGAAGTTGCCACCGTCGCCTATCCACACCGTATGCGCCTTGGAACCCAAGGTCTTGCCGATTTGGATGCAATCAATATTGTGTTCAACCGCCTGCCGCCGCACAGCCGCATCGGGATGGGTCAGGCTGCCGAACTTATAGGAATGTTTTTGCCCGGGCTGGTCCTGGAAGGTATTGGAATTCATCGCATCGAAATGCAGGCCCAGGGCACGCGCGTACGCCAGCAGTTTGGCGGGATCATCAGGACGATCCCAGGGGATGTGCAGCGACACGCCCGGTGTGCTGCGCACCAGTTTGAAAATGACGCCACAGTCATCCAATTTTTCGTACAGCGATCGGGGCTCGCCAATTCCTGCAAACCGCGCAAACCGGGTACCCCCTGTTCCCACGCCCCACGACGGCACCGCCACCTGGAACGATCCCGCCCGGGAGGTCAAGGTTTCAATATCAACGTGGCGGCGGCGCAGTTTGCGCCCCAGGGTTTCGTAATCTTCGTCTAGATCCGCCCGCAGTTTCTTGTTCTGCTCTGCGACAAAATCATCCGAAATGGCAAACGTCAGCATGGCCGAACTATACCTCCACCAGGCCGACTCTGCAAATGAAAAAAATAACGCTAATTCGATATAGCAACGGGATTTTCGGCATAACACATCACTTGAACTTGAAATTCTGCATCTTCCCCAGGGCCGTCATCATGTCGTAGTGGACAAAGAAAACCGGCTGATCCGCCTGGATGCGGGTCAACACGGTCCCTGGGAAGACCTTCGTGCTGGCTTCGGTTTCCTGGCGGTAGATTTCCAGACGGTGTTCGATGATTTTCGTGTCGGCATCATCGGGGCGCCCTTCAATGACGGCGCGTAGGCGCAAACGTTCGATCACCAACGCCTCATCGTATACGGACAATTTGAAAACCTTGATGATCTCCATCCGCTGTTTCAACAGTTGGGCCTGGCGCGCGTTGCGGGGAACCCCGTCGACCACAATGACGTGATCAGGGGGGATTTTCAGTTCCTCCACATGGTGCATAAACAAATCCATCGTCACTTCGTCGGGAACTAGATTGCCAACGCTGATAAAACTGTTGACCTTTTCGTACAGGGGATGCCCCGGTTTCATCGCGCGAAACAGATCGCCCATCGCTACGTGATGAAACCCCGGCAGCATGCCCAACAATTTTCCTTGCGTGCCCTTGCCGCTTCCCGGATAGCCAAACAGAAGTATCCCGCGATGCATGAACGGTCGATCCTTTCTGGGTTTTTTTGTTCATAACCCAGTCGACCGTGAAAAGGCGACCTCAATCGGCAGCGTCGATGGGACTAAACAGATCATCCAGGTCATCGGTCGAAAACCGCGCACCGCCCGTAGGCCCCACACCAAAAACGCCATCGGCCAACGCCCGTTTCTTTTCTTGCAAACGCATCATATGTTCTTCGACGCTGCCCGCGACGATCAGTTTGAACACAAATACCGGTTTTTTCTGCCCGATGCGATAGGCACGATCGGTCGCCTGGGCCTGCGCCGCCGGATTCCACCAGGGATCGTAATGAATCACGGTGTCGGCGCTGGTCAGATTCAGCCCCGTGCCACCCGCCTTGAGGCTAATCAGAAAAACATTGGTTTCGCCCCGTTCGAAGGCCTCCACAGGTTTGCTGCGATCGGGCGTCGATCCGGTCAGCAGGTTGTAATTTATCCCTCTTTGGCGCAGCCCCTGCCCCAGCAACGACAACATGCTGGTGAACTGGGAAAACACCAGCACCCGCCGCCCCCGTTCCAACTGTTGCCCCAGGATCTCGAAAAACATTTCGGTCTTGGCAGACTCGGGCACCTCGCGTGCCACTTCGCCAGGCAGCAGGCGGGGGTCACAACACAATTGCCGCAATTTCATCAGCGCGCTGAGAATGGTCACGGTCGACGCGCCCAGACCCTTCTTCTGAATCACACGCCGAACGTCAGCGTGGGCGGCCACCCGAAGGCTTTCGTACAGATCACGCTGCTTGCCTCGCAATTCAACCGGGCGCACGATCTCGGTCTTGGGCGGCAGTTCAGGAACAACCTGTTCCTTGGTTCGCCGCAGAATGTAGGGCGCAACCTGCCGCCGAAGGGCGGCCAGACATTCGGCATTGCCCTCGCGTTCGATGGGAACGGCATACCGGTGGCGAAAGCTGTCTTCTTCCCCCAGCAATCCCGGCACCATCAGATCAAACAGCGCCCACAGTTCCATGAGATTGTTTTCTAACGGCGTTCCCGTCAGGCAGACCCGCTGGCGCGCAATCACCGCCGACACCGCCTGATGCATTTGGCTGCGGACGTTTTTGATGGCTTGCGCTTCGTCCAGTACCAGCAGGGGAAAAACGCGATCGTCCAGTTGATCCCGGTCGCGCGTCAGCACCGTGTAGGTCGTCAGCACCACGTCGGCCATGCGCAACACCGGCCACAACCTTTTGCGTCCAGGGCCGTACAGATCCATCACACGCAGGTGCGGCGCGAAACGTTTTAGTTCGCTGCGCCAGTTGGGCAATAAACTGGTGGGGGCCACAACCAGGGCAGGTCCGTGAAGCCGGCCCGCAGCCTTTTCCGCCACGATGTGAGCGATGGTTTGCAGGGTTTTTCCCAGGCCCATATCATCCGCCAGAACCCCGCCCGTCTGTTGCGCCCCCAGAATCTGCAACCACCTAACCCCCTGTTCCTGATACGGCCGCAAGGTGGCCCGCAACCCAGGGGACGCCCCCACGGCCTGCGGCGGGACATCTGCCGCGCTGGCAATCGCACGGCCTTTGTCCACCACGCGGGTCGCGCCTGAAAACCGCAGGCCCCCACACCTGCCATCGAGGCCAGGACCCGAGAAACCCGATTCCAGGCGGGCCAGGGCCGCCGCACGCGCCGCCGAAAATAAGGGTTTGCCTCGCGTCAGGCTGTCGTCGTCATAAAGTTCCCGCAACACATCCAGCAAAATGCGCAACCGCTCAACCGGCACCGCAACAAACCGACCGTCCTGAACCGGTAAGGCCAGACAGCGGGTGGACGGCATCAGGGACGCGATGCTGGCCTTGGGCGCTGCGTCCGCCAGCATTTCCAGCAGCGCAGGCAGCAGGTTGATGCGACAACCACCGAATTCAATCCCCAGTTCCAATCCCAACCAATCCGACGACTCCCCTTCGTGTACGTGCGCATACCAAGCAGAATCGCCCGGCACCACGTCGTAGGGGAATCCGGGGGCGATTTCCACCCGCCACCCCATTTTTCGCAGTTGCGGCACGACGTACGCACTAAAGGCGCAAATTTTGTTGGCGTCACCATCCAGACAAATGGCGTAGTCGGCGCGGCTGCCCGGCATCACATGCACATCGTCTAAACAGGACAGATCGACGGCACCCAGATTTTCGATCACGAATCGGGTCTGTTTTTCGTCGGCCGGATCGAAGGACAGACCCAACAACACGGTCTTCACCTCGAAAAACGCAGGCGACGACGGGGTATTGCCATTGATAAGCAATACGTCCTCGAACAAACGCACGCACGGTGCCATCGACGACGCGGCGCCGGGCCGGGCCGAAACGGACGAACTGTAGGACGGTGTGGGCGCTGTCACCCCTTGCACCTGTGTCGTCATCGAACTACGACTATTCACGCTTCACGGGCGCTGTCCACTTCCAACAGGGCCTAACATCGCGTTCCCAGCCACACGCGTTCGCCCTCGCCCAAAGGGTCAATGATGATTTCGACGGTGCGGCGCCAGATCCCTTTGGGGCGCCCCTGCAACCACCTTTGCAGCCGTACACGACCTTCCCCAAGCGCAGCCCCAATGACCGGCGTCAGCAGCAGATCAACAGCAGACGGACGTTTGTTAAAGGCTTCAGGGCCAAATTCCCAAACCGCGCTTGATCCCGCAGCGAACAAAAACGCCCCCACAGGCCCACCCCCACAGGTCCGAAACCGACTATACATTTCAGCCCCAAACAATCCGTGTCCCAGCACATTGAGGGTCCATGGATCGCCATCAGATTCGAACAAATTCCGGTCGCGGCGATATTCCGGCCCCTCGGTCCATGCACGCCCATACTGATTCAGGCTGTTCGATAGCGGAAACGGATTGTATGCAGATGGCCACAACACCGACAGCGACAGCCGCATGCCCGCCATCATGCCCGCGGCGTGACCCAGCGGCACGCGCCAGATGATATCGGGTTGTGGGTCGCTGATCTGTGCGTGCGCGGTCGCAGTCCACGACAACAGCAAAATGACGGACAGCCGTCTCACGTCATTGCGCTTTGCACTTCGGATCGTTGTTTGGGAATCTTAGCGGTCAACACCTCGGATCCGCTGTCGGTGACCAGCACATCATCCTCGATTCGGATCCCCCGAACATCAGAAAACGCCGCGAGTCGTGTGCGGTTCAAACGATCCCCGGCCATTTTTTGCAGCGCCTCATCTTCCAGGATGGCGGGGACCAAATAAATCCCAGGTTCAATGGTAACGGCCATCCCAGGCACCAAATCGCGATCCAGGCGCAGGTAGCGCATCCCGAACTGGGTCGATCGGGTTCGGCCCGGCGCATACCCCGCTCGATCTCCTAAATCCTCCATATCGTGAACGTCCAAACCAATAAGATGACCAATCCCGTGGGGAAACAACAGGTAGACAACGCCATCGGCGACCAGTTCGTCCGGGTCGCCACGTAAAATCCCCAGGGACAGCAGCCCGTCGCACAACCGGCGCGCCGCCAACAGATGCAGATCGCGGTACCGCACACCTGGCCGCACAGCCGCGATCGTCGCCTGCTGGGCCGCCAGCACAACATCATACAGTTCGGCCTGCGTGGTCGAATACGTGCCATTGACGGGCCACGTGCGCGTGACATCGCCCGCCCATCCCCCTTCGGTTTCGGCGCCGACATCGGCCAGCAACAGATCACCGGATTTCATTTCGTTGCCGTGCGACTCGTTGTGCAAGATCTCGCCGTGAACCGTCACGATCGATCCGTAAGATGTCCCCACACCCCGGGCCATCAGCGTTTGTTCCATGGCCGCCCGCACATGCGATTCACGCAGACCGGGGCGGGTCGCACGCATTCCGGCCGCATGCGCAGCCGCCGTCGCCGTTGCCGCCGCCCGCAGTTCAGCCACGGCCGCGTCGTCATGAACCAACCGCATGGCAATCATCGCGTCGGCCAGCACCAGATCGTTTTCGGTGCCTAACCGGCCAGGCCACACGTCCCTTTTGCACAACCGCGCCTGCTGATCGCAAGATTCACGATCAATCGCGGGTAGGGTCGCCACGCCTAAGGCCGCGAACCTGTCCAGCGCCACCTCCAGATCTGACATCCCCCGCACGGCACACCCCAGCGCCCGCGCCAGTTCTAAAAATTCTGGCTGCGGTCCCGTCCACAGGGCATCTGATGGATCGGGCTTAGGCACGAACAATATCCACCCCTGCCCATCCCACAGCCCAAACGCCTCTTGCAGGGGCAGGCCAAACAGATACAGAAAATGACTGGCCGCCCGAAACGGATACGCATTGGCCGCGTATGTACGTGGCCGTGCCCTTCCTGAAGCAATCAAGGCGGGCTGCGCCCCCAACCGGGCTGCCAGGCGCGCACGCCGGGCGACAAATGGCCGACTATCAAAACTGTCAAGACCCATGCCGCAATCATAGATCGCCAGCGGCGTTGCGGCGAAGTTCAGTTCGCGCGCGGCCTTGCTGCAGCCGCCAACCGGCGGATTTGTCGTGGCGGGGAAATCGCCGCAACAATTCTGTGTAGGCGGTCACCGCATCGGCCCACCGGGCCTCGATCATCGCGCGTTCAGCCTGCAGAACCAGTGTTTCCAGGCGGGGCAGATCTGCTTGCGCGCGTGACGATTCGGCCTTGGCCGCGGCACCGGCCCCACCCCCCACCGCTGCGGATTCGGACGCGACCGACGCCGGTGCCGGCGAACCCGCTGCCGGTTCAGGTTGCGCTGACAGACGGGACGGGGATTGACCTACGCGCGGCACCGAATTCTGGTCGTTTTTGGCCCTACCGACTGCGCCCAAGGCGGCGACATTGCCCTTGTTATCAGCCAATGATTCCCGAACTGCCACAGAATCGGCCACGGAATCCACCTCAGCCACGGCCTTTTTCTTTTCAGGCGCGCGCAACCCGGCAAGCCCCTCCGCAGCGGGACGTTCATTGCGTGCAACAGCCCTCGACGGCGGGGGCGCCGCCCATCTGTCTTCATCGCGTGCCCGGGCGGTAAGTGGCGTAGGCGCTTTCCTTAACTGCGGCCCCGACCCGGCGCCTCGCCCCTCTCTTGCCAGCCCGTCGTCGTCCTGGCGCTTCCCCAGCGGCTTGTCGTCGTTGGGCGCTTCGGCCTCTTTGGCAAATTCCGGCACAGCTACCACCGGGGCCGCGGGCGCCCCTGTCGGTGCCGCCACCTTCGCCCGTGGCATCACCGGTTCCAAATCCGTAATCGACGTTCGGGCCACCAACAACACCGCAAACGCCCCCGCCGCGGCAAACACTGGAATGAACCACGGCTTTCGCAGCCACGCACCGAACCCCACCCCTGCGGACGGTGCGGATCGAAACGGTCGGTCTGCACGCACAGCCTGCATCACCGCCGCCCGAACCCGGCCCGGCGCATCCTGCAGCAACGGTCCGGTGACGGCCGCTTTGGCCACCTCGCGCGCGCGCGCCAACGACTCCACATCGCGGGCGCAGGTCACACAGCCGGCCATATGCAATTCAAACGCCGACCGATCCTGCGGGCTCAGCTCCCCGTAGATAAAATCAATCGTGCGATCGTGAATCTGTTCGCAGTTCATGGGACATCCCCTGCTGCCACGGCGGCGAAACTGCCAGAATCGCGCAATTCTTTTAAGGCCGCGCGTAGCCGTTCCAGCGCATACCGCATGCGGCTTTTTATGGTGGGCTCGGGCGCACCAATCAGTTTGGCGATTTCGGCAAACGGCAATTCCATCACTTCTCGCATCAGGAAAACCTCGCGCAGATCCGGGGGCAAAATGGCCACAGCCGCCTCGATTCGCGCCGCCCGTTCAGCATCAATCACCGCCGCCTCCCCGCCGCGATCCCGGCCCACCACCCGATCGATGCGTTTGGGCCCCGATCCTTCGCTGTCCCCACCGACCTGCCCATCCAGAGAATCTGCGCGCCGAAATTCCATCCGTCGCGCGTGATCCGTACACAGATTCCGGGCAATCGTATAAATCCAGGTTGAAAACCGCGCCTCGGGCCGCCAATCCGCCGCCCCCCGCACCACCCGCATAAAGGCTTCCTGCAGCACATCTTCGGCCGTCGCCCCGTCCTTAACGAACCGCCGCACGTAGTTCCACAAGGGTTTTTCGAAACGGCCCATCAGTTGGGAAAACGCGTCCACGTCCCCTGTCTGGTAGGCCGCCATAAGTTCCTCGTCAGTCATCGTGCGGGGTTGATCGTCGCCTGTTTTGGTCCGGTCATCAATACCGTTGCCAATTTTGCGGCGGGGTCGCGTAATTTCGCGACGATGCAGGGAAGGGGGAAGCCGTGCGCCGCAGATCCACGTCATCGGCCACGCCGCAGCAGCCATCCACATTCACCCCTGCCGCCATCAGTCCGTCCCGGTTGTTGTACCGAAGGCCCAGCATCGCCGACGGCTGCGACGAATTTTGACGAATAAACGCCACTTCCGTGATGTTCGACGACACGGCCTCGCCAAATTCAGTGCCTAGGCCAGGACGATAGGACGATTTGGCGCGATCCCGTTTCATTTCATTGTCTGCTAGGGCACCGACGCCGCTCGCTTCCTCGGAACGTGCCGGGGATCCCGCTGATGGTGCGACCGAAGGCGCGGCCTGCGTAGACGATCCGTCAAAACTGTCATCAGCCATGCGTTGACCTTTGCGCGCCGACGACGAATAGGGCGTTCGGTATTGGGGATAAATCGGCTGTGGGCGGGGCATGTAGACGCGTTCAGGAAACATCGCCACACCAATCACCCCCACGTTGCGCGCGTTCCCCATGCGGCCCGCATACGAATCGGGCACCCCCGAGAACCGAAACGCCGCCGCCTGCCGTGCCGACAACCGCCACCCATCGACGTCCACGAATCCAAACGCCGGCACCAAATACCCGCGCTTGCCGCGAAAATCGGCCGGCTTACCGTCGATGACATCGCGCCCATCCACCGACACCACGGCCTCGACCCGGCGCGCGGATCGGTTGTGAACACGCAGCGTGTAACGTTCCCCCAGTTGCCCCATCACGTACGATTCGCCGCCATGGAAAAACGTCGGCGCGGAGACACCGTTGACCAACACCTCCATTTCATAGGGGCCGGCCGATCCGCGCACCGGCTGGGCCCCGGCGCTCCCCTGCTGCGACGCACAACCAATGGCACCCAGCATCAGGGCTCGGGCCAGGAAATTCAACCTCTTGCTGCGAATCTGCATGTTCATGATCAGCCTCCTTCCCCCTCAAACGCACCGATTGGCTGAAAGATCTGTGTTTGGGTTAAAACCCGTCGCATGACCCAACCCGTTGACAACGCGTACGCCCTCATCCTGGCGGGAGGGGGCGGCACCCGGCTGTGGCCGTCCAGCCGCCGCGCACGGCCCAAACAGTTCCTCACCCTGGGGGGCAGTGAATCTTTAATTGCGGCATCGTTCCGGCGGGCCGCAGCGGTATTTGGGGTTGATAGAACTTTGATCGTGACGGCCGAAGACCAGGCCAATGCCGTGCGGGCCGCGCTGCCGGACCTGCCCCCTGCCAACCTGATAGCCGAGCCCGCCGCTCGCAACACCGCGGCCGCGGTGGGATTAGGGGCCGTCCATGTGGTTCGCCGGTCCGGCCCCAGCGCCATCCTGGCCGTCCTGCCTTCAGATGCCTTTATTGGGGACGAAAGCGCGTTTTCTGCGGTCCTTCACGACGCTGTCAGCGCCGCGGGCGAAGCCATTGTCACAATTGGTGTGCGCCCCACCGCCCCAGAAACCGGGTACGGCTACCTGCAACTGGGGCCCAACCGCGGCCCCCGCCTGCACGATGTTGCCGCGTTCGTAGAAAAACCCGATCACGAAACCGCCCTTCGGTATCTGTCGTCGGGCACCTACCTTTGGAATTCAGGCATGTTCTTCTTCACTGCCGCCCGGCTCTTAGAAGAAACCCGCCGGCACCTGGCGCCTTTGGGTGCAGCGCTGGACAATCTGATCGCCGCCCCCGATTTGGCCGAAGCCTCGGCGCGGATTTATCCTGGCGTGCCCGCCATCTCCATCGATTTTGGCATCATGGAAAAGGCCACTGGCATCCGCGTCGTGCCCGGCACGTTCGGGTGGAATGACGTGGGATCGTGGGCTTCGCTTGGGGCCCTGCGCACGCCTGATGAATTCGGCAACGTCAGCACGGGTGACGTTATGGTGCGGGCGGCCCACAACAACATCGTGGTCAGCGAACCCGGCGCGCCTTTTGTGGGTGCGGTGGGCGTGGACGATTTGGTGATCGTCGCCACCCCTGACGCGGTGCTGGTCACCCACCGCGCCCGCGCCCAAGACGTTCGGCTGATCGTAGACGCCCTGAAATCCGCCCATAGAAAAGATTTGCTTTAGATTCCGCCGCGCAAGCCCAGGGATGCCAACGCAGATTCGACAGCGTCGCGGAAAAACAGATACACAAGCGCCGCCATCGCCAAAAACGGCCCAAACGGCACCTGGGCGTGGCGTACTGATCGAAGTTCTTCGGCCTCGTCGACCGGGGGGGCGGCCGGATCGGCCACCACGGGTGCCGGTGGGTGCCGTTTTATCATCAACAACATCGGCACGCTGACCAGCACACCCACCAAAGCCGCCGTGAAGACCACAAACGGCAGGGCTTGCCATCCCAGGACCGCCCCGATAACGGACAGCAGTTTCCCATCGCCCAATCCCAGGCCCTCGCGGCCACGAATGTAATAATAGCCATCGGCCACCAACCGTACGAATGCGTAGCCAACCACCGCGCCTATCGCCCGATCCATCCACGGCACATCGCCCACGCCAAACCCCGCTAGAAAAAATACCGGTATCGACGGCAACGTGATGATGTCGGGCAGTCGTTTGGTGTCCAGGTCAATGAACGACAGCACAATCAATACCGACACGAATGCGAAATACATCGCAAACCGTGCCACCTGGATGCCGGCGGGCAATTCGCCCCCTTGGGACACAAACCGCCACCACACGAACGCCGCCAACAACCCCGTCAGAACTTCCACCAGGGCATACCGGGGCGAAAAACCGACCCCGCACGAACGGCACCGCCCCCCAAGGATTGCGTAGGACAATATGGGAATGTTGTCCCAGGGCCGCACGGGCGCCTGGCACGAAAAACAATGCGACGGCGGCCGCACCACGGACATTCCCCGGGGGATGCGGGCGATGCAGACATTGTAGAAACTGCCCCACAACGCACCGAACACCCCCGCCGCCACCATGGCCACGCCCGATTGGGTCAATCCATAGCCGTCTTGCACGAAGAAACCGTATCAAAGACCAGCCGTCGTTTCGCCTTTTGGATCGAATTTTCCGATCTCAGCATCAGCAAACTGGACAGAAGGTAGCGTTTTCGTTAAAGTACAGCGCGTCAAGACATGACCAAGGCCGACCTGATCGCCGTGGTGGCGGAGAAACTGAAGTTCCCCTGGGGCCGCGCCGAACTGGTGGTCGACCAGCTATTCGGGTCCATGGTGGAGGCGCTGCAGCGCGGTGAAGGTATAGAAATCCGCGGTTTGGGAAGTTTCACCATTCGCGACTACAAGGCCTACGAAGGGCGCAACCCCCGCACCGGCGACACGGTTCACGTCAGGCCCAAACGGCTGGCCTTCTTCAAGGTGGGCAAAGAATTGCGGGAACGGGTCAACGACGGGCGCATTGCCCACCCGAACATCACCACCGGCGACGAACGCCCGGGACCGGCCGCGCGCGCCGCAGCCGCA
>JAYUUT010000088.1:0-33959 GCA_043754455.1 Myxococcales bacterium
CGAATAGGGGGCAGGTGGGCCGCCAGAAAGGCACGCTCCTCGTCGTTCACCTCGCCCAAGAGATCCAGCACTTCGAAACAGCAGCGCGCTCTATCCAGACGTCCCTCACTGGCAAACGCATTGCCTAGGGCACGCACCGATTCCGTTTGGGTCACATCTGCAAGGACCAATTCGCGGTGATTCCGAAGTGCCGCTTCGGCGTGATCCAAATCGTCGCCGTACAAACCCGCAAGCATGATACGAGCCGCAGCGCGGGTTCCGTCGATCGCCACGGATGTCTCAAGCGCCAGTATCGCACCCATGCGATCCCGTCGAGATCGAAGGGATCCCAAAACCTGCCACAACTCTGCCCGTCTTACCCGATCCTCAGGTGATCCCCCCACTTCTGGCAGCTGGGGAAGGGCCTCGTCCAAACGAATCCGCAGCTCTTCTGAACGACCAGTAGCCTCAAACGCCGTCACCAAAGACGCGATCACCTCCTCGTCATGGGGGCTTTCTTCGCTCGCTTTTTCAAGATATGATGCGGCCTTGTCGGCAGCACCCTGCGACAGCAGGAGGACCGCGGCTTCCCATCGACGGCGCGCCCGATCCTTAGGGTCCCGAACCAGATCGATCATCCGCTGGGCGGTCTCGGCTGCCTCGCGGATCGCACCCGCCTCTCGTTCCAGGTCAAGGGTCTTTTGTAAGAGCGGTAGCTGCGCCGCATCCGCCGTCCCCAGCAAACCCACCGCCGTCTCGTACGCCCGCCGGGCTTCTGCCTTCTGATCCAGGACTTGATGCGCATCACCCAACTGTTCGAACAAACGGGCCCTATCCGATCGTTCGCCTGTCGATTCCGCTAGACGGCGCAGCAGAACGGCCGCACGGGCTTGTTCCCCGGTTTCCAGCGCCAAATCGACCAAGGCCTGCAAGGTCGGGCCATGATCCTCGGAAAACGTAAGGGCGGCCTCAAACAGCGGGGTTGCGCGCTCGGGGCGTTTGAGCCGCAGCTCAGCGAGGCCCGCATGATACAGGCCCTGCGCTACCTCATCAGGGTACCGGGGGGCGTCCTTATGTTCAGCGATGCCTAGCAAGTGGGTGGTCGCCTCGCGCCACTTCTTGGCCACAAACCGATTTTCTCCTAAGGACAGGCGCAACAGCAGTTGCCCAGGTGCCGTCTTGTCGGCCTCAACCAATTGCCTATACCCCTCCTCCAAGCGGCCCAGCTTTTCGTAAACTTCGGCAAGCCGGTGGTAAAGCGCGGCCATCTCCGCAGGATCCGCCTTCATACGCCGCAGGGCCTGAAGCAACCGCCGCTCGGCTTCACCCCACTGCTGCTCTTTGAAATAAATGTCCGCCATCGTCACGACTGCGGGTAGGTAATCAGGAGCAATCTCAAGCGCTTCGTCAAGCCGGGCGATCGCCACAGGCGCGTCGCCCGGGGCCTGCCACAACATGCGCCCCAGGTCGGTCAACAGTGCGGCTCGATCCGCCGGCACCGCAATCTTGTCGACATGCGCTTCGTACAAAGCCCGAGCTTCGCCCAGTTGCCCGTCAGCAACCAAAAGGGCACCCAGCGACCGCAACGCTTCTACGTTTTCGGGATCCGCGCCGAGGGCCTCCTGAAAACAGGGCTTTGCCCCGGCGGGATCGCCCAGTTGATCCCGCAAGACCCGTCCCGCTTCAATAAACGCTGCCGCCGCTTCTTTGCCCCGGCCATATCCCGCGGCTTCCTTGCGACGGATCTGCGTGTAAGCGGCGAAATCATTGGCTCGCAGATGCAACTGGGCCAAAACACCCAACGCCTTCAGGTGGTCTGGTTTCAGTGCCAGGGCCGCTTCTACTTCTTCCTGCGCCCCTCGGGGATCATTGAGGTGTTCTGCACGCAGATGGGCGGCCTCCAGGCGCAAGGTTACAAGGCGTTCTGGTTCCGCTTGTTCCTGCTGCAAAAGTTCCTTGCGTTGGGTGACAAACCGGAGCGCCTCGTGGGCTAGCCCCGCGCGCACCAGATTTCTAAGCAGCGCAGCCCCCAAATCATCATCTCGCAACGCCAGGGTTCCAAGCGATCGCAACGCCCCGGCGGCGGCTTCGGCATTGCCAAGCTCTTCTTCGAAAAGACGTGCCCGACGCCTGACCAATTCGACTTTCTCTTCATCACTGCAAAGGTGCGTGCGGCGTTCCAGAATGTCCGCCAGGGTTTCCCAACGTTCCTGCGCCTCCAGCAGGCGAGACAGCGCCGTCAAGGCCTCGGCATCGTTGGGCGCGGTTTCCAGGACCGCTTCGTAGGCCTCGGTTGCCCGTTCCGGCTTGCCCATTTCCTGCTCGAAAATTACGGCCAGACGTGTCCGCAGCGTGCGCAGCCGATCAGGTTCGCCGACCAGATCAATTTGGCGTTCAAGCGCATCGACCGCTTTTGTCCACATCCCCACACGGGCATAGAGCCGCCCCAGGCCGTCCAGCGCCGTGCAATTTTCCAGAACAACGTCGGGATGTTCGGGTCCCCGGTCATCGTCCTGGGCTGATGCTACATATTTTTCAAGGACGTCGATAGCTTCGTAAGGCCGTTCCAATTGAAGCTCGAACAAAGTGGCCAGTTCAATCGCCTTGCTTCGGCGAGCGGTCACTGAGGGCAAGGCCTCGACTGCCCCAGATACCCGTTTGTCCAGAACCACGACTAGATCCTGGTACCGACCCGCATCACGCAGAATCTCTTCCAATCGATCGAGGGCCCGCACGTCGCCAGGCTCGATATTTAGGATTCCTCGGTAGCGTTCCTCGGCCAACCCAGGTTGCGCCAGCCTGTCGCGAAAGGCTGCAACTTCGTGCTGCAACCGCACCGAATCGGCCTGCGGAAGGTCCTCGGCCACCCGCAGATAGATAGCGCAAACGTCGTCCCAACATCCTTCCCCCTGGGCAATGCGAACCAAATCATCGCGGACGGCACCATCATGGGGATCTAGGGTAAAGGCGCGCTCAAGGGTCTTGAGCGCCATAGGAATATCGCGAGCGCCCCGCTCCCATACCTCCGCCATCTTACGCAGGTGCCGATGTTTGGTCGCGCTGTCAGGAGCGGCAAGGGACTCAAAGGCTTGGGCTAACTCTACCCAGGGGGACGGTCGTTTGGCCATTTCAGGAATGGCGGGCGCACCCCGTGGGGCCATAACCGGGGGGACCCGCTTCTGGTCAGCGTCCACCTCGGCCCCCACCTCGTCAACGTCAAGGACGTCGTCGTCCCCGGCATCCTCTTCCATCAAATCCGCGTCTAACTCTTCAGCGTCGGCACCGGCGCCTTGCGCAACCAGCGCCGCCAGCCGCCACAAATGGGCCGTGATCACCTCGTTCTCAGGTGCCAGGCGAAAGGCGTTCAAATACGCGCGAAACGCCCGTGCCCGATCCCGAACTTTGTCTTCCACCATGGCCGCCGCCCGACAGGCAATCTCGATCCTTTTTTCGATCGTGGCCGCCCGCGCGAATAACTGGGCCTCGACCCCCAGGGCATCCTCCCACCGGCCGGTCGTGCCCGAAAGCCGCAGAATTTCCAACCGCAGGGTTTCACTGTCAGGCGAAAGCCCGAACGCGCGCAAAACCTCGTCAAGCGCCCCCGTCGCGTCCCCCAAACGCTCCTCGCGCACAACCGCGCGTCTCTGTAGCAGTTCAATGCGATCGTCAACGGCTGGGCGGGCACGCCCAACGCGCGCGTAAACATCCAGCAGCCCCGCCCACTGCGCCGACGCTTCGGCCAGTCGTTCTAGTTGCGGCAACAACGTCTCCCCCGTTGGATCGCTGTCGAGACCCTCCTGCAAAACAGTGAAAGCACGTGCTGGATCTGACAGGAATTCTTCGGCGATGCGCGCGATTTTCCCCAGCAATTGCACCCGAACGGCTGCATCTGCGGAACGCGTGCGCGCACCGTCGTAAACCTGAATCAGTTCCTCCCACAACCTATGGGCTTCTCCCAGGGCTTCCAACCGCCCCAGGGCCTCGTCGTCGGGATGTTCGGCGTAGGCACGGCGAAACCAGTCGAACCCTAACCGCGGCTCACGCATGGGCCCGGCGCAGGTTTCTGCAATCTCGAATATCAACCGCCGCCGTTCACCTAGATCAGGCGCCTGCTGCAACAATTTGTCATCGGTCTGAATCAGCCGCGCCCATTCCCCTGCCTCGGAATAAAGCGATGCAAGCGCATAGAGCGCTTTGGTGTTTTGAGGATCGATTTCGGAGGCCCGTTCAAACGCGGACATCGCATGCCTCGCGTCCTGCAAGCGATCGCGCCACAGGAAGCCAATCTCCAAAGCGCGTTCGATCCGCTCAGCGGTATTTTCGGTCAGGTGCAACTGCCGTTCGGCGACATCCGCAACCCGTACCCAATCGCCACCGGCTTCGGCCAAACGGCGCAGACTGGCGAATGCCGGCAGGCAACGGGGGTCAAGTTCACCCACAATCTGTTCCAAGGCGCGCACCGCCTCGGCCCGGATCTTCAGATTTTCTTCAAAAATGCGCGCGCGTTCCAGCGCAATAGAAACCGCCACCGCCGGATCTGACTGCAGGGGGATCTGCCGTTCCATCACCCCCACCAACGGACGCCATTCCTCGGCCGCTGCGTAAGTTGCCGCCAGGACATCCAGCGCCTCGGCATCGGAGGGGAAGATCCGCAACAGATCCTCCCAGGTCCGGCGGGCCCCTGCCGGATCTGCCAAGGGTCCCGCCGCCAGGTGGGCCAAGCGCCGCAGGTAAACCGCCTGGGTTGACGGATCGTCGGCCATCCGGTCGATCTGCCGCTCTAAGATGTCGCCCAGTTCTGCGGCACGGCCTAACTGTTCGTAGGCGATGGCTAGGGCATCTAATGCCGTGGCATCAGCGGGCTGAATCCGCAGCAATTCTTCCCAGTGCGGAACCGCCTGAGCGAGATCACCCAGATGGTTTTGCAGCAGATCGCCTATTCGATGCAGCAACCGCTGTTTTTCCTCGGCGCTGGGTGCGTAACGGCTGTGGTAAATCAGGGTTTCGACCAGCCGGGGCTTGTCGTCCGATCGTTCTAAAATGGCTTCAAGTCGTTCAACAGCTTCACGGTCGCCCGGCTGAAGCTGCAAGATCTCGGTCGCAGCCCACGAACTTTCGACCCGATTGTCCATGCGGTCGTCGTAGATCCACAACAACCGGCGCAGGGCGTTTAGGCGTTCCTGTTTGACCGTAATGTGATCAAGCTGGCCACGCAGAAGTTTTGCCAGATCAGGCCATTTTTCGGACTTCTCGAAGATGTCCATCAGCGCCCGCAGCGCCACGGGATCGCGGTCGATCTCCAAGATTTCCAGATAAATCGTTATCGCCCGATCCTGGTCCCCCATCTTCTCTATGTGGGTACGGGCCAGGCGCTTGAGCGCCTCGATCCGCTGGGCGGGATCTTTGGCCGCCTTGGCCTCGCGTTCCAGCACCGACGCCATGCGATCCCACTGCTTCCCTTTTTGTAGGATGCGTTTTTGGGCCTCGCGCGCCCGATCATGGCCTGGCGACAGTTCCTCCATACGTTGCCAGGCCGCCAGCGCCCGTTCCGGATCCGCAAGATTGCGTTCCGCGACCACCGCTATTTCTTCAAGCCGGGTGAGAAGATCTTCGGGACGAGCCCCAGACGCCCTTGCGTGTTCAAACGAAAATTCCTGCAAATCCAGCAGCGCCTTCCAGTCCGCCCGATGTCGAAAATGTTCGGCGTAGGCTTGCTGTGCGTCAGGGTTACCCGGATCGTCCTGAAGGATGGCGTGGTAATAGACCGCCGCCTGTTCGGGATCCCCCAACCGTTCCCGGTACAGGGTAGCCAATTCGGTCATTAGCCCCAGGCGGAAAGCGGGGTCGGCCGCGCCTTCAAGTTGGCGTTCGCGCAATTGCGCAAGCTTGGCGAAGTCGCGCGAGGCAAGGTACAGATCCCCCAGCCGCTGCGACGCCGGTCCACCCGCAGGTTCAATCCCCACCAATTCTTCATAGGCCCGCAAGGCTTCTGCAGGATTCGTCAGCTCACCTTCGGCCAATTGGGCTCGTTTGAACAAATAGTCCATTCGATCCTCGACGGACGCCGCCGCCGCCAGCCGTTCGCGGTAGTACAAATCAAGGTCAGCAAACCGGCCTGCCTCGTACAACACGCGTTCCAGTAGGTCGGATGACTCGGCATGTCCGGCGACAACCAAGAGGGCACGGCGCAAGGTCGCCACCGCGTTGTCGATGTCCCCGGCTTCCTGCCGCCTACGCGCCACCTGATGAAAGATGGCCGCCGCCCGATCCCGCCCGTCACCACCGAGCCATCTAGGGTTTGCGTAAACACTGGCCAGGGCTTCGAGGGCTTTGTCGTCGCGGGGACGCAGCCGCACGACTTCGTTCAAACGTTGCGCAGCGCCTTCCAAATCGCCAATCTTTTCTCCCAGCACCCGCCCCACCCCCAACAGCAAGTCCGTACGGCGTTTTGGTTCGGTGGTCAGCGCCAGTTCCAGGTCAAACAATCGCACCACGCCAGGCCAGTCAGCGACCGACCGATGAATCTTTCGGAAGGATTCGACCAGTTTTAGCCCCTCGGCGGTCACCTCGGCCTGACGCTGCGCGGGCGGCAGGGTCGCCGCGCGTTCCAGGCGGTGCAGGTGTTGGCCCTCCAGCTTGGTAACCTCCGACAACAACGCCGCCGAACGCCCCGCATCGCCCACCTTCGCCAGCGCCGCCCCTTCGACTTCCAGCAGGGTCACGAAGTCGTCGACCCGCCCCTGCTCCCGATAGATCAGTTTAAGCCGATCGACCGCCTTCAAATTTTCGGGGTCACGATCGACCGCATGCATTAGATCCGCCTCGGCACCTTCGCGATCCTCAAGCTGATCCAGCCTAACCTCAGCGGCTAGGTAGAACAGATCGCTGGCCTTTGGACCATCCTCTAAGGATTGGGCCCGTGCCTCGTACAGGGTCACCAGTTTGTCGAAACGACCCGATTCACGATAGGCCTGCCGCAGAGCCAAAAATGGCTCCGACGACGACGGATCGCGCTGCAACACTTGCTCGTATTCCCGAAGCGTGGCCATGTTTTCGCCTCAACGAGGGTCAAGGCGCCCACCCGCCGCAGGGATGGATAATTGACTCAGTGGTCTGACAAGCTACAGCGACCGGCACGCGCCCGAAATTTCCGCGACCGTAGCATTGTCGGCGACCGAAACCAAGATCGTCCTTTAGGCCCCCCTGGAGAGCTATTTTGTGTCGGTGTCTGAAAATTCCACCTTGCCGCTATAGTCGGCCCCCTTGCCCCGCAACCAAAACACGGCGCTGGCCACCGAACGGCCGCGGCTTTCAAGGCTCATCAGGTAGCGCTTGTTGGCTTCAAACTCTGGTTTTTGCAGGTCAATCCCGGATGCGAACACACGGGTATTTTTCTCTCGCGTGAACTGTTCATCCCCGGCGACGAATCGCTGCGTGCCGCCCTGCATTTCGAAGAACTTGAGATTGATCTCGTTGTCGTTCAAGGGCTGCCCGAAAAAACCAATGTATTCCAGGTGCCAGACCGCGTGATCGTTGCCCTTTTCTTCCTTCGGCCAAATCTTGTCGATTTTGCCCTTTTGTAACGCCGCCACGAACGCCCCCGGCGACGCAAACCGGGTCGGCAACCTATCTTTGGTGATGATGATTTTCCCCTTGAAAACGTCCTCAGGTTTAGCGGCTTGAGCCGCCAGGGACGCAAATAAGATGACCAGCAGGAGCGCGAACGGATGCCGTCTTTTCATGAATTACCTCTTTGAGATTCCCGAAACTTCTCGACTGTTCACCACGAATTCTTGATGCCACGCGCCGGACAGAAGGCTGTCAGACCACGCCAGGGGTGGGCCGCCACCCGACGCCGCCACCATCTGAACGGTCCGTTGGCCCAGATGGCGGTATAAATCGGCCGCGGGGCTTCCGGCCAAGGCGTCCACGTGGCGTGCTACAGCAGCCGCATCGCCACGCGCGATGGGTCCCGTCAGTCCGTCCGCGGGGGTTCTGACCCCCCGCAAATTAGCGACCGCACTTGCCATCAGGGGCACCAGGGCCAACAGGGCCTGTTCAGACGAAATCCCTGCGGCAGTCATGACCGACCGCGCTACGTCGGCCAACGTTACAACGTAGTTTGACGCCATCACCGCGGCGGCATGATACAGGGCCATTCGGTCGGCTTGCAGCGCAAAAGTGTGCCCTCCTAAACAGCGCGCAAGAACGGTAGCCTGCTTGGTCGCATCAAAGTCGCCTTCGATACCAAACCAGGCCCCGTCTAATCGTCGGTAGGCCTGTGGACCGGTAGCCAAAGCTACCAGCGGGTGCATGGTCCCGATAGCAATTCCAGCCGCCCGGACGGGGGCCAGCATCGCCCCCGCGGGCCAGGAACCGCAGGTGTGCAAGACGACCTGTCGCGGGCGCAATCGACCCGAGGCGACCAGGTCAGCGGCTACCCCAGGAAGGTCAGGATCCCCGACAGCGACCACAACCACATCAGCGGCATTTAGGCCGCCCGGAAACGCGCCGGCTGACCCCAGAACGCCTGCCAAATGCGCCGCCAGTTCGACAGCCCCGGGCCGCCGGCCGTGCAGACCCAGCACGGGAACACCCGCCTGCCGAAAGCCGTGCGCCAAAGCCGTCCCGACGCGTCCCGCCCCAACAATGAACACCGTCGGCGTTATGTCATCGGAGGCCAGGTCAGAACACGTCGAACCGGTCATGCGCCATCCTTTGCCACGCCGTACAGCCCGTGGTTGCGAATGTACTGCGTAACGGTGATGGGGACCCGATCATTGACTGGCAATCCGGCCGCCAAGCGGGCCCTGACGTCGGATGAACTGACCCGCGGCAGTTCAACACTGTGCTGTGCGGCGTCGCTATGCCCGGCCCGCCCGACAACTAGGAACGAAACCAGGCGACGCAGTTCTTCCGCGCCGAACCAGGAATCAATTTCAGGAACCAAATCCGCACCGACGATCCATGAGAACCGATCCCCGGGGTTTTCTGCCTGTAGCGCCTTGACCGTCCGCAGGGTCAGGCTGTCTCCTCCCAGCCGCCTTTCGATGTCACTGACCTTCACGCGCGGCCCCAGCGGGGCGGCCGCTAGATCACACATTCCCTTACGATTTTCAAAGGTTTCCATAGATTTATCAAAGGGATGCTTGAAACAAGGGACAAGCCACAACTGGTCCACCTGCTGGGTCTGCAGGACGTAGAAGGCCGCCATTTGGTGGGCGACATGCGGCGGATTGAAACTGCCGCCGAACAGGGCGACGTGCATAGCCGATAATTAGACCACACCCGGCCCGAAGATCGAACCTGTCATTCGTAAAGCAGGTGGGGGCGCCGTCGTTCCGCGAACGCCCGTTCTGCCGGAATCCAGGAGGCGAATATTTCCTCGGGAGGCAGGCCACGTTCGACGCCCAGCCGAACCGCGTCGTTCCCCGCAAGCAAATCGATAGCCAGTTTGTCCGCCACGAACTCATACGGCTCGGTTCGCCACGCGAATCCGTCACCCGCGGTCGCCCACAGTTCCCGCAATAAAACGACGCCCGTGCGGTAAGGGCGGAACATCGTCCTATCAATCACATGCAACTGAATGCCGAAGCAGGATTGTGCCGCGTGTTTGTGAAAGGTCGGGCGAAACGATAGTGGGCGAAATCGAACCCCAGGCAGGTCATAGGCAGACATCCTTTCAGCCAAACGGTAGCCATCAACAAA
The DNA here is from genome assembly GCA_043754455.1 of Myxococcales bacterium. Lineage (GTDB taxonomy): Bacteria > Myxococcota_A > Polyangia > Fen-1088 > Fen-1088 > JAYUUT01. The sequence continues at coordinate 9,688 of JAYUUT010000088.1, forward strand.
GGGCGCTCCGATGATCTCAAAGGGACGCGTGCATCCGCGTCCTTCCGATACATTGGTGCCCTCGAGGAGGCAAAGCCCCGGGTAAACAAAAGCTGTATCCGGCGTCGGCATATTGGGCGACGGTAGGATCCACGGTAGCCCCGTCGCATCGAAACTGTCCCGCCGCCTCCAGCCCGTCATCGGCACGACCGCCAGATCCACGTCCATCGGTCCGGCGAACCGCGCCCCACCCCAGGGCAGACCTGATTTCACCAGCCGGGCGACTTCGCCGATGGTCAGCCCGTGCCGGTTCGGGATCGACCCAAGTCCCACGAAGGATTCAAAACCAGGGGACACGTCGCCTCCTTCGATGGCGACCCCTCCCAGGGGATTTGGCCGATCCAGGATGACGACCTGGATTCCCGCCTGCGCAGCCGCGCCCATCGCCAGCGCCATCGTCCAAATGTACGTGTAGTACCGGCTGCCGATATCCTGCAGGTCGATCACCAAGACATCCAAATCCGCCAGCGTTTCAGGTTTCGGGGTCAAGGATTCAACGGTTTCCCCATACAGGCTGACCACCGGGATGCCGGTCCGGCTGTCCCTTTCAGCATCGACGCCGATCATGTCCTGCGCTTCGCCCCGAACGCCGTGTTCGGGCCCAAAGAGCCGCACCGGTTTCACCCCTGCCTGAATCAAACGATCGACTGTGTGGGTCAGATCAGCCGCAACACTGGCCGGGTGACACAACACCCCCACACGTCGCCCCCGAAGCAACGTCAACTTCTCGGCCACCAAAACGTCTAGGCCCGGAAGAACTGGCATCCCCGTAGATTCCCACGATGACCCGGGCGCAGCAAAAAAACCTGGGGCCCCCTTAAGGCGTCGCCCGGTAGTGGGTCACGAAGGCCTTGGTGTAGTGCCAGCCGCTCATGTACCCGAACGTGAGGCCGAGCGTGACGCCAAACCGACCAAAATGTCCGACCCAGGGTTCCAGGGCAGGCAGGAGGCCGGAAGCCGACACGCCCAGAGGGAGGAAGCCCCACATGATAAAATTCGTTTTCAGCTTGCCGACGAAGCTGGAAGGAATGTTCACCTGAAGGGCTGCCATATGTCGGCGGATCGTGGTGACCCAGTACTCGCGCAAGAGATAGACCGGCAAAACGAAAGCGGGAAGGCTGCCCTCGCCTATCAACATCGTGAGGCCCAGGGATTCAAAACAAAGATCTGAAAACTGGTCCAGGATTTCACCCAGGCGGGTCACCTGCCCGGTTCGGCGGGCCACCGCGCCGTCCAAATAATCGGTAACGCCCGCCACCAGTGCCAATCCCACTGCCACAGGTTTCGACAACGTATAAAATACGATCGCCGCCACGACCATCAGCCCCAAACGGGACAGCGTTAGCAGATTGGGAACGGTGCGCAGGTCTCGGGCCAGGGCGGCTGACATGGGCATGTTGCGTTTCCCATATCACGTTCCGGCACAGGGACTGCGCCCTGTCGCGGCTTGGGTGGTATACGTTGGGGGCCTTGAGATTAGGAATTCGCCGATGACAGCCCCGGGCCCCACCACTTTGACCATCCGCCCGGCATCCCCCGCCGACCTGCCTTTTTTGTCGGCGGCGGCGGATGCGATCTTTTTGGAACCACGCGGCATCCAGGACAGCATGGCGCGGCGATATCCCTTGCTCTTTGACCCACAGAACGCTGAAAATCTAATTTTGGCTACACGCGGGCCGTTGGGCGCGGGCGCCGGCGACCCGGGTACTGAAATTGTCGGTCACGCGGGATTTTGCGTGCGCGATGCTGTTGTGGGCGAGGCAACCTTCCCGGTCGCCCTATTCGGAGCCGTGTTCACGTCCCCTGACCTTCGTGGCCAGGGCTTGGGAAAACGGTTGGTAGATGACGCACGCGCCTACGCACAACGCAAAGGTGCAGCGATGGGGCTGGTATCAGGCGCGGGGCCTTTGTACACGCGGGCGGGTTTCACCGCCTTGCCAGAATTCACGGGATTTCGCGCCGAACGACACCGCCTAGACGCCGTTTCCCCACGTCCGGGGATAGACGTTGTGCGATTTGCGCCCGCTGCCCTACGGGCGGTCATGTCGCTGTATCTTGCCGAAGACGCGCGATTCGATCGATCCGAATCTGACTGGCAACGACTGCTGGACGCGGCGGTTTTGTTCTACGATCCGGGTGAATTGTGGTTGATTCGCGAGGGCGGACGGTTGTCATCCGCCGTAGCCGTCGCCCGTCGCCCTCCGGAGGTGCAAGGGGCGGGTTCGGTCCTTCGTGCGCTGGAGATTCTGGGTGATCGCGCGTCGTTCGTAGCGGCGCTGCCTCGGCTGATGGCGTCGGCGTCGGCGTCTGTAATCGACATTGTGGTGCCAGCCCACGACCGTGCCCTGCGTGCCGCTTTGGCCGGGGAAGGGTTCCCCCGGCACGATCTCGACCTGTCGCTCAGCGTGGCTGCTTGGACCGACACCGCGCGCCAATATGCGGCACCGTTTCCAGGCTGGAATTATCTATGACGATATTAGGCCACCCAACTCTCATCCCCACCTCAGGATAGATTCACAAAAAATGTCATCGGGCATCGCCCTCCTCATCGCCCTCCTCCTGATCCTTACCAACGCCTTCTTCGTCGCGTCGGAGTTCGCCATTGTGAAATTGCGCCCCACGCGGGTGCGCGAACTGGTGGCGCTTGGGGGACGGCGGGCGCGCCTCCTTGAAGGCATCACAAGTCGACTTGACGCCTATCTGTCAGCCAGCCAATTGGGCATCACCCTGGCGTCGCTGGCCCTTGGGTGGGTGGGAGAACCAGCATTGGCCAGGCTGTTTCGCCCCCTTGTGGAACCGCTCGGCAGGTTTGCGGGGGTTACCGCCCATTCGATCGCCCTCGTGCTCGCGTTTGTCATCATCACGTTTCTGCACACGACGATAGGTGAACAGGTCCCCAAGATTCTGGCGCTTCAGTTGGCCGAACCCGTCGCCCTGTGGACGGCCCCCTTCCTGCGGCTTTTTTATTTGGCCGCGTTCCCCTTCATCTGGGTCCTGAACGCATCGTCGAACCTATTGATTCGGTTGATGGGGTTAAAACCCGCAACCGAAGGGGAACTGCACCATTCGCCCAATGAACTGCGCATGGTCATCCAGCAGGTGAAGATCGATCCGGGCGCCCGTCGCTTGATAGACCGCGTTTTTGACTACACCCACCGGGTAGCCCGGCACGTAATGACCCTGCGACGGGATGTGGTGGTTCTGGTCGCGGGACGACCCTTTGAAGAAAACCTCAAAACGGCTTTAAGTAACCAGTACACCAGGTACCCCTTGGTGGACCCGCGCACGGATCAGGTTGTTGGGTATGTCCATCTTAAAGACATCGTCGCGGCGCTGGCGTCTGGGCGCCCGCCCCGCCGGATGCGCGAAATCGCGCGACAGCCGATATATGTTTCTGAAGACACCCGCCTGGAATGGTTGCGCCGCGAATTTCAGCGGCGCCGGGTTCATGTTGCCATCGTGCTGGGACCGGGGGAAACCTTCGTCGGCATTGTCACCATGGAAGATCTGCTAGAAGAATTCGTCGGAGAAATCCAGGACGAACAGGACGTGGGCGAAATTCCGCCGCTTGTGCGTTCCGCGGATGGGCGGTTCGAGGCGGAGGGCCGATTGACCCTTGATGTGGCGGCTCGCGACCTAGATCTGAAGCTGGTGGCACAGCGCCCCGATGTGGAAACGCTGGGTGTGTACATTGAGGTCGAACTAGGACGATCGCCCTTGCCAGGTGACATGATTGAAATTGCTGGATTTCATCTGACCGCGATCGAAATTCGCGATGGTCACATTCGCCGCGTCCGAGGGGTCCCCATAGCCGGAGACGACGAAGACGAGGATGACGCCCCGGGGCGCGAACAACCGCAGGAGACCGACACGGGCGCGCCATGATTCCTTGCATCCCGCCATGCCCTCGTGCTACATGACCGTCCGTTTCGTTCGCCCAGGTAGCTCAGTTGGTAGAGCAATGGACTGAAAATCCATGTGTGGACAGTTCAATTCTGTCCCTGGGCACACAAGGGTTCCCCGATGGCTGACGGTTAACGACCGTAAAGCCGATACGTCAGGCGGCCGACCGTCGTTCACGGCGGGATGGTTCTGAAGGAGACTCACCGATGAACAAAGTTATTGGATTTACCCTAGTCAGCGTCGGCGTTGTGGGGGCGTATTTCGTAGGCCAAGCCACACGCACGAATAATGTGGCCCCGACGTCTGCCACAGCCCCGTCTGATTCCGCACCAGCGGATGGTGTTGAACGGAAAAAGGCGATTGCCGACGGCGCCTCAAAAGGACCCGCCGACGCGCTGGTCACGATGGTTGAATGGTCAGATTTTCAATGTCCATTCTGTTCGAAGGTGGTCCCGACGGTGGACCAGCTTTTCAAGGAAAACCCCGGCAAGATTCGCGTGGTCTTCCGGCACTATCCCTTGCCGTTTCACCAAAACGCCCATATTGCAGCCGAGGCCGCCGAGGCTGCGCGTGAACAGGGAAAATTCTGGGAGATGCACGACAAGATGTTCGCCAACCAGCAGGCGCTGACGCGACCAGATCTGGAAAAATACGCACAGGAATTTGGGCTCGACATGACCAAGTTCAAGGGCGCCCTGGATTCGGGAAAGTTCAAAAAACATGTCGATGACGACATGGCCGCAGGAAGCGCCATCGGGGTCAGCGGAACCCCAAACGTGTTCGTCAACGGGCGTTTGCTGGCGGGGGCCTATCCCTACGACGAGTTCAAGAAGATCGTCGATGACGAACTTGTGCGCGCGCAGAAACTTTTGGCAAAGGGCGTCCCGGCAAAACGTGTCTACGAAGAATTCATGAAGATGGCCGGGCAGGCCCCGGCGGCCAAACCTGCGGCAGCGGCCGCAGGCCAGGCCCCGGCCGTGCCGACGGACGTTTATAAGGCCGAAGTGGGGGGGGCACCCACTAAGGGCGCCAAGGAGCCCAAGGTTACGATCGTCGCATATTCAGAGTTCCAATGCCCTTTTTGCAGCCGTGTGGTGCCGACGCTGAAACAGGTTTTGGACACATACAAGAATGACGTCCAGGTCGCCTTCAAACATCTTCCCCTCGATTTTCACCAGAACGCGATGCCAGCCGCGATGGCGGCTGAAGCCGCGCGCGAACAAGGAAAATTCTGGGAGATGCACGATAAGATGTTCGAGAACCAGCAGGCGCTGGAACGGTCGAATCTGGACGCGTACGCCCAGCAGATTGGCCTCGACATGGGCAAGTTTAAGGCCTTCGTCGACGGTGGCAAGGGCAAGGAACGAATAGAAGCCGACAAGGCCCAGGCAGCAAAATTGGGGGCCCGAGGCACACCCAGCTTCTTTGTCAACGGTCGTTCTTTCGTAGGGGCACAGCCGTTTGACAACTTCAAGGCGCTGATCGACGAAGAGATCACGAAGGCAGATCAGAAGTTGAAGGCTGGCGTGGCGCGGAAAGATCTTTACGTGGCCATCATTAAGGACGGCAAAGACGCCCCTCCCCCGCCCCCCCCCGCCCCAGCCGCAGCGGCAGCACCGACGGCGGGGACGGTCTACAAGGCCGAAATCGCAGGAGCGCCGATGAAGGGTGCCAAGGACGCGCTTGTGACCATCGTCCAATATTCTGATTTTCAGTGTCCCTTCTGCACGCGCGTCGAGCCGACGATGGACAAGATCCTGACCGAGTACAAAGGCAAAGTGCGGGTGGTCTGGCGAGACTTTCCTTTGGATTTTCACCAGAACGCAACGCCTGCGGCCATCGCCGCACGCGCAGCCGGGGAACAAGGCAAGTTTTGGGAAATGCATAAAAAGTTGTTCGAGAACCAGCAGTCCTTGGACGGAGCAAGCCTCGAAAAATACGGACAAGAGCTGGGCCTGAACATGGGCAAGTTCAAGGCCTCGCTTGGCAACGAAAAACTAAAGGCCGCGGTGTCTGCGGACGCTGCAAGTGGCGCCAAGATCGGTGTTCGGGGGACCCCGGCATTTTTCGTCAACGGGCGGTTCCTGTCGGGCGCTCAACCCTTCGAGGCGTTTAAGGCGCTTATCGACGAAGAGAGCAAAAAAGCTGAAGAGTTGGTCAAGAAAGGTACACCGAAGGCAAAGGTTTACGATGCGATCTTGAAGGGGGCCCAGACCCAAGTCGCGGCGGCGCCAGCTGGTGGTCCCGCCGAAGAAGCAGGCCCCGAGGTCGATAAGACTGTCCATAAGATCGATCCTGGCAAGAGCCCAGCCAAAGGACCAAAGAACGCCGCCCTCACGGTCGTGGTGTTCTCGGACTTCGAATGTCCGTTTTGCTCCCGGGTGGAACCCACAATTACGCAACTGGAAAAGGAATATCAGGGGAAGGTCCGCGTGGTCTGGAAAAATTATCCCCTGCCCTTCCACCAGAACGCCAAACCCGCCGCGATTGCAGCGTTGGCGGCAGGGGAGCAGGGCAAGTTTTGGGAGATGCACGACAAGCTGTTTGCCAACCAACGCGCGTTAGATGGTGCCAGCCTGGAAAAGTATGCCCAGGAATTGGGATTGAACATGGGCAAGTTCAAATCGTCGATGGGCGATTCAAAGCTTGCGCAGCAGGTGGATGACGAAGCCAAGGAAGGTGCTGCCATCGGCGTCCAGGGCACCCCGGCGACGTTTATCAATGGCCGAAAGATCGGTGGGGCCTATCCGTTCCCCACATTCAAAGCGATTGCCGAACAAGAATTGGCCCGAGGCAAGACGAAGACCAAGGGCTGATTTGACGGCGCGGGCCCCACGGCTCAACAATCAGGGCGACACATGCTCATTGTGATGAAGTCGGGGGCCTCGCGAGAGGACATTGAAGCGGTTAAGGCCCGGGTTCGCGAATTGGGGTTTGTTCCCAATGAGATTCCCGGTACGACGCGGATTGTGGTTGGGGTCACGGGAAACCAGACACGCCTCGACCCGGGGCTTTTCTCCCACCTGACGGGTCTGGCCGAAGCTGTTCCGGTGTCACGGCCCTGGAAGCTGGTATCACGCGAGGTCAAACCGGAGCCATCCGTTGTCCGTGTGACGGGCCCGCACGGGCGGATTTCGGAAATCGGCGGTGCGGGATTCGCGGTCATCGCGGGGCCCGGGGCGGTTGAAGGGCGCGAGCAAATGGCGACGACGGGGCGAGCGGTCACGGCGGCCGGGGCAAGTTTCATCCGTGGGGGCGCCTTCATGCCGCAGACGTCGCCCTATTCATTTCAGGGATTGAAAGAAGATGGATTGCGCATCCTGGCCGAGGTCCGGGAGGAAACCGGCCTTCCAGTGGTGACCGAGGTCTTGGACCCGCGCGACGTTTCCTTGGTGGCGCGGTATGCGGACGTGCTGCAGGTCGGCGCACGCAACATGCAAAACTTCGCCCTGCTGGAAGAAGTCGGACGCCAAGAAAAACCCGTTATCCTGAAACGTGATCGCGGGGCGTCTTTAGAGGAATGGTTGATGGCGGCCGAATACATCGCAAAACAGGGCAACTACCGCGTGATTTTGTGTGAACGTGGCATCAAGACCTTCGAACCCATGACTCCGAACACACTAGACCTGATGGCGATCCCTATCTTGAAGACCTTGACCCATTTGCCCGTGATTGTGGATCCATCCCATGGCACAGGCGACTGGCATCATGTACCTGCGATGGCCTGTGCAGCCGCCGCGGCGGGGGCGGACGGCATTATGGTCGAAGTCCATCCAACCCCTGGCAAGGCGCTGTACGCCGGTCCCCAGGCGCTGACGCCGGACCTTTTTGCTGCCATGATGCCCACCGTGAAAGCCATTGCTGCCGTTGTGGGAAGAACGTCGTGACAGGCAGCCGCATGTTGGCGCTGTTGGTCGTGTTGGGTGCGGTCGCCTTCCTAGGCGTGCGGTTTTTGGGGGCGGCGGGGGATCGCGCTATAGCCATGAAGGAAGAAGCCTGCCGGGCCCTAGGCGTTGACCCCTTGCCGCCACAGTTCCGCGATCAAGAAGCCCCCGACTTCTCGCTGCCTGATCGAAGCGGAAAAAAATGGTCCTTGAGCAGCCTGCGAGGTCGTCCCGTCCTACTGAATTTCTGGTTTTCGACCTGCCCCCCCTGCATCGAAGAGATGCCCGGGCTGGAACAGCTTCAGGGGCGATTGGGGGACAAGGCCGTCGTCCTAGCGGTCAGCGTGGACGAAGACGGTTGGCCAGCGATCAACAAATTCTTCGGGAAATCGGGGACGGGATTGTCGGTCCTTCTGGACGACAGCAAGTCCATTCCCAAAAAATACGGCACCGACAAATATCCAGAATCGTTCCTAATCGATGCGGCGGGAAAAATGCGTCACTATTTCGTGAACAAACGAAACTGGGGATCGGCCGAGGCCGCCTTGTGCGTGCAAAGCGTGCAATAAGCGGCCGATATGGTTTTCGATCGGAAGCAGACGCTGTATCTGTGGCTCGGGGGTTTGTTTGTCACAGCACTTCTCATCGCCGATTTGATCGGTGCCAAATTGTTCCGCGTCGGGGGCATTGACCTATCGGTTGGCATGTTGGCGTTTCCCCTAACCTTCGTCTTGACGGACCTGCTGAGTGAGTTCTATGGCCCCAAGGGAGCGCGGCGAGTTACCTACCTGGGCCTTGGGTGCGCGGCCTTTGCGTTTTTCATCATCAACGTTGCCATCGCGGTGCCCACCAGCCCCGAATCCCCCATGCCGGGGCCCCAGTTTTCCCAAACATTCGGGTGGTCACAACGCCTGTATGTGGCATCGCTAACCGCCTACACGGTGGGGCAGTTGCTGGACATCACCATCTTTACGGCGCTGCGGCGGTTGACCAAACACAGGCTGTTATGGCTGCGGGCCACAGGGTCCACGTTGGCCTCTCAGTTGATTGACACAGTCATGGTGACCTTCATGTTGTTCACCGGGACGAAATCCACCGACTTCATCCTGACCCTGATTCGAAACCAATATTTGCTCAAGGTCGCGATCGCCGTTGGACTAACCCCGGTGATATACGCGGCCCACGCGTTCGTGCTGCGGATCCTGAAAATAGGCGAGACGCCTGAACCTGTGTAGACTGAACGGATGTTCCATGCGGTAACCCGGGCGTGGTTTGAAAAACGCTTCGTCGCGCCGACAGCGGTCCAGGACCGCGCCTGGCCGTTGATTGCGTCTGGACAGGACACCTTGGTGACAGCGCCAACGGGGTCGGGCAAGACCCTCGCCGCCTTCCTGGCCAGTCTGGATGACCTGGTCAGACGTGGCATCAACGGCTCCTTGGAAGAAAAGACCTACGTTCTGTACGTGTCACCGCTCAAAGCCCTGTCCAACGACGTGCGGCGCAATCTTGAGGATCCGCTGGCGGGCCTGGTCGAAATGGCGACTGAAATGGGGCACCCCGCTCTGCCGATTCGGGCGGCGGTTCGGACAGGTGACACCAGCGCGAAGGAACGTCAGCAAGTTGTGCGGAGGCCGCCGCACATCCTGGTCACAACCCCTGAATCTCTGTTCATTTTGCTGACGTCGGAATCAGGACGTCGCGGACTTCGATCAGTTCGGACCGTCATCGTGGACGAAATCCATGCGCTGTGTGCGGATAAACGGGGGGCCCATTTGGCGTTGTCCTTGGAACGCCTGGCCCACCTGGTCGACGGGCCGCTACAGCGCGTGGGGCTGTCTGCAACGATTGAACCTCTCGCCGTGGCCGCACGGCTTCTGGTGGGTACGCGGCGCCCCGCCCCCGCGATCGTCGATACCGGCGAAATCCGCACCCGCGATCTGGGCGTCGAAATCCTGAACGATGAACTGGGCGCTGTGTGCACCAACGAACAGTGGGGCGAAATCTATGAACGCCTCACAACGCTGGCCCAGACCCATAAATCCACGCTGGTTTTCGTCAACACGCGGCGGTTGGTGGAACGGGTGGCGCTGCACCTAGGGGAACGACTGGGGGCCGACACCGTTGCGGCCCACCACGGCAGCCTGTCCCGCGATCGGCGCTTCCTCGCAGAACAACGACTTAAATCCGGGCTACTAAAGGTGGTGGTAGCGACGGCCTCACTGGAACTGGGCATCGACATTGGGGCGGTGGACCTTGTCTGTCTGCTGGGCTCGCCCCGATCGATTTCGACGGGCCTTCAGCGCATTGGCCGGTCGGGACATGCTGTGGGCGGGATCCCCAAAGGGCGCTTGTTTCCGTTGACCCGGGATCAGTTGGTGGAATGCGCCGCCCTGGCGCGGGCAGCGAAAAAGGGCGTCCTCGATGCCATCGCGATGCGCGACGCGCCCTTGGATATTTTAGCCCAGCAAATTGTGGCGGCCTGTGGGGCCGAAGAATGGGACGAAGACGCGCTGTTCCTGTTGGTGACTGGCGCGGCCCCTTACGCCGATCTGACCCGCACCGATTTTGATGCCATCGTCGATATGGCTTCCGAAGGCATTGCCACAAGCCGCGGACGTTCCGGGGCCCTGCTTCATCGGGATGCCGTTCATCGAAAACTTCGCGGTCGTCGGGGCGCCCGTCTGGCGGCACTTACATCAGGTGGGGCCATCCCAGATAACGCTGTTTTCGACGTCATTCTGGAACCTGAGGGCACGCTTATCGGCAATGTCGAAGAAGACTTCGCCATCGAAAGCATGGCCGGCGACGTGATGTTGCTGGGCAACAATTCTTGGCGCATTCGTCGCGTGGAAAACGGCAAGGTGCGGGTTGAAGACGCGGCCGGACAGGCACCCACGATTCCGTTTTGGTTTGGCGAATCGCCAGGGCGCAGCCGTGAACTGTCTGCCGAGGTCGGTGCCCTGCGCGAAGAACTGGTTATCCGCGCCACCCGCGACAGCGCCGTCTCCGTGACCGACTGGTTGATGAAGGAATGTGCCCTGCCCCTGCCAGGTGCTTGTCTACTACGCGATTACGTTCTTACGGGGAACGCAGCCTTAGGGGCGGTTCCGTCATCCACGTGTGTTATTGCCGAACGGTTCTTTGACGAAAGCGGGGGAACCCAGTTGGTGCTTCACGCCCCCTTCGGCGCACGCATCAACCGCGCCTGGGGTATGGCGTTGCGAAAACGATTCTGTCGCACCTTTGATTTTGAACTTCAGGCAGCCGCAACAGACGACGGCATCGTTCTGTCGCTCAGCACGCAACACAGTTTTCCTCTGGAAATGATTTTCGACCTGGTTCGCCCGGAACAGGTCGATGAAGTTCTTTCCCAGGCCGCCATCCAGGCCCCCATGTTTGAAACCCGGTGGCGCTGGAACGCGACCCGATCGCTGACCATGCTGCGCCACCGAGGGGGAAAAAAAGTGCCACCCAATCTGCAGCGGATGCGCGCGCAAGATCTGTTGGCCGCCACCTTCCCCGGCCAGGTCGCTTGTCAGGACAACCACGGCGGCGGCCCCATCGAGATCCCCGACCACCCCTTGGTCCGCGAAACCGTTCGTGACTGCCTGACCGAAGCTATGGATGCGGCAGGGTTCAAACGGGTACTTGGGGATTTGATCGGCGGCGTCATCCGCCGCGTGTCCCGCGAACTGCCTGAACCGTCAGTTTTTGCGCACGAAATTTTGAATGCCAATCCGTATGCCTTCCTGGATGACGCTCCGTTGGAAGAACGAAGGTCGCGGGCGGTCTCCGTTCGCCGGGGCCTGCCCGCCCAGATTGCGGACACCTTGGGCCGGCTTGATTCTTGCGCCATCGACGACATCGTGGCCCAAGCAAGACCGGACCCGCGGGGCGCCGACGAGCTTCACGACCTGCTTCTGGATCTAGGTGCGCTACCGATTCCCGGGGCATCATCCGCGCTGGGCGCAGACCCAGCGTGGATCCCTTATTTCGAAGCCTTGCGCGACACGGGACGCGCAGCGGTCCTGTGCACCGAACAATTGTCGTTCTGGGTCGCTGCCGAACGCCGAAGCCTTGCCGCGTTGGTGTGGCCGGAACACAAATTTTTGCCCGAATTGCTGGAACCTATCGCCCGAAGGACACAAGCCTGGTCCGATCACAGCGGTGCCTTGGCCGAAATCGTCAGGGGACACCTTGCCCTTTGCGGGCCGATCACCGAAGCCGCGTTGGCCAACGCGCTTGCTGTATCTGTGTCCGACATACAGGCGGCCCTTGCCGCCGTCGAAGTCCAAGGCGCCATCATGCGAGGTCAATTCACCACACCCGGTGCCGGAACCGAATGGGTGGATCGCAATCTTTTATCGCGGATGAACCGCCGCACAGTAGATCGCCTGCGGCGTGAAATCGAAGCGGTCGAACCTGCTGATTTCATCAGATTTTTGTTGGCGTGGCATCATGTGAAGCCTGGATCCCAATTGACGGGGCGGGAAGGCCTGCGGGACGCCATCGCCCGCCTGCAAGGTTTCGAAGCAGCCGCCGGGGCGTGGGAAAGCGAAATCTTTCCCGCCAGGGTCGACGACTTCGATCCAGCCTGGCTTGACAACCTGTGCTTATGCGGTGAAGTGGCGTGGGGTCGCCTTGAAGCACGGGCGGACGGGTCTACGGTCGCCAGCCGGGCCACCCCTATCGGTCTGTGGCTTAGGCAAGATATCGCCTGGATCCTCGAACCGCGGCTTGATCTAGACGACCAGTCCCTGTCTGGTAAGGCGCGCGATGTCCTGGGCTTTTTGCGTGCGAACGGCGCCACGTTCCTTGATGATATCCTTTGCGGCACGCGGCGCTTGCGCACCGAAATCGACGATGCGCTGTGGGAACTGGTCGCGGCGGGTCGGATTACAGGGGATGGCTTTTCAGGCCTTCGTTCTCTGTTGCCCGCAAAATCTGGCCACCACGATCCGCGGCGTTCCCGTTGGTACGCACGGACCAGCCGACGTCCCCGCCCCCCCATGGGCTCGGGGCGCTGGTCCGTCTTGACCGCGCCGAATTCCCTCCCCAGCGAAGATCGGATGGAAGCGCTGGCGCGGCAGTACCTGCGTCGGTATGGCGTGGTGTTTCGGGACGTTTTGGCGCGCGAAGCGCACGCGCCCCCGTGGCGGGAACTGGTGCGCGCGCTACGTCGCCTGGAACTTCAAGGCGAAATTCGCGGCGGACGTTTGGTGGCCGGATTTGTGGGCGAACAGTTTGCGCTACCCGAGGCGCTGGAAAGCCTCCGGGCGATCAGACGAGCGCCCAAAACCGGTGACGTGATCAGCGTCTCGGCATGTGACCCGCTGAATCTGGTGGGGATACTAACCCCGGGACCGCGCATTGCCGCCCACCTTGGCCATCTGGTCACGTTTCGCGACGGGGTTCCGATAGACTCCAGCACTGTCACCGCTCAGGGTGAAACGCGGGACTTAGTCTCCTCAACCAGCCGGGCGATATCAGCGTCGTCGGGGGCCACGCGCAACGCGTTTTCGTAGGCCCCAAGAGCCTCTTTCATCTTCTTCAGTTTCTGAAGCGAATCACCCAGCAAGACCAAATACTTGGCGGAGCGAGGCGCGTATCTGGCGGCCTTACGGGCGTGGGCCGCAGCCTGATCATAACGGGCTTCTTGGAATGAAACTTCGGCCAATCCAGCGTAGGCAGCGGCATTGCGAGTATCGGCGCCCAGGGCCTCCTCGAAGGCCTTTTTGGCCATTTCGAACCGAAACGCCGATAGTGCCTGCGAGCCCCTTAAAACCGACGCACGTGCCACGTCATCGGCGCTTCGAGCGCTGTGCGATTCGTTATCGGGAGCAGCGCCTTCGTCCCTGGACCGGCGATGCGATTCGGACGAACTGCCTCCTGGTCGCCGGGGCTCCGGCACGACGGAGACGATCGGTGATGGTGGCGGTGCGGGTGGCGGTGCCGGGTGGACAGCAAGGGGTACGATAGTTGGCCCTTTGGTTTCCGTACTTTTCTCAATCGTTCGTTTCATTTCACCGGCGTTCACCGACGTGATGGCCAGGGCGCGCTCGGGTTCAGGATCACGCAGGGCCATCACCAGCGACACAGCAACGCTGACGGCGGCAACGCCAGACAGTACATACAGCTGAACCCTGGATTTATGGGCTGCCGCCGACAGCCATCCTCGGAAGCGGGCCGCTCGCTCGTCGTCCATGTCTGGAAGCGGCAGATCGTCCCAAAGCGTCCGTACCCGCGCTTCGATTTGGGCGCCCACAAGCAAGGTCTCGACCTCAGCCATGGTTTGTGGCCGGCGAGCCGGATCCTTTTCAAGAAGCCGCAACACTGCCGATTCGATGGCCTCCGGAATCGGTTCGCGCAACCGTTCGTTAAGCCTGTCCACCGGATCGTTAACGTGCATCGCAAGCGTTTCGATAGCGTTTGGCCCCTGAAACGGCACATCACCCGTGAGCATTTCGTAAGCCATACAGCCCAGTGCATAAATGTCACTGCGGTGGTCATATCCGCGTCCCTGTGCCCGTTCTGGCGCCATGTATTCAGGCGTCCCCATGACCTTGGTCACGCTACCGCCCTGCCCTAATAGACCCGCAATGCCAAAGTCCACAACCTTCACGCGATCACCACGACCCTCACGGTCCATTAACAATACGTTGTCGGGCTTGACGTCTAGGTGAACGATGCCCTTTTCATGTGCGGCGCCTAGGGCCTTGGACACCTGCCGCAAAATCGGTAGCGCCCTGGCAGGTGGCAAACAGCGAGCCTTTTTAATAGCGCGGTTCAAGGAAACGCCGTCCAAGAACTCCATGACGAAGAACACCCGACCGTCCGCCATTTCGCCCCAGTCGGTGACGTCGCAGATGTAAGGGTTTCCGATCTTCGACGCCGCCCGTGCCTCCTGTCGGAACTGCTGTAACACCATCGGATTGCGCAGCAGATCCGGGTGAAGGATCTTGACCGCCACTTTCTTCTCGATATCGACGTGTTCTGCCGCGTACACAGCGCCCATCCCGCCCTCGCCTAGCTTGACCAAGGCGCGGTACCGCGTTCCAGGAATAATTTCGTGCGGCTTCAGTTCAGCCCCGGTTGATGTTGCGGATGGCTGCGACAGCCGATCCATGCTGGTCAACGTAACAGCGCGGTGCCTTTTTTCAGGAGCAACGGTTTCGGGGTTTCCCAGAAGCCGCGCTCCCTCGTCTACAAGCGCGGTGATTTCTCCCGTGCTGCCCTGCTGTGCGGACCGGCCCATGGATTGGCTGACGAAGGCCGCAAGTCCCGCAGGGGAGGCCCCGGGAACCTTCTTCATGAGCGCCACGATTTCGCCGCGTAGTTCGGAAAAATCAGCGGGTCGGGCCTTTGGATCGTGGGCCAGGCTGCGCAGAATCAGTCGATCAAGTGCACCGGGAACGTCGGCGCCGTCCTTACGCAAGGACGAAGGGGGAGGCACAAGCCCGCCACGTGTTCGCAGTTGTTCCAAGTGGGCCGGCACATCGTCACCGGCAAGAGGGTATCCGCTGATCATCTGCCACAGCAGCGCGCCCAAAGCGTAGACATCCCCAGAGGCTGATCCGCCGCCGGACATCTGCTCGGGGGCTAGCAGGGACGCGCGGGCGGCATCACTTTTCACTAGAGCCTCCGGAGGGATCGCCAGACAGGAGCCGCAGTGATGCACCTTCACCAGTCCCTCGCGTGACAAAAGCACCGAGGCTGGCCCTAACCCGAGCAGCGACGTCTGCACCCCAGTCACGGCCGCCTCATGGGTGCGGAGAAATTCAAATGCTTCCCCAATGGCCAACGCCACGTACAACGCAGGCCCGACCGGCATCTTTGCACCGTCGGCCCGCCGTGCTTCCAGCAAGCTGCCTAACTCCAGCCCCTCCACATACTCGCTCACCACAAAAAGCCGGGGTGATTTCTCCTCCTCGGTCTGGCCCACATCGTAGACCTGCACGAGGTTCCCATGAATCCGCGTCACAAGCCACGTGGCTTGCGCGCGCAGGCCATCTACAACCGATTCTGAAGAAACCATTTCCGGCGCCAACAAGGTCACCACACAAAGCCGATCAATCCCCTCCTTGCGCAGAGCCAGATAGGTCTCGTTCCGCGCTGTCCGCGCCATCGGCTTCAAAAGCGCAACACTCCCGAAAAGTCGGGGAAACTCGGCCAACTCAGGCGCCGAGGTTGTAGGAGCTTGTCGCATACAGGCCGAAACGTAGCAGGAACACCGCCCTTTGACTATACCGGGCTCAGATCAACCCTACTTCTCTTATAGTTCCTCTTTCATGCCATGCATCAATCGATCTTTGACGCGGGCCAACTGCCGCTCCTTATATTTGGCATGGCTGTTCTCCCCTGCCTCATTTTCATGGGCGGTGCGGGTATCGATAATCTGAAACTCGGTCAGGACGAAAACCACCGTACCGTTTTCAACAAACAGCGGATCGTCGGGGGCACGACACAGGAATTTGTCGATTCGCACGGGCAGATCCGCAACGAAATTGATCACGCGATACGTGGGGCCCGAAAACTCGTTGGCTGCTGCCGATTTCTTGTCACCCGCCACTTGGGAAAGATCCAGTAGATCAGGCAAAAACTTAGACAAAGACGCAGATCCCTCAATCAGACCGCGAAGATCGATAATTCCATTGGTCGACTGCCCCGGAATCACATAGTTGAACGGAATCAGGCGCTGGTGAAGCTCGCGCAATACGAACACCAGCTCCTCTTCGGATCCGGTGATCATGCGAAATCTCAGGCGATCATAAACATCGGCCGCGATGTTCTCTTTCTTTGCCAGAAGCTTGGTAATCAAGCTGTCGGCGGCCTTCCGGCTCCATTCGAACTCGACTACCCCCAACCCGGCGTCCTTCATCTCCTCCACCGTACGAAGAACTTTTTCCTCCACCAGATGGAATATCTGTTCTGCCGTGATGGGAAGTCGGGTCAGCAATTCGCGCCCCGCCAAGTGATGCATGACGTGCATGACCTTAAGGACGATACATGCCGATGTTCGACGCTTGCCCTTTTGAGACGCAATAATGAAAAGGTCGCGCGCCGGAACGCCTTCGGCCAGTTCGTCAGGGATCCGAAAATCCAAATGGCGTTCCAGATACTCGACCGCCAGATCCCGCAGGTCGTCTAGTCGATTGAGATCTGAATCGACAGCCGGATCGAACTCCTGCACACGCAGGAAACGATCCAGTTCAGCCCGATCCTCGAAATATAGGCGATGCCAATCGATAACCGATCCACCACGCAGCAGGTTGCGAACGCCCGCCAAATCGGCAACCGAGAACTGCGACAGCCGACTTTCGTGGGCGGCGGCTCCGGCTTTGGGCGAAGGCCCCTGAACTTCGGGGCGTTGTGTCTCGTTTGACATGCTGAGGATGCGCTAGGTTAGAAACGCAGGATGGGCGGAGCATAAAGTCCACGCAGCTTCGCCGCAAGGCGCAACAGCAGAAGCGCCGCAACGTTATGAGCGGCGCTTGCCAATTCGCAAAGTCGCGAAAAAGAGCGCAAAAGCACCTAAACCCAAAATGGAGCTGCCGATGACGGGAACCATGAGTGACTCACTTTCGAATACATTGTCCTACATTGGATCCAAGGGCGCAAATTTCATTAAAGAATCGGACGGCAGATGATCACATCGACCGAATTCGGGGCCACTTGACCTACTGTCGGTGGTTTGCCCGCACGGCCCGGCGGCCCCGTACCACAGCGCCCAGCATCAGCGTTCCGAACAACAAGGCCGCGGCCCCCGCATATCCCCGTGCCCGGAGCTGGCCCCGCCCGTCAAAGACAACCGCCAGTATCGTTGAAGTTGCGGCAAGTCCGGCCCACAACAATTGCTGGCCTAGGGAATAGAGAGCGTGAACGCCTTGGGGTAAGGCCTGCACCCGCACCTCCAGATCTCCCCGGGTTGCCAGTGTCAGGTACCGCCCGATCTCCGCGGGTAACGACAAAGCGGCGAGTGCCGCATCCCGCGACGATTCGACGATCGCCTCAGACCATTCCTTGCGTTCCCCTAGGATGAATTTTTCCAGGTACGGCTGAACCGCCGCGAACGGATTCATTTCGGGATCAAGGGTCGTGCACACACCCAGCAGCAGCAGCAGCGTGCGTTCCAAAAGCACCCATTCCTTGGGTACGTGAAAAGCATCCCGCAGTTCTCCCAGCGACACATTCAATTCTCGCAGATCTAAAATGGTCGACAGTTTGTCCACCGGTTCGAATCGGATGTCCTTCAAGGAAAATCCATCCATCCGAATCTGGTCACGAAACTTCTCGTGAAAATACTCGACCACACGATCGAAAACTGCCGGATTGGCCTTACGGGAAATGAATCCCATCTCCTTGAGTGCCGAGACAATACGACCTGAATCCCGGGTGATGGCCCCCTGCAGGAAACTCACCAGACCTTTTCGCATACTTTCCGAAACCCGCGCCACGGCTCCAAAATCTAGGAACACCAGGGTTGGCCCCTGCCCGGCACCGTCGGACGGCCGCAGCAACAGGTTTCCGGGGTGAGGATCCGCGTGGTACACGCCATCGACAAATATTTGCTGGCAATAGGCCTCGACCACCAGGCGCGCTGCTGCTTTTCGATCGATCTTCAGATCCGCCAAGGCGTGCAAATCGGCAACCTTGACGCCGTTCATCCATTCGGTAGTCAAGACCCGCCCTGTCGAAAATTCGGAAATGACCCGCGGCAGCTTCACATCGTCCTTGCCCACGAATTTCGAGGCAATGATCCCCATGGCCTCGGCCTCCTGCCGATAGTCCAGCTCCGCCAAGACCATCTCCTTGATTTCGCGATAAATGGTGCTGAACCCCCAATCCGGCATAAACCAGCCCAGCACCCCGAAAATACGCCGAAGCGCCCGAAGGTCCGTGCGTACGATGATCTCGATGTCGGGGTACTGCACCTTTACCGCTACCTTCTCGCCGTTCTTCAGGCGACCGATGTGGACCTGTCCGATCGATGCAGAGGCAATGGGCTGGTGGGCGAATTCGGCAAAAACCGTATCAGGCGTACGCCCGCCAAACTCCTCAATAAGCCGGGCCTCGATGTCGCTGTAAGGACGGGCGGGAACCTGATCTTGCAAGCTTTGTAGGCCCTGACGGAAGGCCTCGGGCAAAAAATTCGCCATGATGCTGATGCCCTGCCCGACCTTGATGAACAAACCCTGCAACTCGGCGATGGCTTTCTCGACGCGCTGGGCGTTCCGGCGGTGGGTTGCATCCAAACGCTCCGCAACTGCGTCTTCAGCGTGAAAACGCCTTCGTAGCGACAACCATAGATAGGACGCGGCCACTAAGGCCGTAACCGAATACGCCTTCCACAGCCGTCGCCAGGGCTTGCGGATTAGCGCCCGCGACCGTGAGATATGGGTTGGCTCCGGCTCAAACTCATCAACCGGTGGGGGCGGCGCCGGCGGCAGGGATGGGGGGATAGGGGGGGGGCTGGCGGATCGGGTCAGATCCTCCAACTTCAGTTCCTGGGTCCGATCGGGAGATATCGCCACCTTGTCAGCATATCGCTTTTCCTTCTGCGGTTGCGGGGATAGCCTGTTGCCATGCCCGATGATCCCACCCGACCTGAGCCTCCCGTGTCCGAAGGCACGCCCCCCGATGCCGCCGAGGCGGAACCCCGTGAACGCGGCAGTGGCGTATCAGACTTCGTTCGCCGTGCCGTGGCCGCTGGGTTTGAAAAAGCAGGACGTTCCAAGGACGACGTTGTGCGTGCCGCAACGGGCGAGATTCGAAATTGGCTCGATCACCTCGAACTTGACAATGAACTACGCAAGGCGCTGGCGAACATGGTTTTGGAGATCAAGGCGGAAGTGCGGTTTCGCCCCACTGAGGACGGCAAGATAGAGCCCACGGGGGACGCTGACATCAAGGTTCGTACCGCCGTAAAACCATAATTTTCGGCGGGTTGGAAACGTTTTTCTCGTCGCGCAACATCTATTCAGCACGCTATAACGGTCGCCCTATGTCGAAGCTTTCCGTAAAGCCAAAAGAGCAGTGCAAATGGGATCTGGTGTCGTTAGGCGAGGTGATGTTACGGCTAGATCCGGGCGATGGACGCATTCACACCGCCAGGGGGTTTCGTGCCTGGGAAGGTGGCGGCGAATACAACGTCGCGCGGGGGCTGAAACGCTGTTTTGGTCTGGACACCGCCGTCGTTACCGCCTTTGCTGATAATCCCGTGGGGCGGTTGGTTCAGGACCTCATCTACCAGGGGGGCGTTGACCAGTCCTACGTCAAATGGGTCAAATACGACGGGGTAGGCCGATCGGTACGAAACGGATTGAATTTCACGGAACGCGGCTTTGGGGTACGGGGCGCCGTCGGTTGTTCGGATCGCGGGCATACCGCGGCTTCGCAGTTGAAACCGGGGGACATTGACTGGGACAGCATCTTTGGCCGCGACGGCGTGCGCTGGCTGCACACGGGGGGCATTTTCGCGGCGCTATCCGAAACGACGCCCCTTATCGCCAAAGAAGCCATGATCGCGGCAAAGAAACACGGCACCATCGTGTCTTACGATCTGAACTACCGTGATTCGTTGTGGAAAGGTATCGGTGGCCAGCCCAAGGCACGCCAGGTGAACCGAGACCTGGCATCCTATGTTGACGTCATGATCGGCAACGAGGAAGATTTCACTGCATGCCTGGACTTTCACGTCGATGGGGTTGACGACAGTTTTGCGGCTTTGGACCCGACGGCGTTCAAGAAAATGATCGAAACGGCCCGCAAGACCTTTCCGAATTTTCAGGTTGTTGCGACCACGCTGCGCAATGCGCGCACGGCCAGCATCAACGATTGGGGCGCCGTGTGTTCGTTCGGCGATGAATTTTTTCACTCACAAACCCGTGAAGGATTGGAGATATGGGACCGTGTCGGGGGCGGGGATTCTTTCGCATCAGGGTTGATTTATGGCTTCTTGTCAGGACAGGGACCGGCCTACGCAGTCGAATGCGGCGCCGCCCATGGCGCCCTTGCGATGACGACGCCGGGGGACACCAGCATGGCGTCCTTGGACGAGGTGACACGGTTGATGAAGGGCAGCAGCGCCCGGGTTCAGCGTTAAGGGAACGTTGATGGAAAAACCACAGGTCCTGGCCCAAATCCGATCAGTTGGCCTGATTCCAATTCTGCGCACCCCGTCGCCTGACGACGCACTCATGATGGCCGAAATTCTTGTCGAGGCGGGCCTTTCCAATCTGGAAATTCCTTTGACAGTTCCCGGTGCCATTGAGGTCATCCGGGAACTAGCCGATCGCTACCGGGGCCGACTTCTTGTTGGCGCCGGTACCGTTTTGGACCCGGCCAGCGCGGAGGCGTGCGTCGCCGCCGGGGCCACCTTCATCATCAGTCCAGGGCTGAACGTCGACACGGTCACTGCTTGCCGAAAGATGGGCATCGCCACCTTCCCTGGGTCGCTGACGCCCACCGAAATCATCGCAGCCTGGCGCGCCGGTGCCGACATGGTCAAGGTTTTCCCCGTCAGCGCTGTCGGTGGCGCCCCGTACCTAAAGGCCATCAAAGCCCCGCTGCCCCAAATAGAACTTGTCCCAACGGGGGGCGTGTCTGTCGAAACAGCCGCGACCTTCATACAGGCAGGAGCCTCCGCACTAGGTGTCGGCGGCGATCTGGTCGACGTCGCCGCCCTTCGCGAAGGACGTGGCCACGTCATCGCCGCCCGCGCCCGCGCCTACCTATCAGCGGTCCAGCTCGCGCGCGGCGTCTAATCGCCTCCGGGCAGGTACATCCCGGGCAGCCGTGGCCCGCGATCACCCCCGCCGCCTCCATAGCCGCCTCCCCCCCCGCCGCCCCCGCCCCGCCGTTTTTTCCGGTTACGTGCGTCCCGCTCCGCGGCCCGATCTCGTTCCCGTTCGCTGCGATCTCGTCCGCGCTGGGGCCGTCTGTCGTTGTTGTATCCAGGCCCTGACGCTGGACGATTAAATCCTTGCTGGGGCGGACCTGCGGGCCGCTGGGGACGTGTGACGTGCGACACGGGCAACGACACGGGCAACGGCACTATCCAGTCTCCAAAGGGCCGGATGTTCGCATCACGGACGGATCCCCAGCTGGTTTCGAAATCACCTTCTATCCCCGCAGGCGTCACCACCCGATCGGCCACGGCTGCTTGCCAGACCGCTACGTCCTCAGCTGCCATGATCGCATCGCCAGCCAACGCCTGGCTGGCATCGACGGTCTGCCACAGCGTTTCGTCGAAGGTAGATTCAGAATCCGCCGCCGGACCGACAATGATCGGTTCCAGCATCGACATAAGCTCGGGAATGGCGGTCTCGAACACCGCCGCCGGAGCTGCCGCATAGGCCGGTGCCGCGGGAAGGTTTGGACGATCGGGGGTGCGGTCCCGTCGTTTTTTGCGTCGCTGGCTGCCTTGGAAATCAGTCGCCGCGTGCAGGTCGTGGCGTTGATCCGCTGCCCCTGGATCGAACAACTCGCTGTCGAGGCCAGCGCAGGAATCGCACAGCCCACATTCGTGTCCTTCGGGCTCGCCAAAATATTCACGCATCATCTGCACCCGGCAGCGTTGCGTGTTCATATATTTCAGCAAATCTGCCAACCGGCGCCGATCTGTGATCCGGCGCGCTTCGAAAACCTGGGCGGCCTTATCCACCTGTTCGCGGGTGGGCTTTGGTTCGACGCCCTTCCAGCGGGCGGCCTTTACCTCTTGGGCCACGCCCATGGCCTCCAGTACCGACAGAACGACCCGCACCCGCCGCTCTGGCAATGCCAAAGACACGGCTAAATCACGCACCGAAACTTCTTTGCCCTCATCACTCCAGGCATAAAGCCCCTCAGCCACCTTGCGCGCCTGGTGCTTGGTCGGATGGGCTTCCTTGAGGAAATGTTCCTGAATCGCGATGTCTTCAGGCTGGAACAACAGCACACAGCGGGCAGGTTTTCCGTCACGCCCCGCCCTTCCGGCCTCCTGCACATACGATTCCGGAGATCCCGGCATGTGGTAGTGGATGATGTACCGGATGTCGGGTTTATCGACGCCTAGACCAAAGGCGTTGGTGGCGATCATGACCACCTTGCGCCCGGACGCCATGAACGACGACTGCGATTTCTCGCGTTCGTCCTGGGTCATCTTGCCGTTATATCGTTCGACCGGAAGTTTCCCAGCCTTTAGCGCCACATAAAGTTCATCAACCGCCCGAACCGTGGCGCAGTAGATGATGCCTGGCCGCCGTAACCGCTGAATCAACTTGCCCAGCACACGAAGTTTGTCGGCCTCCCCGGCCACCTTGCGCACATCGAAGGCCAGGTTGCGTCGGTGAAAGGAAACCCGGCAAACCTTGGGATCCTTCATCCCCAACTGCACCATGACGTCTTCGGCCACCGCCGGGGTTGCCGTGGCAGTTAGCGCGAGGATGGGGGGGCGTCCCAGAACGGTAACCGCGCGTCGCAGACCCAAATACGCAGGTCGAAAATCATGTCCCCATTGCGAAACGCAGTGGGCTTCGTCCACCGCGAACAGCGAAAACTTCACGCCTTCTAGCTGTTCCTGGACGGTGGGTGAACAGACCGATTCGGGCGTGATCATCACCAATTTAACCAGCCCTTGTCGGACCAGTTCCAAATCAGCCGCGCGTTCCTTCGCCGTCCGAGTGGAATCGATGCGTGCGACCGGCACACCCGCCTTTTGCAGCTTGGTGACTTGGTCTTCAATCAATGCCAAAAGGGGTGAAACCACCAGGGTCGGGCCATCAAGAACCAGGGACGGCAATTGATACGTGAGCGATTTTCCGCTTCCCGTAGGCAGGACAGCCAGGGTGTCCCTTCCCGCCAGCACAGCCTCAATGATCTCGGCCTGTCCCGGTCGAAGGTTTCGGTGGCCAAAGACCTCCTTTAACCGGCCTAGGGCCCGTTCAAGCGCGGGTGACGGAGGCAGCGCCGGATCGATGACCGGCTCTTCGTTGATCGGAATCACCGGGGCCCGGGCCACCACCGCGGACGGGATCGGCAACAGATCCATGATGTCATCAGAATCGTCCCGCGCTGTCCGCCGAATTACCAGCGTGGGCTCAGACGACCCGTCAACATCGGTCGACCCGTTATCTTTGGGGGAAATTTTGGGTTCGTCGGCTTCGGCCGCGTCCCAGCTAGATTCAGAACTCAGAGGCTGCTCCTATGCACCTGGAAACCCCGGAGAAGCACGGCTATTGGTGCCGTCCGGAGATTCCGCCAATCCACAGCTCGGAAGGTTCTTGCGGAACGACTTGCCATCGCCGTCCTACCAAAACCACCCGGTGCGACCGCGCGAATTCGGGGAAAACCGAACCCGTCTGGCGATACGCAGGAAGCACCCTAGCACGGAAGAACGCCTGGGGAAGAATTTTTCAATAATTCTCTCCTGGCACGCGCTGTGCGTTGTCATGTCCCATGAGCTTGCTG
>JAYUUT010000089.1:0-18550 GCA_043754455.1 Myxococcales bacterium
GCAGAAAGCGCAGCACAAAGTGAGCAGGATAACCAGCATGGGAAAGGGTTGCGTCGGTTAGATCTCCGCGCGGTGGCAGGAACAGTTTTTGTGCGGGGGAAGGATCTGGACCTTGAGCTCGAAAGCGATGTTCAACTCACCACAAACGCGCAGGGTGAGCCGGCGTATAATGGCGGGGTTCGAATTCGTCGCGGACGCGTGAGCATGACCGGACAGCGGTTCGATTTCGAACGGGGGATCATTGCCTTCGACGGTGCCGTTCAGCCCCATCTGGACATCCGGATTTCCCACCAGTATCCGGAGGCGTTGGTGGCGGTGGAAGTTCGTGGAACTCCGAAAAAACCGGAACTGAGGTTGCTAAGCGATCCCCCCACCTACGACCAAGCCCAAATCATCAGCCTTATCTTGACCGGTGAGGCGGGGGGACAGCCGTCAACGGGAGGAAATTTTGACCCGACGTCTGCCATCGCGTCCACCATCATTGGAAAGCTCGCAGACAAGCTTGCTCCGGAACTGGGACTGGATGTTCTACGCGTGGAGACATCCCAGCCACAGGGCCCGTCGGGTGGTTTGGGTGCAACCGAAGCTCGAGTGGAGGTTGGAAAGTATGTTTCCGAACGCATCTATCTAAGCTATGCGCACGTCTTTGGCGCCAACGACGCCGAGAATGCAAACGAGGCTCATGTTGAGTACCGCGCTTCACGACGGTGGTTGCTCGAAACGGTCTTCGGCGACAAAGGTGTCGGCGGTGTGGACGCGTTGTGGTCAAATCGTTATTGAGGGAATTGGCGTCCCTGGTAGTTCCGTTACCTCAGAGGTACATCCCGCGGTTCTGCGGTGCAAACGTGTCGTTTTTGAAACGCTTGGATGTAGGTGCCCTAGGACTCCCCAGTATGGGGCGATGTGGTACGGAATCTGCAATCTACCTGCCCGAGTGATGAACAGAAGCGGCCACCCTTTTGCTTTCCGGAGCACCAACGATGTCCAAATTTAACGTCGGTATCGAAAACGACGTGCCAATCGAGTTGTATTTCGAGGATCATGGCAAGGGAAAACCGGTAATCCTGATCCACGGTTGGCCGTTAAGTCACCGCTCTTGGGAGAACCAGATCCCGGCGCTCATAGACGCGGGTTATCGCGTTATAGCTTACGACCGGCGTGGCTTTGGCTGGTCTTCGCAGCCTTACGGAGGCTATGACTACGATACGTTGGCGGCAGATCTGGATAAACTCATTAGACACCTCGACCTACGAGACGCTGCCCTTGTAGGTTTCTCCATGGGTGGAGGCGAAGTCGCTCGATACATCAGCCGTTATGGCACCGAGCGTGTTTCAAAGGCCGTCTTCGCCGCGGCGGTGCCGCCTTATATGTTCCGATCCAAAGACAATCCTGAGGGTGCGCTGGATGAAGCGACCATAGGGAAATTTCAATCCGCGGTCAAAGGTGACCGAATCGCATTCCTGGACGATTTCACGAAGAAATTTTTCAGCGCCAAAGGTGAAGCTAAGGTTAGCAGCCATCAGCGTGAGTATGCTCTGGACATCGCTAAATTCGCTTCCCCAAAGGGGACGTTAGATTGTATAGCGGCCTTCGGTGATACCGACTTTCGACAAGATCTGAAAAAGGTGTCCGTACCCAGCTTGGTGATCCATGGTGATTCGGATGAAATTGTGCCGTTCGAACTCAGCGGCCAGCGGACGACGGCCACCATCGCGGGTTGCCAACTTGTGGTCATTAAGGGCGGACCTCACGGCATCAACGTGTCGCACGCCGCAGAGTTCAACCAAGCCCTGATTTCGTTCCTCGGCGGGTGAGGACGGTTCCAAAATCAGGACTGAAGCCAGCGCCGCCGCGTTAAGCTGCCGTTGGCCCGGCGCGTAGCGCCGCGAACCCGGGGATTGCGCTTTGCGCGAGAGGCGCACATCGTGCCACTCCGAATCCAATTCGTCGTTCCAGCCGCCGCCGGACATCGAACAGCCCCGCTCGACGCTCGTTAGCCGCCGCGGCGAAAACCCGAATGGTTTCTGACCGTTGGCCTGCGTTCCGACGGGCCGCGGGACTGTTACCAGACCGTCCGGACGTAGATTCTCGGGCTTGCCGTCCCAAGAATGACGACATGGCCAGCGTTCTGGGAATGACTTTCATGGCTCTTGCGGGCATCGCCGCCTGCACCTCGTCTTCGCGGATGCATTCGGGGCCGCCCATCGACGCAAACGATCTCCCGGCCGGCGAAGGTCGCGTCGCGCCAAGAGGGGACGCGGCGGTCTCCCTCGATTTTGTCTCCACGATCTTGAGCGTCAACAAGGTTGCCACCCCGGGGATGGTCCGTACGGAAGGCGCCGCGCGGGCGGCCGACACCTCGACGGCGGACCGCAGCGCTCCCGGTGGCGACGTCCGCGTGTCCCTCGACGCCGCCCCTGCCGCCGACGGAACCAGTGGGATTCCGCGCAAGGCCCTGCTGGTCGGGCGGGCTTCCATTGCCCTCGGCGACATCACGTTCAAGAAGCGACTTGAGAAGCTCGGGTACCAGGTCACGATGGTGCTCGACACGGATCCGGCGTCGGCCGGCGCGTTCGCGGTCATCCTGATCTCCGAATCCTCGGAGAGCATCGACATCGGCTCGAAGTACACGGCGAATGCGTCGCCCGTCGTGACTTCCGAGAACCGCCTGTTCCCGCGGCTCGATATGAGCGGGTCGCCCGTACGGGACGAGCACAAGACGCCCAACCAGAAGACGATCACGATCCTCGATTCCAGCCATCCGCTCGCCGCCGGCCTCAGGGGGAAGATCGACGTGTACGCGAAGGGCAGCGTGATGGACTTCGCCATCCAGCTCGCGCCGGCGGCGATCAAGATCGCGTCGATGGACCCGAGCGTGTCGGGCGGCACTTCGAGCTACACCATCTTCGCCTACGAAAAAGGCGCCGCGCTGGCAAGCGGCAAGCCTGCCCCCGCCCGTCGGGTGGGTTGGTACGCAGAGGACGAGTTCGTGGACCAGCTCACGGCAGACAGCTGGAAGATTTTCGATGCCTGCATCGAGTGGGCGGCGGGTCGCCTGTGACACCAAAGGAGGTTCAGATGTCAAAGACGCTACGGACAATACTCACCGCGTTTCTGCTGACGAGCGGGTGCGTGGGCGCCATAGATGTCGGGGCCGACGAGCCGGGATCGAGGGCGGAACCGGACCGGGCTGGCACGAGTCAGCCTCGCCCGGCCGCCGGCGGTGGCACCGCCAGCAGCGCGGGGACTCCGGCACCGTCGGGCACGACCGGCACGCCCGGCACCCCCGGCACGCCCGGCACGCCCGGCCCAGGCCCCGGCAACGTCGCCGCTGGCGTCTGCCACGGACCGACGGACCTCGTGCCCGCTCCGATCCGGCCGCTCACCCGGGCCGAGTATCAGCGTTCGGTACTCGATCTGACCGGCATCGATGTGGCGGGCATGGGCCTTTTGCCGCCTTACTCGGAGCTGGGTGGGTTCGACACCAATGGCGAGACGTTCTCGCTGTCACCGGTTCAGGTTCGCGGTTTCTTGGAGGCCGCCGAGGGCGTGTCCGGCAGCGTCCTGGCCTCGGCGCCCCGCCGCGCGCAGGTGATCGGTTGCGAGCCCGTCGGCGCAACGGCGGCTGGTTGTCTGCGGCGCTTCGTCATCGCCTTCGGCCGCCGCGCCTTTCGTCGACCGTTGACTGACGCGGAGGTGACCACGCTGATGGCGCTTGCGCAAGTCGTGCAAGCGGATCCGAATCCGTACGCCGGTGCAGGACTGGTCATTCGGGGGATCTTGCAGTCACCCAAGTTCTTGCTGCATGCTGAGGTGGGCGTGCCGGATCCGGCAGCGCGTACGCGACGGCGCCTGACCGGGGCCGAGCGAGCGGCACGTCTATCTTTCTTGTTGCTCGGGACCACCCCCGACGAGGCGCTGCTCTCCAGCGCCGAGATCGGCGGGCTTGACGACGTCGCAAAGGTGGAAGCGGTGGCGAAGCAAATGCTCGCCGATCCCCGCGCGAAGACGCAGCTGCGATCGTTCTTCAACCAATGGCTGGGCCTCTCGCGGGTGGCCGACGTGGTTCGTGACAAGACGGTCTTTCCGCAGTGGACCAACAGCTTGCGGGTGGCCATGCAATCGGAGACCGAACGGCTGGTCGAGGACTACGCCTGGACCGCGGGACGAAACTTCTTCGACGTGCTAGGCGCGCGCCAGACCTTCGTCGATGCCGAGCTTGCGAAGTTCTACGGCGTGCCCGCGCCGTCGAGCGGGTTTCAAAAGGTCATGCTCGACGGCACGCCGCGCGCCGGATTGCTAACCCAGGCCAGCTTGTTGAGCTTGAGCGGCGGCGGCGACGTCACGCCGATTCGGCGGGGGAAGTTCATTCGCGACGTGCTGCTGTGCCGTCCACCGCCCGAGCCGCCGGCCGGCGTGCCCGATCTGCCCGCGGCCAAGCCTGGCCAGCCGCTGCGCGAGCGGCTCGAGCAGCACCGCGCGGCCCCGTCGTGCGCCGGTTGCCACACGCTGCTTGATCCGCTGGGATTTGGCCTTGCCCGCTTCGATGACATCGGCGCCTACAAGCCGACGGACGCCGCAGGTAAGATGATCTCGGACGAAGGCAATCTTCTCGAGGCACCGGTCCCCATCTTCCACGGCGCCACCGAGCTCAGCACCAAGCTGGCGGCAACCGGTTACTTCCGCGCCTGCGTGGTCGCCAAGCTGACAGAGTTCGGGCTCGGGCAAGCCGTGCGCCCGGACAACCAATGTGTGGTCAAGGCGATTGAGGCCGAAACCGTCGCCCGCGGCTCCGACTTCCGATCCGTCCTGCTGGCCTTCGTGCGCAGCGATGCCTTCTTGTACCGCCCGACATTCGATCTCCCAGGAGGTATCCAATGAAGTCCCTGCGTTTGCCCCGACGAACGGTATTGCGTGGGCTCGGCATCGGCGGCATCAGCCTCGGCCTGCCTTTGCTCGATGCCATGCAAGACGGCGGCGGCCGCTGGTACCGTTCGGCGGAAGCGGCACCGATCGCGCCGCCGTTGCGGTTCGTTCTGTTCCTGATCTCGAATGGCACCTCGGCGCAGTCGCTGGCGCCCTGGACGCCGTCGGGGCAGGGGGCCGGCTACACGCTGTCGCCGGCGCTGCAGCCGATGGCCGAGATGCGCGACAAGGTGAACGTCCTGACCGGCCTTCGTCATACGGCGTATTTCCTCAGTCGCGGAAACCTCGAGCATGGCAAGTCGTGCTCGTCACTGCTCACCGGTGTGGGGTCGGTTCCCGGCACGGCCGGCGGGCCCACGCTCGATCAGAGCCTCGCCGGCGCGTGGGCATCACAGACGCGGATCGCCTCAGTCCAGGCAATCTGCGACCCGACGGCGCCCCCGCTCGGCGATCCGATGCCCATCTCCGTGTCCTGGGCTGACAAAGGTCAGCCGCTTCCCCCGATCCAGACCCCCGCGTTATATTTCAAGCGGCTGTTCGGCGCCGCGCCCGGCGCGCCCAAGGGACCGGGCGGCGATCCGGCGCGGGACGCGCGCTACGCGACGAGCGTGCTCGACTACGTGAAGTCCGACGTCGAATCACTCAAGCGCGTCCTCGGAGCCCAGGACCAGCTGCGACTGTCGTCGCACATGGCATCGCTGCGCGATCTGGAGAAGCAGATGGCGCCGAGAGCCGCCGGCACCACCAGCCCGGCGCCATCGGCATGCCAGTCGCCGACGGATCCCTCGGGCGCTGCGGGCGAGGAAAGCGTGAAGGCGATGGTGCAACTGACGGCCCTGGCGCTTGCCTGCGATGTCACGCGGATCGCAACGTTGATGTACAGCTACCCGTTCGGCAACGCGCAGTATCCCTGGCTGAAGATCAACTCGGGCGATCATGGCACGTCACACGGCGGCGACGCCGGCTACTTGCCGAACGTGCGCTACAAGGTGCAGACGTTCACCTCGCTGCTGCGCCAGCTCGACGGCGTGCAGGAAGGCGGGGGCACTCTGCTCAGCAACTCGATCGTGCTGGGCACGAGCGACGTGGGTCTCGGCAGCCACAACACAAATCAGCACGGCGTGCTCCTTGCCGGAACGGCGGGCGGTCAGATCAAGACCGGTCAGCACGTCCTGTACACGCCGGGGACGCCCCTGAACCGACTGTTGCTGACGATCATGCAACTGCTGAAGATGCCGACGGCCCGCTTTGGAACGGACGGTGACCAGCCACTCGCTGGGCTTACCTGATCTCTGCACCTCGACACGCGATCGTCGATCTGTGCACACTGCCGCCCTACTTAGGTCGGAGGCAACACGCGCAAGGCTGCGATTTCTCCGCGCATCGGAATGCGATCGCGCACCTCTGCTCGCAGCACGGCCTGGAAATACCAGGGCGCTCGCCCGCGGGGCGCCGCGACCTCTAGCCGTCCGAGCAGCTCGCCCAGGGAGTCCGGTGTGCTCAAGAACTCGGCGGCCATGTCCGTCGCCGGGGATTGTAGCCCCGTGACCAGGGCGACCCGGCGCGACTGCGCGGGGCCGGGGATCATGCTGATGAGCGCGAACTGTTCCGTCGCGTGGTCCGGATCCTCGGCGTAGCTGTTCTGGAAGGCGGCTTCGATGCCCTTGGCCCCAATCTGAACAATCTGCCGGGGCTTCGCGCCAGCGGGCGGCGCGATCCGCAGCGGCATGGTCTCGAGCAGCGGCACCACCCACCGGTTGTTGTCCTCGTGCCCGAGCAGAATCACGTTTTCTCGCCGCAGAATTTCCCAGCTGAGCAGGCGGCTCTGCGTCGACCGCACCACCGCGCCTTGGCTGGCGAACACACTCGTGAGCCGAACGGCGGCGTACGTTTCCAGCACCTTTCCGCTCGACCGGTCGGCCACAGCGAAAAGCTCGCCTCCTGGCGGCAACTGGAACACGCGGCGGTATTCGCGGTCCTCGTCGGTTCCCGCAGCGATCCGGCGTCCGCTCTGCTCCGCGACGCCGACCTCGCGCATCTGACGTATGGCAGCCGTCTTCGGATTGCTGAGGCACAGCGTGATGCCCGCCGGATCGTCGAGCCACGGCCCCCAGATCTGCCGCAGCGCTGGAGACGCCTCGGGTCGCAAGGTCGCCGGTTGCACCGATCGCGTTCGTCTTCCCAGCACGCCGCCCAGCGCGAACAGCGCCGCCCCGCCCGCGGCCGCCGCGGCAATCGAACGTCGTCGCAGGCGCGGGTCCGGCCGATCCCTTACTGGCGGCGCCGTCACGTCGGGCTTCGGCGTACCGGCGTGGCGGAACGTCGGCACGTACCCGCCCAGAGGCAGCTCGATCCGGACCGTGGCCTTCGATCCTTCGTCTGCGTAGTACTTGAGCAGCTTCTGCCTCAGCGCGTGGGCCTGCCGCCGTACCACCGCGTCGTCCCCGGGCGAGTAGTCCGCGTCTCGCTCGAACACCTCCCGGCCGATCAGGTACTCGTTAATGCTGGACCCTTCGCCGGCCAGCGTGAGATCGGAGATGTACTTCAGGAACTGGCGCAGCCGGGGCGCGTTTTCGATGCTCCTGCTCTTCAAAAGAACATCAAGAGCCGCGCGCGCCTCATCGGCGGAAGGGCCCTCATCGGGCGAGGCGCTGTCCGGCACATTGGTCAATGTAACACGCGCTCGCTACGGCAGCGGCACCCTTTTCGACGAGACCGTGATCGTCTGGACCGGCGCCGTCCCCAAGCGATGATCAGCCTCGCGGAATCCGCTTCTCTAGGTGATCCTTGTGCCACTTGTGCCATTCGTCAAGGGCGATCCTGCCGCGCCCAGCGACCCCGGGCACAAAAGCCGCAACAGCGGCGCTGTCCCCCGGTAGCTCGACCAGCGCCTCCAGCAGGCCGGCGACCACGGCCAGACGGTCCATGAGATCCGAGGGTGCCAGCGCGACGACGGCCAGTTCCAGCGCGGTCCTGGTCTCCCGTCGCAGGTGGCGAAGATCCATGTGAATCTCGCGCCGGTCCGCAGAGGAATCCTTCCCGTCCCTCATCTCAGGTACCCTCCGGCTTGCGCCCATTCGAAGCCGCAGGTGGACGAGCGCGTTCCAAAATACCGCCGCATTCGCTGCATTCCAGCCACATTTTTTGTCCTCCTCTGCTGGGAACATTGTGCCAAATGACTCCGTGTACTGCCCGATTCTAAGATATTCACTGGCATGCCGACGTCAAGAACGGGTGGTTGCCTGAAAACGGGTGCCGAGGTTGTTGTTGGTTTGCCCAGCAGGCAGGCCGGTGCGCCAGGGATCGGAAACGCGACCTGCTAACGTCGATGGCCCATGCCCGCAGGGCTGCTGTCCCTAGAAGGAACGACACCAACCAGCGACGACATTCTGGGACGGTTAATCGATTACACGACGGCGCTGGGTCTGGAAGCGTTATGCGAAGGGCGGCGCGGGTTTTGGAGCTGTCCCGTCAAAGCGCTGTCAACGAGAAATTTTTCGACCTGTGCGCGGCACCTGCCCGCTAACGTTCTGAACGTCCACATCCCGAAGGACCCCGGCGTACAAGCCCCGGTCCTTTGAACCGAGGGTCGTCACCCCACAAAACATCGACCCAGGAAAGCGGTTCGACGGTTGGGGTGGATGTTTCGCTGATCGATGAGCTGTTGCGTTTGACCTCTGGAGAACGTCTGCGCCAGAACGATCGCGCGGCGGCCTTGGTCGCCACGTTGCAGGCGGCATTTGTCGAGGCGAATGGCAAGAAACGCTGATCTCACTTCGATCGTGCATGCGCTTGGGGCTGAGGGCGTGGACTTCGTGCTCGTGGGGGCGCTGGCGGCGGTGACCCAGGGCGCGCCGGTGACGACCCACGACGTGGACATTGTCCATTGCCGTTTGACTTACGACGATCTCCTGCCGCTTTGTATTGAGTTGCAGATTGACGGTCGTCTCCTTCGTGTCCTTGGTCTTGACTCGATTGTGAGACTGAAACGAGCGTCAACGCATCCCAAAGACCGTTTGGTATTGCCTGTCTTGGAGCAGACACTGTTGCGTATTCGGGATGCTCTCGACAAATAGAGCCAGCCAGAGCATTCCCCGTCGCGCGCGGCATCCCGGCACGCGCCGCCGCCTGCCTACAACCGCCCTCGCAACGCGCTGACCTGCTAACGTGGCGGGCCCATGCCCGCCGCGCTGCTGCCCCCAGAAGGAACGACACCAACCAGCGACGACATTCTGGGACGGTTCATTGATTACACGACGGCGCTGGGTCTGGAACTGTACGCCGCACAGGAAGAGGCAATTTTCGAAATTCTGGCCGGGAAACACGTCGTCCTGACCACGCCCACAGGGTCGGGCAAGTCGCTGGTGGCGACCCTGTTTCTTTTCAAGGCGTTAAGCGAAGGGCGTCGGGGGTTTTGGAGCTGTCCGGTCAAGGCCCTGGTGAACGAGAAATTTTTCGATCTGTGCGCGGCCTTCGGCCCCGACAAGGTTGGGTTGATGACCGGCGACGCGTCGGTGAACCGGGATGCGCCCATCCTGTGCGGAACCGCCGAAATTCTGGCGAATATGACGATGCGCGGGGGCGACGCGCCCATCGACTACGTCGTGATGGACGAATTTCACTACTACGCCGATCGGGAACGGGGGATGGCTTGGCAATTGCCCCTGATCGGCATGCCCAAGGCGACGTTCCTGTTGATGTCGGCCACGTTGGGCGACACCCGGAACATCGAAAAGGCGCTGCAGGAACGCACCAACCGTCCGGTCAGCCTGGTGCGGGGCATGACCAGGCCGGTGCCGCTGGAATTCACGTTCAGCGAAGATCCCTTACACGAAACCATCGCGCGCCTGGTGAAGGAAGGCAAGGCGCCCATTTATCTGGTCAATTTCACCCAACGGGCCGCTGCGGACGAAACCCAGAACCTGATGTCGGTGGATTTTTCTTCCAAGGAAGAAAAGGACAGCATCAAACAATCGCTGCACGGCACCCGGTTCGATAGTCCCTTCGGCAAGGACATGCAGAAACTGCTGCGACACGGGTTGGGATTACACCATGCGGGCCTTTTGCCGCGCTACCGGCGCCTGTGCGAACGGCTGGCACAAAAAGGCATGTTGAAGGTGGTCAGTGGCACCGACACGTTGGGGGTCGGCGTCAACGTGCCCATCCGCACCGTGTTGTTCACACAGCTATGCAAATATGATGGTCAGAAGGACGGCGTGCTGACGGTGCGCGAATTCCTTCAGATTGCCGGACGTGCGGGCCGCAAGGGTTTTGACAACCAAGGGTATGTGGTGGCCCAAGCCCCCGCGTTTATGATTGAAAACAAACGCATGGTGGCCAAGGCTGCGGCTTCAGGGAAAAAAGTCGGCCACAAACAGCGTCCCCCTGAAAAAGGCTACGTTCACTGGGACAAAGGCACGTTTGAAAAACTGATCGGCGGATCTCCCGAAGCCCTGGAATCACGTTTCACTGTGACCTTCGGATTGTTATTGGGCTGTTTACAGGGACAGGGACATGATCTGGGCCGGGGCGCTGGATACCGGCGTCTTTTGGATCTGGTCGCCCGCTGCCATGAAACCCCTGTCGCCAAACACCGCCTGAAACGACTGGCGGCACAGCAGTTCCGCACGCTGCGACGGGCGGGCCTGGTTCAGTTGCAACGCGATGAACGCGCCCGTTGTCCCTATCCGGTGCCATCAGAATCGTTGCAAAAAGATTTCACGTTGATGCACACGTTGTCGCTGTATCTGGTCGACACGTTGCCGAAACTGGATCGAACATCACCGACCTATCCACTGGACGTGTTGTCCTTGGTCGAGGCCATTTTAGAAAACCCGCGACCAGTTTTGCTGGCCCAGCTTGATAGGTTGAAGGGGGAAACCATCGAACGGCTGAAGGCCGAAGGCATGGAATACGAACAGCGCATGGAAGAATTGGAGAAGCTGGAATGGCCCAAACCCAACCGCGACTTCATCTACGCCACGTTTAATGATTTTTCTGAACGCCACCCCTGGGTAGGTAATGAAAACATTTCCCCCAAGGGCGTCGCTGCCGAAATCGTCGAAAGTTTCTGCGGCTTTCACGACTACGTTCGCGACTACGGGCTGCAGCGGGTCGAGGGCGTGTTGCTGCGATATCTGACCCAGGTGTACAAGACCCTGGGGGTCACCATTCCCCCCGAGTTTCAGACAGCGGAGTTGGAAGATCTGACCCTGACGATGGGGGGCCTTATCAGGGGCGTTGACGCCAGCCTGCTGGAAGAATGGGAGGCCCTTCGCGATCCGGACGCCAAGCCCACCGAGATCGTCGCCCTGCCCACCCGTGCGCCCGTCGATCCCCTGATGGCCCTGACCGGCGACCCTAGGGCCTTCGCCGCCCGTATCCGCACTGAAATCCACCGCGTGATCGGCGCCTTGGCCCGCAAACGCTATGACGACGCCCTAGAAGCCTTACGTTCACCTGCCGACGCGGAAGGAAATGTGTGGACGGCGGATCGGCTCAAGACCGCGCTGGCACCGTATTATCAGGATCACTCGACGTTTCTGCTGACGCCTGAGGCCCGTCATCCCCGCAACACGACGGTGAAGGAAACCGCCCCCCTGCGCTACGAAATTACCCAGCGTCTCGTAGATCCCGAAGGGCATAACGATTGGGTGCTGACCGCGCGGGTGGATCTACAGTCAGGACTGCCCGCAGACGGACCCCTCATCGAACTTGACGGACTGGGATAGACGCCAAGGGGCCTGATCCCGTCAGCCGTTCCTTCCGTTTTTCCTTGACTTTCCCTCTTCGCCGCAGTTATTTTCCAAGTACACGTCGGCGCTCCGACGGGTCAGAATGCGCTTCCTTCGCTGAGGAATGCGTGTTTCTGACAAAGGGTCTCCCTTTTTCTCGGGGGTCTCGCGGGTCGAAATCTCCCTTGTCCGTACCCTCCTATCCCTCAACAACGTCGTCGTCCGCATCACCCGCGACGACCGAATTTCGTCCCTACCGACGTTTCGTGACGATCTTTGTGCTGGCGTTCGTGTCGATTGGCAGCGTGTTCATGTTGACCTCCGTGGGGGTCAGCATTTACCGACAACGGTATGCCGTCCCCGTCGGTGAACCGGTCGGCGTGATCCTGAACGAAAACGATATGCGGGGCTGCGCCGAGGAGCTGGGGGACGTGACCCTGGCCTTGCAAAAACACCTGGAAAATTTTCATTTTCTGCTGGGCGGGTACAACCCCGATCAGGCCCAAACCTGGAGCGACGAGGGCGCTGTGTGGCGAAGCCGCTGGAAACTGCTGGGCACCCGCTGTCGACTGAATAGCGGCGCGACAGGAAAACCGCCTGCCATTTTGGACCAGATCGTCGCCCTACACCGGGAACTGGACGAAACCGAACGGGTCTATACCCGTGAACTTTTGAAATTTGGCCGCGACCAGGCCCCGCGCCTAGACCGCGTCAAGCAACGATTAGCCAAGATCGCCGATCGGCTGGATAACCACGCCGCCCCACCTGGAGACGAGACCCCATGAGCAGCAACGAAGCGCCCCCCAACACCAACACAGATCCCGCCGCCAGCGACATCACGTTCGCGGATTTGGGACTGCGCCCCGGGGTTCTACAAAGCCTCGCTGAAATGGGGTTTACCAAGCCCATGAAGGTGCAGGCCGAAACCATCCCCCTAGTTCAGCAGGGCAAGGACATTCTGGTGCAATCGCGCACGGGATCAGGAAAAACCGCCGCCTTCGGCATTCCCATCATTGATCGTTTGATCGATGTCAACGTCCCCAAGGTTCAGGCCATCGCGCTGATGCCCACGCGCGAACTGGCGCTGCAGGTCGCCGCTGAAATGGCCCGCATCGCATCGCAGGCTGGCGTGGCCGTGGTCCCGATTTACGGTGGCGCGCCTATGGGTCGACAGATCGAACAGCTTCGCGCGGGCGGCCACATCGTCTGCGGCACGCCCGGGCGAATTCTGGATCACCTGCGGCGGGGGACGCTGTCCCTGGACGCGGTCAAATGTGCGGTCCTGGATGAATGCGACGAAATGTTGTCGATGGGGTTTCAAGAAGACATTGAAGCCATATTGGAACACACCCCGGCATCGCGGCAGACCATGTTGTTTTCGGCGACCGTTCCCGAAGGCATTCAACGCTTGGCCCGCCGGTTCATGCGCAACCCGGTCGATCTGAAACTGTCGGCTGATTTCGTCGGCGTGAACGAAATCCGGCACGTCTATTACGCAATCCCAGGCGGCGACCGCGAAAAAGAACTGCTGCGGGTGATCGAATTTGAAAACCCAGAACGCGGCATTATTTTCTGCAACACCCGCGAAGAAACTGGCCGCGTTGCTGAATTTCTTCGCAAGCAGGGCATGGACTCCGAAGCGATTTCATCGGATCTGTCGCAGGCGGATCGCGAACGGGTGATGGGCCGCATGCGGGCGCGTGAACTGCGGTTCTTGGTTGCCACCGATGTGGCGGCGCGGGGCATTGACCTGGAAAGTCTCAGCCACGTATTTAACTTCTCGTTTCCTGATTCACCCGAAATCTACATCCACCGCACGGGCCGTACCGGGCGTGCCGGGAAAAGCGGCACCGCGATTTCGTTGGTGGGCCCCAGCGAGGTCGGGGCGTTTTACTACGTCAAGCTGCTATACAAGATCAAACCCGAAGAACGATCCCTGCCGTCTGCGACTGAAATCCGATCGCGGCGCGAAGGGGAACAACTGCTGGCGCTGCGCGAACGTTTCCCTGGTGAAGCCGCGGGCGGATGGGGTGCGTTGGCACGGCGTCTGCTGACAGCGGTCGATGCGGAACGGCTGGTGGGCGCCCTTTTAGAAAGCGCCTTGGGTGGTGGGGCGGCAACCGCAACCGTGCGGCCGACGCCAAAACCGGTTCCCGTTTTGGCACCACCTGGCCGACCCGAACGACCACGCGCGACGCCCGAGACCCGAGAAAGTCGTCCTGCCCAGGACCGCCCTGCACGTCCCGATGGATTCGCACGTTCGGACCGCCCCGCACGGAGCCCCGGGTTCGACCGAGGCCCGCGACCGGATCGCCCCGAACGCAGCCCGCGCGACCGTGATCCGCGCGACCGTGATCCACGTGACCGTGATCCGCGTGACCGTGATCCCCGCGACCGTGCCCCCGTTGCACGTGACAGCAGGCCCGAGGCGCCAAGCCCCCGTCTAGCCCCTGAGGCCCCGGCACTTGTGGCTTCCACCCCGGCGGTGGTTGTTGCCTCTGCCCCTCCTGAAGCGGCGGTCTGGTCGGATTCGCCACGGCCCTCGGCCCGACCCAGCACCCCGCCCCGCCCCACCCCGCCCCCAGAGACAAAAGGTGGCGAGTTCTGGGAGGTCTGGAACGAAGCCGGGACATCCGCGCCCGCCACTGAACCTCCGGCTGCCGAAGCACCCGCCCGCCGCGAAAGGCCCGCCCCGCGCGCGCACGGTGGCACCGAAGCCGGTCCTGGATCCAGAGACAGCACGACCCCAGCGCCCGGTCAGATCCGCGTGTTTCTAAGCCTGGGACGAAAAGACAACGCCACAGCCGACGAGATTCTAGGACTGTTGTCTTCGTGTGGTGTCACCTTGACAGCCCATGACGTCGAGCTGATGAACACGCACACGTACCTAAACCTTCCCAGCGGCGATGCCGAACGTTTATGCAGCGAACTGGCGGGCCGCGACCACAATGGCCGCCGGTTGCTGTGCGAACCTGCGAAGCCCCGTAGCCGGCGTTAGGGTTCAGCGGCTGCGCCAGGATTCGGAAAACATCCGCAAGGCGTTTTCCCCCAACAACTTGCGCAGCCGCCGTTCGCCAAACCCACGATCCCACAATATCTGGGTTAACCGTGGCAAATCCGCCACGTCCCGCAGCCCGCGCACCAGCGGCATGAACCCATCGAAATCCGATCCCAGCGCCACCGCGTCCTCGCCACCAACGTTGACGACGTGTTCAATATGCGCCGCCACGGCGTCCAGCGCCGAAAACGTGCCGCCCACGTAGCTGGACACGAAGATCACGCCCACCACACCGCCGCGTTTGGCAATGGTACGAATTTGATCGTCGTCCAGATTGCGCGCGTGAGGCCGGATCGCATCGACGCCGGAATGGCTGGAAAATAGGGGCCCTTGTGCAGTGTCAGCAATGTCCCAAAACGTTCGCCGGCTGGCATGGGCGACGTCGGGCAGAATGCCGTGGGCTTCACAGGATGTCACCAGCCTTCGCCCCAAATCAGTCAGCCCCGAATCGCGACGGCTGCGACAGGACGATCCCGACAGGCTGTCGCGCTCCCATAGCGGACCCAGGAAACGAACACCAGCTTTGGCCAGCCGGGGAACGTTGGCATCTAGATCCGTTTCCACCTCATAGCTGCCTTCGACCCCCAGAAACAGCGCCGTTTTGCCATTTGCGTGGGACGCGCGCACACCCGCGGCCGTATCTACCAGCGCCAACTGCTGGGGAAACCGGGTCACAAGGTCGCTGGCACAATCCAATTGCCGCCAGAACCGCAACGACCGGCGAAACCGAAAACCACCGAACAACAAACAGCCTAGACCGTCAATCCCCCCCTCGGCGATCTTCGGCAGATCAATATCAAGGCGAAACGGGTTCCAAAACCAGGCCGGGGCATGCCGGCGGGACAGGTCAAACCGCGCGTGCGTCAGTTTGGTCAGGAGATCATTATGAAGATCGATCACCAGGGCCTCCTGGTGAAAGGCGCGCACGTCGATCGAAACCTCGACGGCGCCGCCTGTCACGGGACGCCGGGAAATGGGTTCTTCAGCTCGCGCGGCGTAGGCGTTCCCGGCTTGTGCGGCGCTGGATCGTCGGGGGCGGTGATGTGGCGCCAACCCGGTTTGCGATGTTCCCGCACAGGGGTCGGGGCGTGGGGGGGCTCGGCAGCAACGGGCGCGACCGGCGCAACGGGCGCGACGGGCGGCATGACAACTGGTGGCACAGCGGCCACAGGGGCCGGGACAGACACAACAGCGGCGGGCGCCACCACGGGCGCCACCACGGACGCTGGTGCCACAGGAGCCGCCCCACGCGACAAGACAAAGGCGACCGCTGCGGCGACACCCACCACGGCACCCACGATCACCAACCAAAGCCCTGCCCGGGACGGGGACTCGGGTCGACGCCTGCTGCTGGGGCCATCAGGCAGATCCGTTGTGGCATCCCCGATCTGCGTGTCTGACACGCGCGATGACGGCGTGATGACCTTAAGACCCTCTGACGATCCCCCCATTTGTCTGGTCGTCGGTGCAGGTGAAGCGGGAATCCCTGCCGTGCCGCCAGCCACCGCGCGCGACAAAACCGTTGCAGGACGTTCCCCGCTTGCTGCCTTGGGCGGCACCACCGTGCCAATGTCTGTCGGCCCTCCGATGGCGGAAATGGCCACCATCAGTTCATCCATATCGCGCCAACGTTTGTCGCGATCTTTTTCCAGCGCCCGCAGCACCACGGCGTCCAATTCCCTGGGGATCTTAAGTTCGGGGTACCGTTTGCCCGGCGCTATCGGTTCTTCCAGCAAATGTTTCGTCAGCATCGCCATGAACGAATCGGCCGTAAACGGCGTCGTCCCGGTCATCACATGATAGATCACACAACCCACGGCGTAGATATCGACGCGGTGGTCGGCTTCTTTCCCTTCGGCCTGTTCGGGTGCCATATATTCGGGCGTCCCAAAAATCATTCCCGTGCGGGTCAGCTTGGGCGCATTGGCGTCCATGCTTTGCACCTTGGCGATGCCGAAATCCAGCACCTTTACGAAATCGATTCGTCCTTCCTTGTCCAAAATGAAGATGTTCTCGGGTTTCATATCCCGGTGAACAACGCCCTTGGCGTGGGCGGCCCGCAAGGCCTTGCAAATCTGAAGGACGATTGATTTGGCGCGCGACCACGGCATCGGGCCGCCCTCGCTGATCGTGACGCCGAGATCCTTGCCATCAAGAACCTCCATCGCGAAAAAAACCGTTCCGTCGGGCGTCTGCCCGAAATCCGAAATGTCGATGATGTTTTCCTGCCCGATGCTGGACGCCGCACGCGCCTCTTGCAGGAATCGGATGGCCAGATCTTGTCGGCGTGACAATTCTGGGGACAACACCTTCAGGGCGACCTTCTTCTCGATGAAGACGTGTTCGGCCAGATAAACCGCCCCCATCCCGCCTTCGCCCAGTTTTTTGATGATGCGATACCGATCAGAGATCACCTGATCGATCAGGGGATCCTCGGCAGAAGGTGGTCTCAATTCTCCGAAGGTCATCGCAACAACTGTATCATGAGGCCGATCCCAAGGATGTGGCCAGCTCCTCGTGATCTTCTCCGAGGGCAAACAACATCAACGCTAACGCGGTTGGCGACGTGGCCAAAGCATCGGCATCAAAAGGTCGCCCTTCGGCCTGCAGCAGGACGCCTAACGCCGCGGCCAAATCGGCGCTGGCCAAAAGACCCACCCGTGCCGCGCCCTCGGTGACGGCCGCGTGCAGGCTAACAATTGAAAACGGCGTTGCCACCTCTGCGGCAAAAGGCACGATGTCGGCCCGGGTGGTCCGGCCAAGCGTCCTGCCCACCCGGGCTGTGGCCTCTGCGGCTGTGGCCTCATCGATTTCAGGATGCCGAAAGTCCTTTAGGACCTGGCGAATCAGGCCAACGACCAAGGCCCCGCCTTGCACCGGCCCCGCACACAGCAGATCAAAACAGGTTTCAATGAGGCGCGCACAATACCCGGCAGCAAAACGCAGCACGGCCGGTGGGCCTGCCGCAAGGGCGGCCCCGATAATAACGACGGGCGGTTCGGCAGGTTCAACCACCAGGGCATGCGGATGGGCGGTGCTGATGTACAGTTCGAACCCCCGCTGACCAAGGTCAATGGCCAAAGGATCGATGATCGCCCGAATCCCCGTGCCCGGGGCGACCCGGTCAGCCCGCGCCACCCCCCAACGCCGCAGATCCGGACGCAAACCCTTTCGCAAAGCCGGACCGGCAATCCGCAGCAGGTTGCGAACACCAGGGGGCAGAAGTTCCGGCCACGCCCGTTCGTCAAGTCCGGGATTCAAAAGCGGCGCGAGCCGACGGCCCCCGACTGGCGCCGCAGCACGCGCGGACAGGTGCGCGCGTTCGGTTTCATCGGGGCAGAACGCTGCCAGCAGTTGAAGCGCCGACGACGCGCAGTTTCGCCGCTGCCGCAGGCGCAGAAGTTCAACAAT
Source organism: Myxococcales bacterium (assembly GCA_043754455.1). Classification (GTDB taxonomy): domain Bacteria; phylum Myxococcota_A; class Polyangia; order Fen-1088; family Fen-1088; genus JAYUUT01. Next base: position 18,130 of record JAYUUT010000089.1, read on the forward strand.
GGTTCGCAGCGCCGGCAGGTCACCAGGATCTCGCATCAACCCATCGCGCAGCAGCCTCATGGCCCCATCGAGAAGAACGTTCCGCGACTGAAATTCGTTGTGCCGTTCGTAGAACTGGGCCAGATCTTCGATGGCCGCCAGGCTGCGCGGGGATTCGTCGGCGGCCCGTTTCAGCAACGCCCCGGAACGCCGGGGATCCCCCGCCTTTTCCCACAGGGCCGCCGCCCGCAGCAAGAACGGCAGCCGTGCCCCGGGGTCAGGCGTAATCTCGTACAGCTTTTCGGTCACGGCCAGGGCCCGGCGGATGTCATTGGTTTTTGACAGCAGTTCGGACAGGGCCTCCAGCGCGTGGCGGTTTTCCGGATCGATGCGCAGCACACGTTCGAACGCGCCCATGGCCATCTTGGGGTCGGGCAAACGC
>JAYUUT010000090.1:0-22747 GCA_043754455.1 Myxococcales bacterium
CCCCCGACGCCGGCGCGCCGGCAGACAGCAACGTTCCCATCGATGCCGACCTTAGGAAAGCCGCGATCGCACAGGTCGAACCTGACGGATCACTGCCACCACCAGCCGACGCGGCCGGTACCCGGGCCACAGACAAGGGCGGCTGCGGCTGCACCCTTGGGGGCCGCAGTCACACGCCGCGCACCCTATTGTGGCTGTTGGCAGGCCTGATCGCGATCGTGACGAAGTTCCCGTTTCGCGCCAGAAAATAGCGTCGAACCCAGGACGGGGCGCGAAAGAACCGGGCGGCTTGAATCACCTATGTTCACGCCACTTCGTGGACTCTTATCACAGACGGCACGCGTGTCTGCCAGCCCTAGGCCTGAGTCATCAATTGATGACCAATCCCATCATCCCGAACGTCAATCTCGGACACCATCGCTCGCCGCAGATCAGGATCGGTAACGGCGGCCGCGTCCAGCAGATTTTGTAAATTCTCAATCGACAAAAGGCTTAGAGAAAGCCCCGGTGCTTTGAAAGGAGCAGTCATGAACCTTCCTCTTTTGTCTAGCTGGCCGCACGTTCGCAAGTCATCTAAAATCCTAGACACCGTCGATGGATTTACACCTAACAATCGGGCTAGATCCTTACCAGTTGTTGGGCGTTCTGGAAGTTGCAACACGGAGATGATGTCGGCGCGGGCCTGTGCACCGTACAGCAGCCTATTGCAGATCATTCTTGCCCGCTGCGCAACAAGGTCGAACGGTGCGAACCTGCCCAGGCGCACTGTGGACGGGCTGCTGCCGGGGCCCTTGCTACCCAAGGACTCCCTGATCTTCTGGGGCAGTGCTGAAAGTTCTGGCGTTCGCAACGCCAGTTCTAGCCCTCTGCGACCGATGGAGGAAAGGACCTTCACGCAACTCGCCAGTTTGCTGTGAATCAAAATGCTCTGATGGGCCGTCACCCAAACGCTCACATCTGAAAGCAGCCGAGGATCATGGACAAACACAGCGGTGGCGACGATCAATGGCTCTGGATCGATCATCCCTTCGTTAGACTCGATGATCGGATCCGCCGAGATCGGAATGCCAAACGTCGCCCATCCGCGCGACAGCGCGTGTTCAATGGTGGCACGCATTCTATGAGGATTCATGAATGCGCGTTCAGGCGGTTCAAGATAATTTCGAGGTCTTCGATCCGGGGGGTACTGCCGTCCGTCTCAATCACAAATGAATGCGCTAGATCCAACTCTTGATCGGTGGGCGCAAGTACCAGCAAATCATTCGTGTGTTTGCGTTCGGATGGAGAAGCCGTTAGCAGCTTCAAGCTGACAAGGGCTTGCCGTCCAAGCACCGCGACGGTGAGATTATGAGCGATGGCTTCGGTTCTTGAACGTTCGTTAAACTAAGATGGCAGCGGGAGATTTCGTCGCAGCTCGCTGATGACCCTTGCAACTCCCGTGTTGAGCCAGTCAGCCCCCAACCCTCGACCGCGGGCCACGACCCTCGCCGCTTCTGCGACATCAGGCGGCAGGACCCTGGGAAAGAGAACATCGACGTCGAGTGTCGCGCGTTCAAACCCAAGTAGTAACAACGCGGCTCCGCCAGCCACGACGATCTCGAACGTTTGGTCGGGATGTTTGACCCGAAGCCAGTCTGCGACAAGCCGGAGGTTGGCGAGAACCATCTCAGAAGACGCCAGTGGTCCCATACCAATAGCTAGCCACTCAATTGCAGTTATTGCAACAAAAATTCCATTTACCGCAATATTTGCTTCACCGGAAGCACTCCGCGCGGGCTGCCGTCACTCACATATTCGCCTCAGGGTTCCCACCAAACGGTCGTTTTGCAACGTCAGCCTCGTGCTTGGGTATTCTGCAGCAGCCCTAGCCCCTGGTCAGTTACCTAAAACGGTCGCGTCTTCCGTATCGACAACCGCTGATCGCCGGCGCTCAAGCTCGTCCATTCAGCCGTCGCACCTGACGGGGCGCCTTACGGCTTGCGCGCGTTCCCCATCAGTTTGAGCGTCCCGAAATTGTTCTTCTGCGCGCGCGTGTGCGGGGTCCCCGCCAGCCACTGTTCGTGGTGAAACCCCCCGAAATTGCCCGCGCCAGCCTCGGGACGATCGAGATCGCCGAGCGCGATGTTGATCCCGATCGTCACTTCACCCTGCGCCGGGGCGTAGAACTTGCCGGGCGCTAGCTCGACGCATGGGTTCCATTTCACGGCCCACTCAATGACGTAGCCCTTGCCACCGGGCCGCTTGCGCGCCACCGCCTTCTGGGCGCCGCTGTCAATCCAGCGCCGGTAGGTGGCAAACACCTCGGGCTTGTTGCGCGGCTCACCTTCAAGAAGGCCACCCTTGCCCAGTCCCACGCCGCGCTTGCGCGACTTGGTCAGGTTCACCACCATCTGCCACGACGATCCGTCGCCCGAGACGATCTCGTCGCCGCTCCACGCGTGGCGGGCGTCAATCAACAGCTCTATCTCGTCGCCGAACCACGGAAAGCCAACGGGCGACAGGTCGTGCGCCTTCGGGTTTTCGGGCGGCAACCAGCGCGGGGTATCAATGCCGTACAGCACGTCGTCGCCCACCTCGAAGCCGAAATACAGCCAGGTGGCGTCGTGTTTGACAAAACCGCGCAGGGTCAGATCCGCATCGTCTGTGACCGGCGAGAACGATGGCACCCAGTCGCGCGCACCCCGAAACTGCGTTGCGTCCGCCCACTCGCCTGGGGCCAGCACGCCGTCGACCTTGGGCGCGCGGCCAAAGTACGACACCAGTTCGGGTCGCACGGGCTCCTGCGCCGATCCCACGGCGGCGGGCGCAGCCAGCAGCGCCGCCAGCCCCAACGCGACGGCCGTCATACCGAAGCCTCGCGCGCACGTGTTCGGCCAGCATCTTGGTGGCTCAGTTTTGCCATGGGATCGAATTCCCGTGTGCCCTATTTTGTCCGGCAGGTGCCCGGCAGGTTCGCGTCCAGCCATTCGATGCGGTCCTTGACCGATGTGACCAGGTTGTTGATTTCGTCGTCGAAGAATTCGGGAATGTTGTCACCCTTGGTGCTGACGAAATATTCCGACACAACCTTGCCCAGCGGCGCCATTTGCCACCTGTCATAGTGGCGAATGACGGCGGCGCCCAGTTCCTTCTTCCAGCGCGCGATTCGCGATTCGACAGCGACGGGGTTGTAGGCGGTTTTGTGAAGTTCCTGCCAGCGACATTTCATGTCGTCCAAGAATGCCGGATCGGTCCACAGTTTTTCCCAGTAGTAGGGCACATAGGGGATCTCGCTGCATTCGAAACACAGTTTTTCGGGGGTGGGCACGCAGGCGTTGTCGTAGGCGCAGGCCATGCATCCTTCTTGATTCGGAATCCAGTCGCTGCACTCCCCGCCGTAACGCGGATTCATTTTATTGACCCAGTTGTCGACCTTGAATCCGTCGCGATAACCGGCGTTGCCGAACACGCGATCAAAATCCCACATGGGTGTCTGGAACAACTTGCCGCCCAAGGCTGCGCTCTCTTTGACCCAGTAGACGCTCTTAAAATAGTGGTCGATGTCGTTCGATACCTCCCCATGTAGGGCGTATTCCAACCAAGATTTGACGTCAATCCACGTGCGGTAGCCGTTTTTAGGATCTTTCCAATTGGGCCCATCCATCATCGCTTCGAACTCGGCCATATATTTCGACAGGTAGGCCCGTTGGTCGTCCGTAATCGTCGTGCTGTTCGGCACGTGATACGTGTAGACCATGGGCAACTGAACCTTCTTCGTATAGGGGGCTATGGCGGTTGGTTTGTAGGGTGACAACCAATCTTGTGGGGGTTTTGCGGTGGGGCCCGCCTTGCCACCGGCTTCACGCCGGAATATGTAGCCGCCCGTGATGTCGCCCTCGTCTGCTGTGGGCGCGGGCTTGGCGATATCGATCTTGTTCCGATCGGGTTTGATAGCTTCGGTCAGAAGATAGATTCCGTTGTACCGGGAATTCAGATACACCTCGACAAATCGGGTGCGCGCCGACCAACGGCCAAACTGCCGCCCCATCCACAATCCCAGCGCGTTGCGCATACAGGTTTTGTCACCCCAACAGGTGACCAGATTCCAGTCCTCGCCACTTGGCAGGTCCAGGATCGGCGCCTTGGTGGCAACACCGCTCGCCTTCTGGATCTCGACGGAATACGATTTTTGCGGAAATCCCGCCGAACTGGATCCACGGACGGAAATTCCAATCGTGGTGTCAAGGGTGGCGGGGCTGTTTTTCAGTCCCATGTGCGTGCCGTTGTGATCTTCAATCAGTTTCAGGCGGCCCCGTGATTTCGTGTCGGGCTTGATGTCGAAATGGGACCCTTCGACCTCGATCCACACGACCGGCAGACGTGTCGGATAGTCCCGACTCTCGAACACGGGATCCCAGGCAGGTGGCGCCACCTTGGCGGTTGGCCCTGCGTCTTTGCTGATGCCCGCATCTTGTTTGCGAACGGCAGCAGGTGGGTTGGCCGGGCCCGGACCCGGTGACTTTTCGGCCATGCAAGCGACCCCGACCAGGGTCAGCGCCAGCAATCCAGCATGATGAAAATGGATCATTTGTCGCCCCCTGCGTCGCGTGTCGACACGCCTGCATCTGTTGCTGCGCCACCCAGCGGCGCAAGCGTGATGTTGTCAACGATCGCACCAGCGATTTTTGTGTTCAGCACCGGATTCACGATGAACCCCAGACTTAGGTCGCCCAGCACGAATTCGGCGCTGCCCGCTTCTTTCCACGATCCGTCCTTGCCATCCGCCGAATAAGAACCCGTGAATTTGTTGCCAATCCGTTCCAAACGCAGCCAAATCGGGGCCTTGACCCCGGCTTGCGCGGGTGCGCGCATCGTCGTGGCGCCGTTCGTAACACGATGCTGAAATTCCACGCCCTGTCCCACGGTGACGCTTACCGCCGCGTGGGCGTGACTGCGCGACACGGTGGTCACGTTGCCGTTGCGGAACATCAGCGCGACACGCGCGCCCGAATCCACGTCATCGATGCTGCGCACACGAATTGTAAGTCGATGGTCGCCCTTTACCTCTTTGAACATGTACGGACCAAATTCCTGGGTCAGGCTCCAAGGGATGCCGAAGGTCTTGACCGCTGCGGCGCCGCTGTCGAAAATAACTGAACTGCCGATCAACCCCAGATCCTCCACATACCAACCGTCCAGCGCTGGATCCGACACCAGGTTGTTTATGCGGACGTAGTTGAATTCATTCTGGCTGATAATTTCAGGATCGGGATTGGCGGCGGTGCCCACCAAGCCAAACAGCGCCTCATCGGGCAGCTTGATTTCGATTTTCGCGACCTCCGTCCACGTTTTCTTGTCACCTCGGAAGGCGCTGACAAAATTACCTTGGCGTAAAAGACGTAGGGTCGTTCCGGTTTTCAGATTCAACCGATCTGAAAGGTCTTTCTGCGTGTCCCCGCCCGGGGTCGTGCGCGACTGCACCCAGCCCAGCCCGCCGGCACCGATGGCGATAAACACGTGGGGGGCGCCCGGGTCGGCGCTGGCCCGGATCATGACCCCCGCCGCCGCCTGTGGATCCGTGAAATCGACGTTCCTCACCTGGACGATGATTTCAGCGTTGCCCTTGACCTTCTGGCTCACAAACTGGAAAGAATCTTCCTTGCCACCGATACCAAGACTTGCGCTCTTCAGCACGAAATAGGTGGTGCTCGGAACCATGAAATAGTCAGCGCCCAAGGTGGAGGTGTTCTTGCCAATGTTGTCGGCCTTCCACGGAGCGGGAAGCGATTCTGGTTTAAGCGGTGGGGGCGGCGGGGACGCATCAAGGGGCCCGGCCTGCGCCGCATCCGGTTTGCGCGGCTTCGCATCAGGCCCGCTGGCAATCGGCGGGTCAGCGTCCTTTTGAACGGCGGCGTCAGGCGCAGACGCTGAACCTTCTTTCTTGGCACAGGCCGTCGCGGTGAGGCCCAACGCCCCTACACAGACAAAAAGCCTTTGGATTTGAACGGTCATTGGGTCTACCTCCGGGCCACGTCGTTCACGGCGCCCGGGGAAAAACCGTTTGCGCCGGGTCGGAGTTCTACTCCAAATCTGGTCGGCTACATTTCGCAACTTCGGCTGGCAAGTACAAGTCCCGGGGCGTTACCGGAGCCGTTGAGGCGCAAAGGCTGCGCATGTCTCCCGGTTCCCTCGCAGGATTTTCGTGGAGGGAAAGGCCCGTCGACGATTTCGCTAGCACGCCTGTGGCACAAGGCTTGCTAGATGAAGGCGCGGCCCGCGGAAAGCGGCGGGCGCCTGTCTGATACGATTTTCATGCTCGACCCAAACATTCTTCTCATCCTCGGCCTGGCCATCGTGGGTGCCGTGCTTTGTTTCCTGGCGATTCGGCATTTGGGCGGATCGCGCGGTGGACGGTGGGCGCTCCTGTTCGCAACCGCGCTGCTGCCCCTGGCGGCTTCGGCAGCGTCGTTCCGGGCCGGGATCACCGAATCGAGCCGCACACGTTTTTGTCTCTCGTGCCACGAGATGCAGACCTACGGGCGCAGCCTGTTCGCCGACAACCGAAAAGCGCTCTCTGCGGTCCATTACCAGGAGCGGCTCGTGACCAGGGACTCAACCTGTTTTTCGTGCCACACGGACTACGCCATGTTTGGCGACTTGCGCGCCAAGTTAAATGGGCTGCGCCACGTCTATGTCCACTATGTCGGGACCATTCCTGCCAAACCCAAGCTTTACCACCCGTTCCCCAACCAAAACTGTCTGCATTGTCACGAGGACGCACGCCGGTTTCTTGAACAACCCGCACATCGCCCGGTCGCGCCCGAGCTGCACGCGGGGACACGGTCGTGCTTGCAGTGCCACGCCGTGGGCCACGATCTGGGTGCCGCCGATCAGGGGCGGCTCTGGCAAGCAGGGGTGGGACGATGACGGATCTCGCTCTGAGTCGGCTGCGCAGAGGCATCGCCCTCGCGGGGGCCGGGCTTGTCGTACAGTTGGGCACAGCATTTTTCTGGAGCCCGGGCGCATTCATTTTATCGGCAGCCATCGGCCTGCCGCTGGTCCTCGTGGGCGCGACGATTTCGTTCCGCGCGATTAACACGAAATCTGCGAACACGGACGCTGCGACCGTCAGGGCGCTTTGAGAATTTCGGGGCGGGGGAAAAGCCACAGAGTCCTCGTGGCGTCTGTTCTGGGTCTTGTCGTGGCCGCCTGTGCCGTGACGTTGGCGGTCGCAATCCCCGCTGAGATTCGCATCCCCCGGGTCCGGGATCCACGGCCTGGGGCGCCGGCAATGAGAGGGCTCTTTTCCCACCCGCGCCACGGATCCCTACGGTGCCACGCCTGCCATCCCTCCGTTTTCCCCCAGGCGCTCACCCCCTTGCGCCATGCGGACATGGACCAGGGGAGGGCCTGTGGCTCTTGTCACGATGGCAAGCGCGCGGCGGCCGTCGCCGCATACACGTGTGAGGGCTGTCATGCGCCCCTTTAGCCCTCGACGCCCCCCTCGACTTGCCTCCGTCACGCCTGTCGTGGTGCTGGGATTGGCGCTTCTGACGCCTGCCTGGGCCCAGCCGCCGCAGGCCCAGCCGCTTAGCCGGGAAGAACGAAAGCGTCAGCAACTGCTGCGGCAGCTTAATTTGCCTACCGCCCCCCCCGCGCCGTCGACAGCACCACCCGCCCCCACGCAAAATCCGATCGAAAAACCAGCACCTCCGCCATCCCAAGCAGGCGAAGGACCGACGGGGGCGATCCTGCAAACGCCACCTCCGCCGGCCTTTGCGGGGCGCCTGCATGAAACTCTCTTGGCAAGCTGCCGTGGGTGCCACAGCACAAGCGGGGCCGCCGCCTCGTCGCGGTTCCGGCTCGACGGGGATCTAAGTCGAGATTTCGGATCGACGCGCACGATGATCGATCTGCACGCCCCGCGGCGAAGTCTGCTTTTGACCAAAGCGCTGGGGGAAGCCCACGGCGGCGGCCTAGTTCTTTCAGCGTCGACGGACGGTTTTCGCCGGATTCTGCGGTGGATATCCGCTGGAGGATTAAGAGAGTCTTCGACGCCGGACGGGGTCGGGAGCGCGGCCGAGCCCAGCGGCGGCGCAAGCCCGCCGCATCGTTCATCGCATCCAAAGGCTCCCCCTGCAAAGCCGCAAGCGCTGGCAGCGGGGACGCTCCCAAAGGGGGCCACGAATCCACTTGAGGTGCCGGACGCGAAAATCGTTGTTACAGCGCCAGATGCGGCTCCTCGCGAGAATGTGCCCTTGGTCCCGCCCCCTGGGCGTGCCCTTCATTCGGAGTTGGTACGGTCGTGCATGCCATGCCACGGCCCAGGAGGAATGGCCGCGCAAACGCGGTATCGACTCAGTGGCGACCTTGGCGAAAATCTGGCGATCACCCGTCTGTTTGTCGACCTTCACACGCCGAACGCAAGCCCCGCGCTGACAAAAGCAAGGGGAGAGGCGCATGGTGGTGGCGTGGTGTGGGCGCCGGGAAGCGAGGGCGCTGTGAAACTTTTGTCCTGGATCGCGGCGGGGACTCCGGACGACCTAACGGCAGCGCCGCCGGACACACCTGTCACGTCCGATCTCACAAAAGTAGAAGCTCCGCCACAAGCCATCCCTTCCGGGCCCCCTCCACGGGCCGTACACGGGGCAGGTGCGCCCGCAAACGGGCTCGATCTCGCAGGTGGTTTTCACCTCAACGGGCGCTTCGACCTGAACGTTGATCGGCGCAATTTCCAGACCAATCCGCTTTCGGGAAAAGGAGACACGGCGCTACAGAGCTACCATCATTTCCTCTTTCTCAACCGCAGCAGCGTGGACGATCCGTTCACCCTTGACGTTGAAATCATCGACCTCGAGTTCTTTGAAATCGGCGCCCGGCTTTTGGGCCCCCGATCGCCCATCGGGATACATGTTAAGGCCGGAAAAATTGTCGTCCCCTTTGGCACCGAGCCGCTTTTTCATCAAAGTTATGGCGGCCACGCGGGCTTCGATCAACGCGTGTTGCCGGCCATCTGGGCCTCGGAGGGTGTCAGCGCATCGGCCAACACCAGGGTGCACGGATTGGCGTTGACCCTGGATGCTTTTTCCGTTCGCGGCCATCATCTGCGGGGACCCGATGTGGTGCTGAATCTTCAAGCGGACAGGTCGCCTGCGGACGATGTTCATCTCGGCTCGGGATTGCGCTTGGGGGCGGCGTGGGGGCCGATCGGCGGCTTTTACTCGAACTACTGGAATCCACTTGGTGCGGGTCGAACCCTCTTCATGCAGGCACTCGACGCTGGGATCTGGCGTTGGCGTCGATTCCCCGTACTGGATCGCGTGGTCCTCGGCATCGGTGTTTTGCGTGCCGATGTTTCCGGAAGCGGGGGCGGTCAGGACTACTACCATTTTGCTTCTTATCTGCAGGCGCGCGTTTATGCCTTCGATTGGCTGCACCTGCAGTACCGGCAGGGGCTACGGACCTTCGACAACCGCCGCGGCCTTTACCAAGATCCCCGGCGTTTTGGGTCCTCGGGAAGCCTGGTCGACGGATCGACCCACAATGTGGGCGTGGTGGCCCGCTACGCGGGGCTACAGGCCGGTCTCACATACTTTCTGAATTTTGAAAAGACCAACGAAACCCCCGACGATTTGCTGCGCTTGATGGTGGCCTATGAGTTTTAGCCGCAACGGATGGCATTTGTGTCTGTCGTTATGTCTCGGGGCATTCGCAACCTGTGCCGATTTCGAACGGGGCGCGGCCCCGACACCGGATGCCAAGGCCCCCGCCCTATCCGCGCAAGACGCGGGCGGTGATACCCCTGGGAGCTCCGACCAAAGGGTGACAAGTGTAAGCTTCTCGGCTCTGCATCAGACGCTGGTCAAAGCCTGCGGCGGCTGTCACGCCCCCGGTGGCACAGCGGCGGGCACAGGTTTTCTTGTCACGGGTGATCTGAACAAAGACCGCCAATCGACGGCGGCCTTTATCAATCGAGAACAACCCGTTGCGAGCCGATGTCTCAGCAAAGCAGCAGGACAAAACCACGGCGGGGGAACGATCTTTCCCTCCGGTTCGGTCGAATACGAATTGGTCCTTCAATGGATTCGTCAGGGAGCCTCCCCATGAGCATGAACATCCGAATCAACGCCTCACAATTCCTCGTTCGGGGGCTCTTCGTCGCCAGGGCCCTCGTCGCTTTGTCCCTGTCCTGCGCGGAACCAGAGCCCGAACGCATCATTGTCCTCGTAGAACGCCCACCTTTTGATGCGGGGGTTGTGACGGACGGTGGAAGCGATGATCGGCCCGGGCCTGTGCGGGCCGAAGAGATCCCGTTTTACGAGGCGTGGCGAGGATCGGCGCACGCCGATCGGACGTCCGTTGCCTTTAACAACTGGAACAAAGAGGGAGCCGTCCCCACGACCTGTGGACGTTGTCACTCTTCAGAAGGCTTCATCGATTTTTTGGGGGGAGATGGCAGCATTCCGGGACAGGTGGATCGGCCAGCGCCCGTGCAGTCCGAAATCCGCTGCACGACCTGCCACAACCGCGCCGCGCTGTCGTTGACAAGCGTTACCTTTCCCTCGGGGGCGAAGGTCGGCGGCCTCGGACGTGAAGCGACCTGCATGACGTGCCACCAAGGTCGGGCCTCGGGCGCCGACGTGGACAAAGCGATTAAGACATTGGCGCTGCCGGACGACGACACAGCCTCAGCGGCGCTGAATTTCACCAACATTCATTATTACCCGGCCGCGGCAACCCTGTACGCGGGCGAGGCGAAAAGCGGCTATCAGTACCCAGGCAAACGGTACGACGTTCGGTTCCGACACGTTCCCGAAGCCAACACCTGCATCGGCTGCCACGACGCCCACTCTTCCAAGATCAAAATCGATCTCTGTGCGACCTGTCACAAGGGGGTCAAGGATGGCGCGGGTTTGCGGACCATTCGGATGATGTCCTCTGTCGGGCGTGACTACGATGGCGACGGCGACGTCACCGAAGGTGTGGCCGGAGAACTTAACGGATCGCGCGACAAGTTACTTGCAGCGATGAAACGCCATGGCGTCGAGAGAAAAGCGCCGCTTTGTTACAACGCTGCCGCGTATCCCTATTGGTTTGCTGACACGAACGCAGACGGGACCTGCGGCGCCGACGAGGCGCTGGCAACCAACGGATACAAAGCCTGGACCCCGCGCCTGCTACGGGCCGCTTTCAATTACCAACTGGCGACCAAAGATCCCGGCGCCTTTGCACACAACGCGAAATACATCATGGAGCTGCTCTACGATTCGATTACGGACGTAAATAGTGCAGTGGCCGTGAAGGTTGATATGTCCCGAAGCGTTCGCGGGGACAGGGGACATTTTGACGGCACCGGAATCCCGGCCCGAAACTGGGACGCTGACGACGCGGTCAACGCGACCTGTTCACGCTGCCATAGCGGCGAGGTGGGGTTCCGATTCTTCGTCGATCACGGGGTGAGCATCAACGTACCGGAAACCGGAAATGGTCTGGAATGCGGCACCTGCCATGCCAAGGTCGGGGAGGCCTGGGATCTTGTCACTGTGAAAAACACGCCCTTCCCCGGCGGAAAGACGCTGGCCCTCGGCGGCAGCGACAACCTCTGCGGCACGTGTCACAGCGGGCGTGTTGCCAAAGCGGATCTTGATGCGGCCATCGCCGCCAAGGACTACAAGTTCATGAACGTGCACTATCTGCCTGCCGCCGCCGTCCGCGAGGGCGGACGCGCCGTGGTGGGCTATGAATACGCGGGGAAGACCTACGCCGGTCAACTGAAACACCAGGGCGGCATTCAATGCACGTCCTGCCACGATCCGAAGGCCAGCCAGCACACCTTTTCGATTGTCGATTCGTGGGAATCGCGCTGTAAGTCCTGTCACGCGGACGCCAACGGCCAGCCCGAAAAGATTCGACAAGTACGCTTGCTCGACTACGACGGAGATGGAAAGACCGATGAGCCCCTGGCGGCCGAGCTTGATGGCCTCGCCGAAAAACTTCTTGAAGCGATGGCGGCCTCGGCCGGGCCGGGTGGGCTTTGTTACAGTTCGGCGACATACCCGTATTTCTTCAAGGATGCGGATGGCGATGCAAAAACGACCTGCGGCCCGTCGGACGCTGCCGCCGCCAATCGGTTCGTGGCCTGGACCCCAAAACTGATGAAGGTGGCCCACAACTATCAACTGTCACGCAAAGATCCCGGGGCCTGGGCTCATAATTTCGACTACGTCGCCCAGTTGCTCATCGATTCGATTGAAGATCTCGGCGGCAAGCTCGCCGGGGTCCACCGGCCGTAACGGATCTGAAGTCGGCCTGTCACAATACCGTGGCGAAGTTGCGACGCGGCACGCACGGAGGTCTGGGAAGCTCTTCCCATGCCCTTGATGTGCAAGATGTCCTCCCCCTCGCAGATCTGCGTGGCGGTTTTGTGCGTCCTGACGCTCGGTGTTTTTGGGGGGTGTGAAGGTGCTCAGGGGGAAAACCCCGTCGTAACGGCTCCCCCTGCGACCGTGTCCGCCACGCAAGGGTTAGTGACGTTTTCTGATCTGCGGGCTCAAATAAAGACCGCCTGCTCCGATTGTCACGAAACCAGCGGTGACGAGTTGTCTGCGGGCGCGTTCCTTTACGTTGATACCTACCGCAGCGGCCGCACGGAGCTGCCGGGCCTTTTTGAGGCGGCGTTTGACATGGAATCCGCGCTGGACGGCTTTCCGAAACAAATGCCCAAGGGCGTGAACCGGGGCATGGCTCCGAAAACCCTCGCCCTGGTTCGGGCTTGGATCGCCGCGGGACGTCCCGAGGGATCCTTTCCCTTCGATCCCACGCCTTTGGCCCCCTAGGTCGCCATCTGGTCAGCTACATTTCGCAGCTGGTCGTGCCAGCGGCTGGCAGGTACGACGACTTGACGTAGTCCATGACCATGCGGTCGGTGTTAAACCGCCAGCCCAGGGTGCGAATGGCGCTTTTCATGCGGGCAACCCAGCCGTGGGGCACGCCGTGCACGTCACGGTCGTAGTAAAGCGGCACAACTTCCTGTTCCAGCACCCGGAACAAAGATTCACCGTCGCGGCGATCCTGGATATCGTTGTCGACGTGGGTGGTCCCGTCCCCGATAGCAAACCCGTTGGTGCCGTCGTAGGCCTCGGCCCACCAGCCATCAAGGACGGACAGGTTGAGGCCCCCGTTCAACAGGACCTTCTGGCCGCTGGTGCCGCTGGCTTCGTGCGGGCGGCGCGGGTTGTTCAACCACACATCCACGCCCTGGGTCATGTGGCGCCCGACGTTGATGTCGTAGTCTTCGATGAAGACGACACGCTGCCGGAGTTCCGCTGACAGGCTGGATTGATAGACGTGGCGCAGAACATCCTGTCCCGGCCGATCGGCGGGATGGGCTTTGCCGGAAAACACCAACTGCACGGGGCGTTTCGCATCCAGCAAGATGCGTTTTAGCCGTTCTGCATCGCGGAACAGAAGATCGCCCCGTTTGTAGGTAGCGAACCTGCGTGCAAACCCGATGGTCAACACATCTGGGTCCAGGACCGTTGCCGCGGCCTGGACTAGGTCGTCGCTGTAGCCATCGCGTTTGCGCTGCGCGGATACTTCGCGCCGGATGAAATTGACCAAACTGGCGCGCATGGTGCGGTGGGTTTCCCACAGTTCCGCCGCAAATACCTTTTCAATGCCGGCCCAGAAATCGGGTTCGGTCAGTTTGGCGGTCCATTGGGGGCCTAGGTGCTGGGTGTACAGGTCCTGCATCGCGGGGGACAACCACGTTCGCATGTGAACGCCATTGGTGATGTGCCCCACGGGCACCTCATCCTCGCGGTGATTCGGCCACAGAACTTGCCAGGCCTTGCGGCTGACCCGCCCATGCAGGTTGGACACCCCGTTGGCATGACGAGACATCTTGAAGGCCAAAACGGTCATACACAGCGATTCGGATTGATCTTCGCGGCGGATGCGTCCTAGGCCCAGGAAATCCTCGCGCGACAATTTCACCGACTGCCGCAAGGGTTCTAGATGTTCGTCAGCCAGTTGCGGTGGGAACCGGTCGTGCCCTGCATCGACCGGTGTATGGGTGGTGAACACCGTCGCTTGGGCCACTTCCTGCGCCACGTCCCAAAACGACAAACCTGTCATTTCCATGCGCTGACGCGCAAATTCCAAGGTGGCAAAGGCGCTGTGCCCTTCGTTTAGGTGCAGGATGCTCCAGTTAACGCCCGCTGCCTTCAAGGCCCGCACCCCGCCCACGCCCAGCAGCAGTTCCTGGCGGATGCGAATGCGCTGATCACCAAAATACAAGCGCGCGGCCAGTTCGCGGTTTTCTACCGAGTTTTGCGGCAAATCGGTGTCCAGCAGCAACAGCGGCGTCCGGCCGACCGCCACCCGCCATATCTGGGCGAAAAGGGTCTCTGATCCCAGGGGCACGTCAATGACCAACGGCTGGCCTTCGGGGCCGGTCACCAAGGTCGCCGGGAAATGGTCCATGGGAAAATCGGCGTACTGCGCGTGCTGAACGCCTTCCCGGTCGATGTGCTGCCGGAAATATGATTCGCGATAAAACAGGCCCACCCCAACCAGGGGAACCCCTAGATCCGAAGCGGTTTTCAGGTGGTCCCCCGCCAGCACACCCAGGCCCCCGCTGTAGATGGGCAAAGATTCGTGCAGACCAAATTCGGCGGAAAAATACGCCACAGGGCGAACCCGCAGCGGCGCGGCGTGCGTAGACGCCCAGGTTTCTGCCGTGGGCGACATGTACGTCGTAAACTCACGATGGGATTTATCCACCCGGGCACGCAAAACCGCATCACGCGACAGTTCTGTTAGCCGTTCGGGCGACAGGCTGTTGATGACCTGCAACGCGTTGTGCTTGGACGTGCGAAACAGCGACGGGTCCAGATCGCGAAACAATTTGATCGCAGATGGATTCCACGACCACCACAGATTCATGGCCAGGTCGCGCAGTTGACGTCGAAATCGTTCTTCAAAAGGCATGGTGGGGGCGGATTGTACTGCCCCTTCGTGTTTCCGTTTCGCAAAAATTACCAACAAAGAGACAAGATTCGGGCGGGTCGGCTATGATCTTGGGCCGCATGGATCATCTGTCACGTGTGCTTACCTTCGTTCTGGCCGGTGGAAAAGGGTCACGGCTGCACCCGCTGACCCTGGATCGCGCAAAACCGGCCGTGCCTTTTGGCGGGCGGTACCGGATCGTCGATTTCGTCCTGTCGAACCTTGTGAATTCGGGCATGCGGGCGATTTATGTACTGACCCAGTATAAGGCGCAGTCACTGGCAGAACACATACAACGGGCCTGGGGTTGGCGAAACACGTCGACCGAATTCGTCACCATCGTGCCCGCCCAGATGCGCATGGGTGACAGTTGGTACCGGGGGACGGCGGATTCGGTGTGGCAAAATTTTCATTTGGCCGAAGATTTTCGCGCCGACACGATCGCAGTCTTTGGTGCTGACCACGTTTACAAAATGAACGTGCGGCAGATGTTGGATTTTCACCGCAACCACGACGCTGTTGGCACCGTGGCCTGCCTGCCCATCGCCGTCGAGGAGGCGTCTGAATTTGGCATCGTTGAAACCGATCGACAGGGCCGCATCATTGGGTTTCAAGAAAAACCAGAAAAAAACCCCGCCACGATCCCGGGCGATCCGACCCGATGCCTGGCTTCGATGGGAAATTACATCTTTCAGCCAGGGCCCTTGCTGGAACTGCTGCGGGCCGATTCAGCCATAGAATCGCATCATGATTTTGGTCGCAACATCCTGCCCCAGATGATGACCACGGGAAAACTGTTCGCCTACGATTTCAGCACCAACCGCATCCCCGGCGTGACCGAAGTCGGCGAAATCGCCTACTGGCGCGACGTCGGGACCATTGAATCGTATTTTGAAGCCAATCTGGATCTTAAAAACGTCGTCCCGCATTTCAATCTATACAATTGGGAATGGCCGATTCATTCGGCCAATCATCCCGACCCGCCTTCCAAATTTGTCTTCGACGATGAAACCCGGCGGGGCGTGGCGGTGCAGTCGGTGATTTCGGCGGGCTGCGTGATTGCCGGAGCATTCGTCAAAGATTCAGTCCTGGGGCGCAACGTCAGCGTCGGAGAAGGCGCCGAAGTGCGTGAATCCATCGTGTTCGACAACGTCCACGTGGGCAAAGGCGCGCGTCTGTACCGTGCCATCATCGACAAAAACGTGCGCATCACGGACGGCGATTTTATCGGACACGATCTGGGCAAGGATGCGATTCGCCACTACGTCAGTGAAGGCGGAATCACCGTCGTGGCCCGTTCCCGGGACACATTGTTGACCCGGTCACGCAACTTCTAAAAGGCGGCACGATGGCAGCCCCGATCAATCTGGTGGTTCACGGCCATTTCTACCAGCCGCCGCGCGAAAACCCATTCACCGACCAGATGCCCCGGGAACCGACGGCGGCGCCCTATTCTGACTGGAATGCCCGGATTCACGCCGAATGTTACCGCCCCAACGCGTTCGCGCGGCTGCATGGTGCGGGCGACCGGCTGCAGGGTCTAGTCAATAACTACGCCCGGTTGTCCTTCAATTTTGGCCCCACGTTGGCGCGCTGGATCGAACGGCACGATCCCTGGACGCTGCGGCGGATTGCCGACGGAGATCATGCTCAGCGCGCACGAACAGGGCATGGGGGTGCCATGGCCCAGGTATGGGGCCATCCGATAGCGCCGCTGTTATCCGATGCGGACAGGCGAACCCAGATTTTGTGGGGCCAGCAGGATTTCTTTCGGCGTTTTGGCCGACATGCAGAAGGCATGTGGCTTCCCGAAACGGCCTCAGATCCGGCGACCTTAGAAGCGCTGATCGAGGCAGGTGTGAATTTCACCCTTCTTGCACCAGAACAAATAGGCGCGGTCCGTCCCCCGGGGGGCGCATTCGTACCCGTCACCCGTGACACCATTGACACAGGTCGAGCCTACAGATGGACACACCGGGATGGGTCAGGGCGCTCCATTGCCCTCGGAATTTTCGATGGGCCCATGTCCCGGGGAATCGCGTTCGGGACCGCCGCAAAGGATGCCGATTCGTTTTTGAGGGCGGTAGAAGATGCGGCCGCGCGATCATCGGTCAAGGACGGGCCGTTGGTGCTGGTCGCGTCCGATGGTGAACTGTATGGCCACCACAAAAAATTCGCAGATCTGACACTGGCCTACGCGTTGTCAGTGGAAGCCGACGCGCGCGACATCGACGTCACAAACCTAGGGGCATACCTGGCAAAAAACCCGCCCGACTGGGACGCACAACTGGCGACCGGCCCCGATGGCGAGGCCACAGCGTGGAGTTGTAATCACGGCATCGGCAGATGGCAACGGCATTGCGGCTGTGCGATGCGTGCGCCCGCAGAAACCGGATGGTCGCAGGCCTGGCGGGGACCCCTGCGACAGGCCCTGGATGTCCTGCGCGACCACACCCATGATTTGTTCGAAGATCTAGGCGCCGATCTGTTTTTGGATCCGTGGGGCACGCGGGATCACTTCGGGACGTGGATGGATGCACCGCCAGATGTCAGGCGGGCCTGCCTGCGTGATGAAGGAAGGCCGGGCCTGCGGGGTAACCGGGGCCAAAACTCTGATCGTGCGATGACGCTTATCCAAACCATGCGGGCCGCGCTGGCAATGTACGCCAGTTGCGCCTGGTTTTTCGATGACATCGCGGGCCTGGAAAGCGCCATCGGATTAAGACAGGCCACGTTTGCGCTACACGGCTGCAAGACCTTGGGCGTGGTGGGGCCCACCGACGCGATGCTGGATTTGTTGGCCAAAGCGCGCAGCAACGAGAAGGGCCACGAATCAGGGGCTGACATTTTCAGACGCATCCTGGGGCAACAGATAAGCCCCAGACGGGTGGCGGCGGCGGCTGGGATTTTGCGGGCGCTGGATAGGGATAAGGGGGCGTCAACAACCATCGCCGGACATGACGTGCGCGCTGTGGGCAAACAATTGGTTGTTACGGCCCTGCGAAGTGGATGCCAAACGCGTTTTTTGGTTGCGGTGACGGATCCATCGGACGATGCACCCGTGGCCGTCATCAACGGAGAATCTTTCACGATTGATCTGCTGCCAGACGATCTGCAGCGCCCCATCGTAACCGCGTGGATCAGATCGTTGGGGGTCGTGCCTGCGACGCCCGTATTTTCAGAAATTACCCACGCGCTAGATGCAGCGGGTGTTCCCAAGGCCGGTCAAAAATCCGAAACCATCCTGGACGCCGGGCTTCTGTCAGAACTAGAAAAACTGGGACAACGGATCTTGGGCGAAATTTCAGCAACCGGGCCACACGGAACGCAGGCCGTCGTTCCGATCGATCGGATCCTAGCCTCGTTCACGTCACTACCTATCGAGCTGATGTTGCGCACGCAGGACTGGGTTGGCGAACGTCTGATGGCACAAGAAGGTGCCCCTATTGGTCCTGATATGGCCAGGTTGGCCACCCGCGCGGGTTTCAATCTTTAGGTGAAGACATGATGCGCCCCGAACGCTCGCCCCGCATCAAGGTGATGCGCATCATCGACCGGTTGAACGTGGGCGGTCCTGCGATTCATGCCGTTTTAACGACCAAGGGCCTAGACCCCGACCGGTTTGAAACCGTATTGGTCATCGGCGCGGTCGAAACAGGTGAGGCCGACATGGGGTACTTGCTGCAGCAACACGGGGTGACCCGGGTTCATTGCATCCCATCGCTCGGGCGCGAACTGCGGCCCTTCAAGGACATATCGACAGCCTGGCAATTGATGAAGTTGGTACGAACCGAACGCCCGGATGTGATCCACACACACAAGGCCAAGGCCGGGGCCATCGGGCGCGCGGTGGGGTGGCTGTGTCGGGTTCCGGCGCGCTACCACACCTTCCACGGCCATGTGTTGCGGGGATATTTTGGCCCAACGAAAAGCGCCGTATTTACCGCCCTGGAACGGGTATTGGCACGGGTCAGCACGAACGTGGTAACGGTGTCCGCCGCTTTGGCTGATGAACTGGCGGACACTTTCAAGGTGGCAGCACGGGACAAGTTTCGCGTCGTGTCCCTAGGCTTCGATCTGACCGCGTTCCGCGAAGCGGGACAACACCGGGGCCAATTGCGCTCCGAATTGGGGGTGGGATCAGGTATCCGGCTTGTGGGCATTGTGGGACGGATGGTGCCGGTCAAAGATCATGCGACTTTTGTGGCGGCCGCAGCGCTGTTGGCCGCACGTCGATCGGATATCAACTTCGTATTTGTGGGCGGCGGTGAATTGCTGGACCAAATTCAGGCAGACGCCCAGGCCCGCGGCATTAAAAATCTCTGTCATTTTCTGGGGTGGCGACGTGACCTGCCCCAAATCTATGCAGATCTGGATGTCGTGGCGCTGTCGTCGATCAACGAAGGTACACCGGTGTCCCTGATCGAAGCGATGGCCGCGGGGGTGCCGGTCGTGTCGACCAACGTGGGCGGCGTGACAGACGTGCTACAGGCGGGAAAACGCGGAACCCTGGTGCCCGCACGCGATCCGGAAGCCCTGGCCACAGCCATTGAACAGGCGCTGGTCGAAGACGCACGGGCACGGGCTGCGCACATTCAGGCCGAAGTCACGCAGCAGTATGGAATTGAACGTCTGTGCGCTGATTTGGCTGCCCTTTACGAAGAAGGATTGTCGGCTGTTTCCCGATGATCAGCACGGCCTTGTTTGCTGTCATCTTGGGGCAGGCGGCTGCGGCTTCCACGTTGTGTCTGCGGGGCGCAGATCTAGTTGATCCCGACAGCCGGACAATCGTCACGGCCGATCTTCTGATCGAAAACCAGACCATCAAGGCCGTTGGCCCCGAGGCGACACGCCTGTGTACAGGCAAAATCCTGGAATTAAGCGGCAGCTTCGTTTTACCGGGCCTTATCGATCTGCACGTTCATCCGTGGGGCAACCCGGCCCCCACCGGCGAGGCCGACGATGAAGAGCCCGGTCGCGAAGAGGTCCTCCGCCTGTCCCTACGCGCGGGCGTCATGGCGGTCTTGGACTTGACCGGCGGCACCGAGGCCGTAGCCGTACGCGGCCGCCTGGCGACGTCCCCGGATCATGCGCGTTTGTTCGTGGGCGCCGCCTTGTTTCGACCCGGGCGCCCCAGGGGACGGACCGGCCCCAAAGAAGGTGAATCGGCAGAAACGATTCGGATGCGCGTGCAAGATCTCGCCCGCATGCACCCCGACGTGTTGAAGGTTATTGGCCCTGGGCCCTTGCTGGGCGCCGTGGTCGACGAAGGGCGACGTTTGGGATTGCGGACCATCGTGCATATTGATTCTTGGGCTGACGCCGCGTTGGTGGTCAGCAGCGGGGCGGCCGTCATCACCCATTTGGAAGACGAAGTCATCATCCCCGACACACTGGTCGCTGCCGCACGCAAGGCCGGCACCGTGTTCATGCCCACGATGGCGGTGCAATGCGATCTAGGACTGATGGCGCAGACACCTGCCCTGTTAGACGCGCCCCTGTTAATGCAAGTCACCACCCCCCGCCTGCGCGCCGCCTATCGCCGTCGGGCTGATTACACACAAAAGGCCCAGGGCTGGGTTGGGTGGCAACAGGAGGGCTGTCGCCAACACGATTTTGTGTCCTTGCGGCGTCTTCACAAGGCGGGCGCCCCCTTGCTGGTCGGATCAGACACCGGCAACCTGGGCACCTTTCAGGGCTATT
The DNA here is from genome assembly GCA_043754455.1 of Myxococcales bacterium. GTDB lineage: Bacteria > Myxococcota_A > Polyangia > Fen-1088 > Fen-1088 > JAYUUT01. The sequence continues at coordinate 20,692 of JAYUUT010000090.1, forward strand.
CAGTCCACCGCGAACTGACACTGTGGGTGCAGGCCGGAGTTCCGACCTGGGACGCCCTGCGAGGCGCCACCACCCTGGCCGCAGATTTTCTTAGGACACCCTGGGGACTGAAGCCCGGGGCGTCTGCCAACCTATTGGTGCTGGCAGGTTCGCCCGTTGAGGACATTTCCAACACCATGCGGATCAAGCAGCGCATTTTCCGCGGCCGCGTTCTACCCTAGGCCCCATGGCTCGTAATCGATTCAGCAACGCCTCGTGGTCGACCCTTGCACTGGGGGGCGCGATGATCGCATTTTGCCAATGCAGCAATAATGGTGCCGAGAACAAGCCTGACGGATTGGCTTTGGGGCCGTTTCATTTGTCCGCTGTGTGCACGCTCGGGATCATTAGAGATCCTGGGAACAGGATTCTAATTGACAGAGAATCACTTGAGGTCGAACTCTCTGGTTCCACACACATGACTCCGGAAATGGTCAAAACCATGGCATCTAGCGTTGACTTCAACAACTCAGTTGTAGCGGTCGCCCACCTGGGGTACCGCACTCAATGCGGGGAGACCATTTCCATCTCAAACGTTCGTGAACAACATGAGTTCGTCGAGATTGAGGTCACCATGACGTACGTGACGGCTGGATGCTCGGCTGACGATGCTCTGTCGTCTCCGTTCGCGTTTCTGGAGATTCCCAAAAGCGCCAAGTCGTATCGATTCACCGAGAAGAAAAGGGAGTTGGAGCATTGCAAGACGCCTCCCGACAAGTAAATCATTGAATCTTGTATCCGATCCGTCCGCAGACCATCCCCGGCAAATCGGGCAATCCCGAAATCGGCCAATCCCGACCGGGGGTTGTTTTCAGGCAACTTTCGGGCCGCCCTGTGCTGGGCCCAAAGAAAATCCTCGCGCAAAGGTGGAAGGACAGCCCCAGCACGCCCGAGCCCAGGCGCCAGATGAGCCCCACCGTCGCCTGCCGCGATAAATGGCGCCGCAGCGAACGGCTCCAGATCAACAAGGCGTTTCAGAACTTCTACGGCCACGCCTTTAAGGCGTTCCGCAAGGGAATGGATGCCATCTTCCCCCTCGGAACCTGGGCGATGCGTTTTCGCGCCGCAATCGCGATCAGTACCGCCTGACCTTCGACGGCCATTTTCATCGACGTTTCATCGACACGAAATTCCGATTGGCAGACCAACGCGCCCGCAGGGGTGCGATGGCTTCACCGCACCCAATGCCGGAATTCATCGGAGGGTGTGGGGTCGGACGGACTGACGGAAACCGCCTCCACGCAGGCCGTTTTCGTCCCTTGCTGGCCACTTTCAAGCCGCCTTGTTCCTGCCGCCGCCAATCCTGGAAAAGTCGGGTGGGCCCGGGCAGTTGCCCGCCCGGGCCTCCCACGGATCCGGACGTGCCCAATTAAGGCATCCGGCTCTTCGAGTAACGGGTTCGCTACACCATTTTCGCTATCTGACGCTGTTTTGTTGAGAAAGGGTCCAGGCTCGAAGTCCCGCCTTTCTTTCAGAACATCAGTTCCGCTCCTCGCTCGCCCCCTCCCTCCATTGGGTCGCCATGGGGGGCTTCCCCAACTTCACGGGTACTACGGGCTTGTCCGACTGCCTGTTGACCATTCCGCTTCCTTCGTCTTGGACGTTGTGTCGCGGTACCACGCCTGCGCCGCTCTTTCCTTGTACTGCTCGCGACCACGGTCGCCTTGGTCGCGCCTTTGGACTTCTTGTTCGGGTTGCCCACCCCGTATTCACGTGGAATCTACAGGCTCTCCCAAGTTCCCAGGGAACCCTTGCAGACGTGCCCCGCTCTCGCTGACCCCGGCAGGACCTCGCTTCGCTCGCCACTTCGCGCCAAGCAAGGTGTTGTCTTCCGATTGGTAGAAATCGTCGACCCCTGCCACTTGACCTTTTCGGGGCTCTATCACGCGGCCCATCTGCTCGCTGTCTACGCTTCGCAGCACCCGTTGCCGGGTTACCACGCAAGACTCGCTTCCGACCGGGCGGCTACCCCTTGTCGGCCGGGTCTTTCACCCGGGGTTCCTACTCAAGGTTTCAG
>JAYUUT010000091.1:0-26671 GCA_043754455.1 Myxococcales bacterium
CAAGCCTCGATAATATCGTTCAAGTGATGCGCCCCCGGCGTCACGTCGCGCTGCACCTTGGTCTCGAAGATCTGGGCGTTGCCGCTTATCACCTGCAAAAGGTTATTGAAATCGTGGGCGATGCCACACGATAGGCGGCCAAGGGCTTCCATCTTCTGGGCGTGAACCAGCGCCTGCTGATTTGCGCGTAAGGCTTCCTCAGCCTCGTGGCGTTGATTCGCCAGATAAAGAATTTGCACGTAATCGGCCAGATTGGCGGCAATCGTCTGCTCGCCTTCGGTCCACTGCCGGGGGCCGCCAAAATGTGCATGACAAAGCAGACCGACGACCTTGCCATCAAGGTAGATGGGCGCATCCAGCAAGGCGCCGATCCCTGATTCTTTCAAATATGGCAACAGTTCGGCACAGCGAAAATCGTGCAGGGCATCTTCCATCGGCATGATGCGATGGTTTTCCAGGGCCATGCAGTAAACCGGAATGTTCGATGCCGGATTCGTCATACCGCCGACATGGGTGCCAGGTGTACGGTCGAACATGTCCAGGCAGACCAATCGTTTGGGAGAACCTTCAAAACGCCAGATGCTGACCCGGTCAGCCCCAATGGCCTCGGCCCCAGCTTCGGTTATCGGACGCATTGCCGCCACGAGGTCGGACGATTGTGAGAGGCCCAGACGCGCGAGGCTCTTGAGGACATCAAAGATGGCCGGGGCGGTCGGCTTTGTCGCCTGCACACCCGCCTGACGGATGACCTGCCACAGCACGTGATCAAGCGAATGTCGTGTCAATCGACTTCGTGGCAGCGAGGCAAAGCAGGTCAGGGCCTCGATCCCGGGGGCTTCAAGATCGGTAACCAGAACCGCCTGACGCTGAATGCGATGCCGCTGTTCAACGGGCAATTTGTTGACGAGCTGGTTGGCCCATTCATCCAGGATGTTCACCTCGGCAGGTTCACCGCCCAAGAGGTGCAGGACCTCCTGCGCTGTGTGCGCGGTGTTGAGCTCGTACCATTTCGTGTGCGCGCTGGCTTCAAGACAGGCGAGCAGCTTGTTGCCGACATCAGCAGCGGCGGCGACGATGATGCGATGGGTCCTTTGCTCGCTGACGCGCACGGGCTGTGCAAGCGCGTTGTCAAAGGTCGCTGAGGTCTTCATGGGCATAGGTGAATGACGCCGAGCCGTTGCCCCCAAGATTATAACAGTCTTGTAAATCCGCCGCGATCTTCGGCCTCCCTTCCGTTTTTCTGACCCGATTGCCGCCTTGCGGACACTCCACCTTGCATGAAAGGCGCGTCACTCGCTCGCGATGTCAGGGTTGCCCTGGGCGTCCTGCTGATCTCCCTGTCGGCTGGATCGGGGGGGTGCACCATGGGCCCTATTCGATCCGGGTCAGCGGGCGGGCATCTGCGGCCCCCGCAAAAATCGGGCCCGCCCCCCCTGCGTCGCCTGACGCGGCGAGAATACGACAACACCGTGCGGGACCTGTTGGGCGACACGCGCGGGTTGGCGGGGGGGTTCGGTCGGGATGCCTTGGGTTCTGGCGGATTCACCATCGGGGGGCTCGTCTCTGGTGTCGAGGCCGTGCAGTTTCTTGACGCGGCAGAGACCATCGCCCATGCCGCCGTGGGACGACTTGACCTGCTTCTGCCCTGTCACCCGGGGCCCAGCGGTGATGACCGCTGCATCGAGGCGTTCATTCAGTCGTTTGGCAAACGTGCCTGGCGTCGGCCTTTGATCCGCGAAGAGTCGGCCCGCCTGCTGGCTTTGTATCGCCAGGTGCGGTCGCAAGGGGCGCGTCTTGAACGAGGTGTCGAGGTGTTGCTGGCAGCGCTGTTGCAGTCGCCCGGTTTTTTGTACCACCAAGAACTAATGCCACACCCGTCAGCCTATGACCTCGCGGCGCGTTTGTCCTACTTCCTATGGGCGACCATGCCAGACAGGGAATTGTTCGCGCTGGCCGACAGTGGTGACCTAACCCGCCCCGACATCTTTGAAGGCCAAGCGCGGCGCATGTTGGCGGACCCACGCGCCGGTGAGGCCATCAACGCGTTCACGGCCGGCTGGTTGGATCTCGAAGACGGTGGTGCGGTCGAAAAGGATCGCGGGCGTTTTCCTGACTTCAACGACGAAGTACGGGCCAGTGTGCAGCAGGAGACCCCGCTGTTCGTGAGGCGCGTCGTCCTGGAAGGCGACGGCCGGCTAGAAACCTTGTTGACCGCGCGATTCACCTGGGCAGACGCCCCGCTGGCACGCCTCTATGGGATCGATCCTCCGAGCAGCGTCGGTGACCCGGTCACATTTCCCAGCTCGGCAGGACGTTCGGGGCTGCTAACCCAGGCGCTGCTGCTGGCCAGGAATGCAGGCCCCGCTGCGACCTCGCCCACCCGGCGCGGCAAGTTGATTCGTGAACGGATCCTGTGCCAAATCTTGCCGCCGCCACCGCCCAACGTGGACACCACGCCACCTGTTGCCAAAAAAGATGCGTCGGTGCGTGAACAGATTGAAGATCACGCTTTGCAAGTGGGCTGCGCGGGTTGTCACGACCGCCTTGATCCCATTGGCCTGACCCTTGAAGGGTTCGATGCCATTGGCCGCGCGCAAAACACCGACGGCGGCAAGCCCATCGACACAACCGGCGCGCTGCAAGGTACCGACGTCGATGGCCCGTTGACCGGGGCGGTCGACCTAGGACTCCGTTTGGTCCGCAGCGAACACGTTCGTCGCTGCGTGACCCGGCAATGGCTGCGTTTTGCCTTCGGGCGCATGGAACGCGACGACGAGTCTTCCCTGGCCACCGCCCACGCTGCCTTTGCGCAATCCGGATACAACCTGCGCGAATTAATCATCGCCATAACCAAGACCGAAGGATTTCTTCAATGATACGACAGTTCCGCCGCACGTTTTTGAAGGGGCTGGGCGTGGGGGCCGGATCGCTCTTGGTTCCCATCCTCAATGGCGACGCCCCCTGCGCCGCCACAGCCTCGACCTTTCCCAAACGATTGATCGTGGTGGTGACACCCAACGGTGTGTTGCAACGCCTGTTCTGGCCGACCGGGACGGAAACTGAGTTCAGCTTTCCCGAAGGGACAGATGACATTCCGGGTATCACGGCGCCGCTGAACCAGATCCGCAAACACCTTTTGTGTATCAAGGGTTTGACCATGCAGTCTGCTATCGACGACAAACACGTGCATGGCGGACACGACAATTTCACCCACCTTCTGGTGGGCCAGCGTCAGTTAATCAGGGGGGCGGGCGAGGGTCACGATTTTCGCGGGACCAAGGCGGCGGGCGCGGCATCCCTGGACCAGGTCATAGCCGACAGGGTGGGTGCGCCCACGCGTTTTAAGTCACTGACAGCCGGGGTTATGGTCCAGTGGGGTTCGACAAATCAGGCGCGTATCTCGTGGGCCGGGGCGGACAGTCCCGTAACCCCTCAGGAAAATCCGACCGCGATGATGAGGTCCCTGTTCGGACGCGTGGCAGGCGATGTCCCCCTAGAACAGGTGCTACGCGATCGCCGCAGTGTCCTGGACCTGGTCATGCAGGACCTAGGTGGGTTTCAGAAACGTCTGGGTGCCGATGATCGGGACAAAGTTGGCGCACATATGACGGCGCTGCGCGAACTGGAATTGCGTTTTGATCCACGGCGTTCCGCGCATTCAATCTGTGGCACGCCCACCCTGGACACCATCGTCGATGCGCAAAACATGCCGCAATATCCCCGGGTGGGGCAGCTTCAAATGGATTTGATTGTCGAAGCCATGGCCTGCGACCTGACCCGCGTCGCAACCTTGCAGTGGTCGAATGCATCTGCCAACAACGTGGTGTTTTCCTGGCTAGGAGACGCCTTCACCCAGGTCGCCACCACGGACACGGGCGGTCGCCCCGAGTTCGGTGATCTGCACAACCACCACGAAATCACCCACCACGGAGAACAACTGGCCCCCTTAAAATCAAAGGTCGAGAATTGGTACCACCAACAACTGGCGTACCTAGTCCAGAAATTGGCTTCGCGGCGTGAGGGTGAGGGCACGATGCTGGACAACACCGTCGTTCTATGGGCGAACAACATGCACGATGGCGCCCAACATAGCCATGGCCCGCACCTGCCCTGGATTCTCGCCGGCGGCGGCGGCGGGTATTTCAAGACCGGACGCTACCTTGATCTGTCGGCGGCTCCCGTCCCCCACAACCGCCTGCTGATGACCTTGGCCGACGCGATGGACGTTCAGCTCCCGACCTTTGGTGACCCCAAATATTGCACGGGCGGCGTGCTGTCCCAAGCCCGCGGGGCGTGAAGGGGCAGGCCTCATTCGCGCCGCCTCGACAGCCCGGCCCCGAGAGCACCCCACCGTCTGTAAAGTGCTTCGGCCACGGCGGGTGCGCATTGCTGCCACACACGGTGGCCGGGTGGCCAACACGCATTGAGGCGTCAGTTACTTCCGCCTGCCCTTGAGGTCCCACGTCAATCGACTGCCATCGGGTAAAATGACCGTGCCCTTGATCGCAGCCGTGTTTACCCCAAACACCACCGAGAAATCCTCAGTGATGGGCGCACCGTTCATGCCAGCCTTAAGGGGCTCGCATTCAAGGACCCGATCCGTTCTCCAAGTGCAGGGGTGGTCATGCACGGCCTCGTCCGATGTCATGGCCATGAAGTGGACGCGTTTGCCAAAGGTGTCGTAGCCGATCAGGAAGGCCGACTGCATGGGGCCAAGGTCAGTGATCACCGCGTCTTCGATGCAGGAGACGGCCTTCCCACCGGCCACACGCGTACACACAAGCGTCGACTTCGCCTGCTTTGGTTTGGTCGCCCCCATCGTGACGCTGCCGTCGAAAATCCAGGTTCCCGCGAAGGCGTCCACGGTCTTCTTTAACTCGGGAGCGGGCGACGCGACGACGTCCGCTCGTGTCACCGACGGTATCAGGGTGGAAAGCAACAGGGCAAAAAGGGACGACCTTGTTTTGATGTTCACGGGTAAACCTCCAGGTTGATGAGGTCCGCACCCTAGGCGCAATCCCACGCCCAATCATCGGGTGTTTGCCCGATCAATTCGCCCGTGCACGAATTTCAGGGGTCCGTCATCAGCCCGTGCTTCATGGCGAACAAACCGGCCTGAGCACGGTTCGACGCGGCAATCTTCATGTAGATGTGCTCAATGTGGCTACTTGCGGTCTTGGGTGTAATAAGAAGGTTGGCTGCGATCTCCTTGTTCGAGAGGCCTCGCGCCACGAGCCGCAGCACCTCGATCTCCCGGATTGTGAGCCCGTTGGGCCACTCGCGGCGACGGCGAACGCGGTGACCGCCCGCGCGCAGAACCGCATCGACGGCGCGGCCATCAAGGCGCCTCCCCGCGACCATCGTTCGCAATTCCGTCTGGATCGCGTCCGGCGAGCGCGCCGGTCGATGTGGCCGCAACTCGGTCATCGCCTGGTAGCAATCCGCAGCGGCGAGTAGGCGCCCAGAACGTGTGATGGCGTCACCTGCAAGACCACGGGGATACCCGGATCCATCGAGCCGTTCGTGGTGCTGAACCGCCACGGCACCTAGTGCCGCGAGGGCCGGGCAAAAGGCCAGCATGCGCTCGGCGAGGTACGGGTGCAGGCGTACGCGCTCAAGCTCCGAGTGCGTGAGCGCGGCGCGCTTGTCCCAGATCCCGTTCGATACGCCAAGGTGGCCAATATCGTGAACCAGTGCCGCGCGGCGAAGCGTGACGGCCTCACCGTCGGGCAGTCCGTAGTGCCCCGCCGCTTCGGTCACCAAGGCACTGACCGCCCGGGAATGACCGATCATCGTAGGTGACTTCAGATCCGCGAAATCGCCAATCGCCTCCAGCACAGCCTCGAATTTTTCCTCCGAGATCGTGCCAGCCAGCGCGGGCTCCGCCGCAATCACAGCGTCCCAATTGTTAGCGTCGTCGAGGCCGGTGAGTACCTCATGCGCAAACTGGCAGAACAACTTCACCAAAGCGGGATCGAACTGCTTGCCGCTACGCCGTCGTGCGACGTCGATCGCCGCCTCTACACCATGGGTCCGGTGAAACACTTCCACCGCATCGGCCAGCTGCACCAATCTCGACGTCAGGAGGATCTGTTCGCCCTTCGCGCCGAACGCACCTTTGCCATCCCAGCGCTCGAAGGTCTGCTTCAGACTCTCCCGCACCTCGTCACTCAAGCCCAGCCGCACCGCCAGCGCATCCGTGGCAAGATGGTGGTTCTTGAGCATGGTGAACATGTCCCGGCCCCTGTCCCCGACAAATGCAAAAGCGACGTGCGCGCGTTCCACCAGCGACTTACCGGCGCCTAGATGACCAAGAACCCAGCGGACGCTGCCGCCATCGGGGTGACTGACCCCGCTGGATTTGAATTCGATATCGTCGCCAAACCACTTGGCCTGTTCGTACGCGTCGGTGTGGCAGCCCACCCAGGCGAGGAGCCCCGAATAGTAAAGAACCCCTCGTTTGGATTGGTCGAGGCCCAGCCGATCCGCGAGACGCAGCGCGATCAAGCACTGCCTGAGCATGTGCTCCATGGGCTGGCCAAGCCCGAGATCCGTGCCTAGCGAGAGAAGGGCAAGCAACTCGGCGAGGCGAACCCCCTGAGGTCGATCAGCTGGCGGCACGTTGGCTAGTGTACATCGCGCAAGCGGCTGATCCCCCCCCGGGTGGATCGCCCTTCAGCATCCCGCCTGTGATCCGACGGTCTTCGCCGCTACCTGCACCGGCCGGTTGCGCGGACTCGATCATGGGATCTTCAGGCGGCTGGACGGCCGGCGTGGCAGTGGCACAGGTGGTCGCACAGGTGGTCACGGTCGCGGGCACCAAGCGGGTGTTTGGCGTGGCCGACCATAAAGGCTGCATACGGCCACATTAAAATCCTTCGCGCGCTTTCTTTTGCGGGGAAGGGATCGGGCGGTTCCATGTCTTCGGTGATCCAGATCACACGCATACGGGGACCTGACGTGGCACACTGGAATCATGAAATTCGGTACGCGCAACCTGGGGCCCGTGGGCTTCATGGCGGCACTTTTCGCAATCGCGTCCTGTCGAGATTCTGCGACCGAGCGAAACCTTCCTGGAGGCAACAGCCCGTCCCCGCCAATCGAATTGGGGTCGCCCCCACTTTCAAACCCCAGCCCGCCGGTCACTGTGGATATGCCGGGTCCCTGCGCCCCGATCCCCCGGCTGCGGGTCAAACGCCTATCTGATCGCCACCTTGGCAATGCGATCCGAGATCTGTTGGGTCTGGAGCGGACGCCTCGCATTCAGACCGTGGCCGGTTCATCCGACGGGTTCATTCCCAATGTGGCTCCAGGAATCTCTGGGGCTGTGGCGGTGACCCTACGGCAGGCCGTCGAGGCTGCTGCGGCAGAAACCGTCGCACCCGGCAAGGCTGCGGTAGCCTGTCAGGGCGACGAAGAGGCGTGCGCACGGGCGTTCATCGCGCCTTTCGGTCCCAGGTCCTTTCGGCGTCCCTTGGCCGCAGGGGAGGCCGACCATTTTCTGGACGCGTACCGTGAGGGTCGCTCTGACGGCGGCACACACGCCGATGGGATACGGACCGTGATCGAATCAGCGCTCCTTTCGCCTTCGTTCCTCTATCAAACCCGTTTGGGCGGTCCCCAGGGGATCCGATTGACGTCCTTTGAATTGGCGACCGCCTTGTCTCTTTTCCTGCGCGATTCGATTCCCGACGACGCCCTGTGGAAGGCGGCTCAGGAGGATCGCCTTGTGAATGACGAGGGGCTGGATGCCGAGATCGCGCGGATGCTGACCCTGACGGAGGTCCAGCAGAATCTGTCGCGCATCTTCGAACGGCTGTTTCAGTTGGGGCGGATGCAGAGCATCGTTAAGGATGAAAAATTCACGGCCTTTACGCCGTCCTTGGCCGCTGCCATGCGCGAAGAGACCCGCCGATTCATCGACGATGTGTTGTGGCGACGTGATGGAACCATAAAAAAATTGTTTCTGTCTCGCGCCACAACCTTGAATCCAGAACTGGCGTCGCTCTACGGCCTACCCAAACCGCCAACGCTGGATTTTGCCACAGCGACGCTTCCGGAGGCCGAACGCGCGGGCATTTTAACCCAGGCCAGTATTTTGACGATGGGATCGTCGCCCGATGAATCGTCCGTTGTTCATCGGGCGGTATTTATTTCTAAAGAACTTCTTTGTCTTTTGACCCCCATGCCGACACCCACGGATCTACAGCAGGGAAACGCCCTCAAGATGATGAATCCAACCGAACGCGCCCGAGCCGAGGCCCGGGCGCGCACGCCTCGCTGCGCGGGTTGTCATGGCCTTTTTGATCCCCTCGGGATTGCATTTGAGGGCTATGACGCCATCGGGGCTTTCCGTACGACCATCAGCACACCATCGGGGATATTTCCAGTCGACACCCGTACAGAACTAAACACGCTGGACCTGCGGGGTTCGGTCGAAAACGCGATTGATCTGTCACGGCGTCTGTCTGAAAGCCGCTCCGTCAAGGCCTGCCTTGTTCGACAACTCGCGTCCTATGCTGGGCAAGAGGCCTTCGAAGGTGACGTTAGCTGCGCGTTGCAGCCGCTTGTGGCCGCCTTTGACAGGGATGGCGGCAATCTCGTAAATCTCATCCGCGCGATCGCCCGATCCGATGGGTTTGTTAACCGTTCGCTTTGAGGCCACATGGATAACAAAACTTACCTGGGCCTATCCCGACGATCATGGCTTCGTGGTGCCGTAGGGGGCTCAATCGCGGCCAGATGGCTGCACGATGCGATCGCCCACGCGGAGGGGGAAGGCCCTGCCCGGCGTTTCCTGATGATTCAACGGCCTAACGGCACGGTCCCCGATCAGTGGATCAGCAAGGGGGCGCCAGGACCGATTCTGAAACCGTTCGAATCGGTGTGGTCGCACGCGGTGGCCCTACAGGGTGTCGACAGCCCTATCGCAGTCAACAATCACGAAAATGGCATTCTTGGTCTGATGACTGGTGCGGCGGTTGGTCCGACGTTGCGCTACGCCGATGACTATCGCAGCACGGGCGCCTCCATCGATCAGATCATGGTCAAAGCGTCCCAGCCGCTTTCCTCCCGTCCTATCCCGTCCTTACAATTGGCGTGTCGCGACCTAGAGGGCGGGGAAATCTATTTGCCGAATGCAACGCTGTCGTATTCGGCCGCCCAAACGCCGCTTTATCCGGTTTTCAATCCGCACGATGTCTATTTGCGTTTGTTCGGACGAATGTCCCCGATTTCACCAGACGCGCTCAGGCGCGAACGGGCACGACGCAAAAGCGCCCTTGATTTCGCACGTACCGACCTCGTGCGAACGCGACAACAATTCCCTACGGATCTAAAATCTGATCTCGACTTATACGAACACGCGATCCGGGAACTGGAACAGGGCCTCGACAGCGTGCCTATGAACGCCTGCCGACCTCCTGTACCGCCCGGTGCCCTGGATCCAGCAGGCGACTATCGGGCACTTGAGCTGATGGGGGCGACCCAGTTCAAACTAGTGGTCGCCAGTTTTGTCTGCGATCTAACCCGCGTGGTCACCTTTCAGTGGGCCGCCGGGAACAGTTCAACAAACTTCAAGCCCCTGGGCACAGCCAATCATCACGCCACGACCCACCAGGGGGATTCTGGCTCTCGCTCGGTTTCAGCGGCGATCGACAAATGGTTCTCGGAAAAAACCGCGGGCTTCATTTCCCAACTAGCCACCACAGAAGTTAGTGGGGGCCAGCGTCTCATCGACAGCACCCTCGTCTGGTACGTCAACGAGATTTCCGATGGCCTCGTGCACTCCGGGACCGACTACCCCTTCGTCGTGTTTGGTGGAAATGCCGTGGGCTTGAAACAGAGAGGTCGCATCTTAGACGTGAGAACCAAGGGGAAAACCATCAACGACGTGTGGCTGTCCGTTGCCGACGCCTTGGGGGTTGACCGGCCCGCGTTCTCAACGCCCGCTTCGGGTGGCATTGAGAGGCTGATCGCGCCAAAGACGTAGCCGAAAGACGTCCATCCACGGTCTCGCCTACCCTCACAGCGCGCGGACAACGTCGGCCCGTCGAAGAAACGACGCAGGCCAAAGCGCGATCGCCTTCCGATAAGAATTTGCAGGCCCGGCGCCGGCGGGTGCAGACCTGAGATCAGATCAGGCATACAGGAGTCGCCATGTCAAACACCCCGCCCGTTCGCGATCCGCTTTCCCTTTTGGCCCGTGAGGTCCTGGCCCTCTTTTCGGAAACTACCACGAAATCACCCACCAACCCGTATTTGGCGGTCGCTAAGGCTGCGGCAGGCCGAATAGATAGCGCCACACGGGTTCAAAACGGTAGCTGCCGTCCGGGTTGCGCAGCACCGTCCGGCCTGCCGTGGTGGTGCCATGTGCGTTCGCCTTGCTTTCAACCGGCAGGTTCGTGACCAGTTGATGCGAGTTATTGAACGGCGGTTTTGTGTCATCGACCGACGTGACGGCGCCCCCGGTCGAAAGTTTCATCGCTTCCCAGTTCTTCAGATGGCCTACGTTTTGTTCTTCGCTGCTATGCGAAAAGCCATAATAACGATCAACAGGAGTGACACTGTCCATGGCGATCCACGGTGCCGGCTGGTTGTCGCGGTTGTCATAAGGCCCGGACAACATGACGACCCGGTTCACGGTGCGAACCTTGCCGATAAGCCCCGCACTGGAGGCCCCGTGCGAGTGTCCCGCGATGATGATCTGTGACCACTTTGGCTTTGTGCCGTCCAAAAAACCGCCCCAGCCACCGTCGGGATCGGACTTGGACAGATCGATGATGAACCGCGCGATCCGTTCTTCGGCGCTGTTGGCGCGGGAGATATCGATATGTGGACTATGGTCGATGCCTTCAAAAGCCTCAAGCCGGGCCTTCTTGTGACAGTTTTCGTCAGCGGCGCCTTCGCCTGAACACAATTTCACAATGTTGTAGTCCGTCGCGTACATGGGGCAGATCACACGGAAACCCAGCCGCGCCAATAGCTGCAACATGGGCCGACTTCCAATCGGCTTGCCGTTGGCGCCCACCAGATACACCACCAGCTTGTCGCTTTTGGGCGGCTCGCCCATGCGGTAGGCGTATTGCCCTTCTTGGTATTTGTCGGCCGCAGGATCCAACTTCTGGGGCCGGGTCACGTATTCGACAAGGCCACCGGCCGCTTGCGCGGACTCGCTCGTTGGCTCGTCGGGCGATTGGACGATCGGCGTGGCGGTCGCACAGGCAGCAGCGCAAGCGGCCACGGTCGCTGACAACAAAAGAGTGTTTCGCATGGGCGACAATCTCCCGGAAAACGCGTGCCACCGCCAGTGGATAGATGAAGCGGCTCACACGAACGCCTTTCGATAAGAAGTTGCAGCCCCGGCCCCGATCGGTGTATACCTGAACATCAGATCAGGTATACAGGAGTCGCCATGTCAAACACCCCGCCCGTTCGCGATCCGCTTTCCCCTTTGGCCCGTGAAGTCCTGGCCCTCTTTTCGGAGGCGTTGTCCGAGGTGCGTTTTCCCGATATCGACGCGGCAGTGTTGGCATCCGGCGCAGAGGGACTGCGGGCGGTTCAACGCGACGTCGAAATTCTGGAAATCAGGTTGGACGCGGCACGGGAGATCGTTGCGGCTCAATCTGAGGCGCTGAACGCGCAGGCCCAGCGGGCATTGGCGTACGCACGCGTGTACGCCGATACAGCACCCGATGTGGCCCGGCGGGTGGCCGAGGTGGGGCAGCATGGCGCGGCAACCGCGTCCGGCCCCGCGGCACTGAAGAGGCGGGGACGTCCACGTAAACCCGTGTCTGCAGAACCCATTGAATCGCTGTTTGCGGTAACGACCCCTTCGCTAGATATGTCGTAACGGCCGCAGCATGCTGAGAGGTGCACTAGAACAAGCCACCACTATCGCGCTAAGGGCGTCACGAAGCAGGCTTTTGTGCGTGCACTCGCCCCCGATAGGATCCTCAAAAAGGCGGTGTTTCGCCCTTGCCTTTCCAGATTGCGTCCAAGAAACCGGGCGCGACGTTGGTGGCTTTGTGGATGTCAAAGAAGATGACGTGTTCGGAATACAGCCAGACGTATTGGTCCGTTTTGGCAAGGGCCCCGCGCAACACCGCCTCGAACCCGGCGGGAGTGTGGCGAGGGTTAGTTCGGTCAAGATATAGTCCAAATCCCGGACGCACGAACTCGTCGTAAAGGTCGGGCGAGGCGAGCATCCCGGCGGCCTTGACGTTGTCTCGAATCTCCTTGAGCGCCCCGTCGAACTGATTTGCATTGTTGTACGAGTATGAAAACTCGTAGCCATCAATAAACTTTGTCCCGATGCCCTTGGTGGCGGCCATCCGCATGCCCTCGAGAAAGGGCGGCACAAGCAGGAAGTGTTCCGCCCAACTGTTCCAAAATGCCCCCCGCGCCGGCGCTTGCACCGCCACGGTTTCGCCCCAGCAAAACAAGAATTCTGGATTCGGGAAGACCTCCTGAATGGCTTTCATGACCTCAAAGCCGCGTTGCCTGGCAATGGCCTTGTAGGCGGCATCGTCTTTGACTAGGCCACGCTTGGTGTCCCCGGCTTTCTGGGCGGCCAGAGCGAAAGCGTCAATGACGGTGGCGGCGTAGGGCTCGAAGTCGACCAAGAAGCCGCGGCCGTGCGCCAGGTAGGCGATGTTCGCGAGCGTCTTCCAGTTGTTGGCCACCTTGACCCAACGTTTGTCGTCGAACCAGCTGAAGGTTTTATTGGGATCTTGAACCGGGTATCCGGTCGACACGTGGAAGAGGTTGTACTTGAAGTGAACGGGCTTGGCGTCCGCCATGTCGTTTGCCGCCGCCACGAAATTGGGGTCGGTCATCTCGAAGCGGGTGTCGGTCAGGATGTTGCGGCCCAGCGTGTTCTCGGGCGACCAGGCCTGCGCCCGGTTGATAAGGACGTCGATGGCCGAACCGTCAAGGGGCAGCTTGTCGAGCGAAGCGACATGCGTCTTGAAGTATTGCGTGGTGGGGTAATCCCAGCCCAGGTAGACGAGCTTCTTTTGGCCTGGCGGGAAGGGCGGGATCGGCGGGCGGCCCGCGGCGATCGAGGCGTCAGGTGTCGCGCCAGCGTCGGCCGCGCTCGGTGGGGGGACTGCGCGATCACCGACGGCATCGACGGGTGGCAGGTCGGTCGGACGCCTGTCGGATGTCGTGTTCGTGGCACAACCTCCCAACAGCGATGCAAACATGAAACACGTCAGCCAGCGAAACTGTGTCATCGAAGGTCCGTTCGTATGAGGGCTCCTGTTCCAAGCAAGATGAATCCTTCGGCGATACGACCCTGCGGGCGGCACGCCCCGACCAAAAGCTCCGCACACGACGGCTCGTGGCTCAAACGACTGAAAATTCATAGTTGAGGGCCTCCACTGCAACAACGTCAGGAGGTGGTTACGAGTTAAGGCGGCCATCCCCCCCTCCCCCGTAGCAATTCCCCGACTACCCAATTTGTTACAGGAAAAAAATGTCCTAGTGCACCGTGTCCCCATCACGCGACGGGCAAGGCGCTGGTCGCCGACGCGGGGTACGACTCCAATGCATCATCCCGCGGAGCCGGCATCGTGCTGTCACCTGTGACCGCTGCGGCCCAGGCCTTCGTCGACACCGTCATTTCAGTCCAGGGATCGTAGGCAGTCTTGGCCGCAGAATCCTTAGCGGCGCGCTAAAAACAGCGCCATGAAGGTTTCCCGATTTTTCTTTGTTCTGAGTTTGTGCGGGTGTCCAGGAACCGACGCCCCTGGCGTCAGCGGTCAAGGGGATCCGGGCACCTCCGTTTTTGACCAGAACACCTGTACCCACGGAACGGCTGAAGTTCGCGACACCGTGGGCGGCCGCTTCGCCTTCGATTGTGAAAGGAACCTTTCGCGCCCGTGTATCCTGCGCGGCGTGCCCGATTTGTCTCCGCCCCCGCCCACATGCGGGAACACAAAACTGGGATACGTCGCGCTAACCCACGAACGTGTGGCCCTGATTTGCGCCGCACAGATTGATGGTGACGGGTTCACGCCCGTGATGCCCTGTCGCCCGATGGCGTGTTCGTGCAGCCAAGACTGTCCTGGCGGCGGCCCATGCACAAAAGGTCTTTGTCAACGACCTGCAATGCCCCTATCGAAAATGGTCTTGCTTGCGCTTTGCGCGTCCACGTCGCCCTGGGAAAAGACCTGCGATGACATCGTCGCCACCACTGTCGCCCTCCGGGGTGTCACCAAGGCGGCTCTTGGTGCGTGCCCTGACGATGGCCACTGTCCGATGGTTCCCGCCTCCTGTCTGCAACCCTAGAGACACCCCCGTCCCCCAGCAACTAGCCCGGGGCCTTGACCGCCCGTTCGATCGCCCATTCGATCTACTTGGAATTGGCGGTGCCAATGAATTGCATCGCCGCTTGATGCTGTGTGGGATCGCCCACATACTGGCTGGCCGAATGTCGATCAAGAACAAGATTCTGAAGGCCAGTGGCTGGACTGCCATTGGCGAAATGGGTCAATCGGGCCTTCGATTCGTTTCCAACTTCATTCTTGCGCGCATCCTGTCCCCCGAAGTCTTTGGTTTGATGACGGTGGTGTACGCCGTGATGACGGGGCTGCATATGTTCACGGAGATGGGGTTGCGTGCGGCCATTGTGCAGCACCCCCGCGGCGAGGACGAAGCGTTTCAGAATACAGCCTGGACGCTGCAAGTGATTCGCGGCGCATCCGTGTTCGCGGTGACATGGGCCCTGGGGTGGCCCGCGTCCAAATTTTTCGACCAACCCGCGCTGATGATGTTGATGCCGGCCATCGGGTTTACCTCATTTATTGAGGGCTTCGTGCCTAGCCGGTTTCACTTGGCCAACCGAAACCTGTTGTTTGGCAGGGTCACCGTTTTGGGGCTGGTGGTAACAGTTGTGGGCCTGATCGTGCGCATTGGTGTAGCATTGGTGTGGCCCTCGGTATGGGCGCTGGTTATCGGCGCGTGGGCAAGCAGTGTGGCGCTGGTGGTGTTGAGCTTCCTGTCGCTGCCCGGAATCCCGAACAAGCTGCGAATGCACCTGGAAAGCCGCAAGGAGCTTTTCCGGTTCGGCCGCTGGATTCTGATCTCCATGATCATGGTTTTCTTAGGCTCCCAACTTGATCGCTTGATCTTTGCGAAGATGATCCCTTTGGCAAGTTTGGGTGCCTACAATTTGGCCCTGATTATTGCCACCATGCCTACCGATGCGCTTGGCAAGTTGGTGTCAGGCGTGGGATTGCCGGCGTTAAGCCGCATCCGCGAGCGCGATGGTCACATTCGCGTTGCCATGCGGCACATGCGGTTGGCTGTGCTGGTGCCAGCCGGTGCGAGTAGTTCTTTGCTGATGCTCATCGGGCCGATTCTGACCGGGGTCATGTTTGACGCCCGCTACAAAGACGTGGGTTGGCTGACGCAGCTCTTGGCCTTGGCGGCGTGGTTTCGCATCATGGAAAGTGTCAACGCCAATGCGCTGATGGCTATAGGGTTGCCCAAGCTCAACGCCGTTACTAATCTTATCAAAGTGGTAAGCATGGCGGTGTTGGTGCCACTGGGGGGCGTTCTGGGCGGGGAATCACACCGCTTCTTGGGCGCTTTGTGCGGGCTGCTGTTGTCGGATCTGGTCAAGTACTTGGCGTGCACCATTCAGGCAAAGATGCATGACTTAGACGACTGGGGCCTGGAGATTGGTGGGACACTGGCCGTCGCGGGGTGCGCTGCAGGCCTTGCGTTCTTCGAATGGGGGCAGGGGCACAGCTGGTCGGTGGCCGCGCGCACCGCGAGCGTGCTTGGCATTTTCGTGTTGATCTGGGCGCCGATCACTTGGAAGGCCTACCGGGAGGTCCGCGTTCTGTTGCCAGGTCGCGGGCCGCTAGTGCCCCCGAACGCTGCAGTATAGAGCATGCCACGCTTCGGTATTCAGGGGCGCCCGTCGGGCGGCCTCGAACGCATGCTTTCGAGCAGAATCCTTGTATCCGGACGCCAGCGCCCACCACGACCAAATCAAATGCTGCTTTGCCAAGGTTAGCTGATGGCCTTGGACCTGCGCTTGCCTTGTGAACGGTGGAAGTCCCCGCGCGCTGCGAGCGGCGTTTATTGCGGCGTCAGCGGCCCGCAGCTGGCGATCGGTGGCTTGGTGTCCGGCGCTTGAGACGTGTTGCCGGTGTTTTGTAAGCACGTCTTTCAGGTTTGCCAGCGTACCCTTTTCCGCCATGCGGAAATACACGTCGTAGTCCTCGGCCAGTTCAAAGTCCTTGCGGTAGCCGCCAATGTCCCGCAAAGCCGCTGTGCTCATCATTGATGCGGTCTGAAACAGCACCACACGCCCCGCAATGTGGCTGGCGTCAATTTCCTCGTGCGTCAGTTCCGTGGCTTCTTCCCGCAGCGGATCACCGTCGGCGTCGATGAACAGCACGCGCGACCCCACGATGACACAGCCCGGGTTGACGTCCATGAAAGCAGCTTGCTTGGCCAGCCTGTCCGGTAGTGCGACATCGTCGTGATCTAGCCAGGCGAGCTTCGGAGCCGATGCCCGCGCTATCAATTCGTTTCGGGTCACCACAATGCCCCGGTTCTCGCGGCTGATAACGACCATGCGCGGATCACGCTGCGCAAAACGTTCGGCGGTTTGGCGCGATCCATCCTTTGAGCCATCGTCCAACAAAACGAACTCAAAATCGGACAGCGTTTGGCGCAGGATACTTTCGATAGCCTCAGCCAAATAAGAGCCCGCGTTGTAAAGCGGCATGAGGACGGAGACACGTGGGCTAGCTGTCATTTTGTGAGCGACCATCCATCAAAAATTGTCGCACGGTTTGGCGGATATTGGAAGGTTGAAGTGGACGATTCGCATGCGTGAACAGCGCCCTCGCTCCGAGTGACTCTATAGTGTTTCCTTCAGGCTACGCGAAGCAAGCGTGCGACAGCCTGAAGGGCAATCTGCATTTTTTTTGGACGAAAGCGTGCCCAAACACTTTCGTAGTAGTCCCATGTATCTGTCGCAATTCTGTCGGGTGCAAGTCGAATGGCCATGTCTTTAGCGGCAGCCTTGCCATAGGCGGCGGCTCGGGGGGCATCGTTGTAAAGTGCGATAACTTTGCGTGCGAGATCCATGCCGTCGCCCGGTGCGAAGAGGTCTCCCGTTTCTTGATCCAGAAGGATCTCGGGAATGCCCCCCGTGTTTGGGGCAACAGTGGGGCATCCGAACGCCAACGCCTCAACCAATGTCAACCCGAAGCTTTCGTACCTAGATGCAACCACGGTCACTCGAGCTTGTCGTCGCAAGGGAGCGATTTCCTGCGATGCCAAGGGGCCCCGCACGTCCACTCGCGAACGAAGGTGCGGAGGAAGTCGATGATCTAGGTATTCGTTCAGACTAAATGTACGTCCGCTGTCGTCCGTAAGGCCGCGATCAGGGCCAACGAAGACCAATCTTGCGTCAACACAAGCCTCACCGATGATCGCGAACGCATCGATCATTGTGTCGCCACCTTTGTGTCGATCAAAGCGCCCCACAAACAAGACAGTGGTGTTGTCGGTGGTGACCGGCGTCCATAAGTCTTGTTGGCTGATCTGAGGTGAGGGGTTGGGAATTACGACCGCGTCTGCCAATTCAATCTTGTGCCTGCGCCGAACGGCTTCCAACACATCACGCGATGGAGCGGTCACCCCGACAGCGTCTCGTATGCACCTTCTTTCGGCAGCGTCGCGGCGGTAAAAGCTTTCGTCATGTGGAACCCCCAATGCCGTGCCGTTGAGAAACCATGGACCATGAAGGCGAACGACAACGGGGATATCCAACATGCGCTGCAGGTAGCCTGCGCTGCCAAAGGTCTCTTCAAGTTCAAGCAATGCTATGGGGCGTTGCTTGCGCAGATATTGCATACCTGCTGCAACGTGTAGAGCGAAGCTCAATGCCAAAGGGTCAAGCCATGGCAGGCGGCGCATGGCGGTTTCGAACGCCCGTTGGGCGATCGGCTCAGCAAGGCTTTCGAGTGACACTGCGGGTTGGCTTGACGCTTCCGGGACTACGTTCGAAGAAATTACATAAGATTGCCGGTGTTGCCGGGTAAAGGCCTCCTGCATGTGCCCGACGTAAGTAACGATGCCGTTGGACACTCGACCCGGAGGCCAACCGGGACTAAACATTGCGATGGCACGGTCGTGGGCGTTAGTGTTGGCGGACATTATGCAAGTCCAGGTGAAGGCCTGAGTCTAGGGCGAGCCCCGCCGAATGAATCGAAGCCCGGGGCGCTTCCTTAGCACGACGCCATCGGTCACGGGCAAACACCCCTCCTGGTGGCGCTTTCAGCACAGGTTTTAGCCCCCGGGCCGCCCGTTTTGCTGCCTGAAAACCCGCCTCCCTGGCGCGGCTCCGCCAACGGCAACGGAATTCCGGGCTACCAAAGGTGCCAAGGTGAAGCAAGCGGGGTCAACCCGCAGGTTGAAGACGCCGATGGAATCCTCTGTACGGAGCAAAGCGCTTCGCGTTCGATTGTGAAAGAATTCCCGCCTCCGGTCTACAACCCTAAAGCCCCCCCCGACCAACAGCAACTAGCCTGGGGCCTTGACCGCCCGTTCGATCGCCCATTCGATCACCGCTTCCAACAAATCGGGATAGGGGTAGCCACCTTCTTCAGCAGCCCACGCCATATCTTCGCCGTCGGACAGATAGGGGTTGGGGTTGGCTTCGACAACGTAGACCTCGTTGTCGAGGCCC
The DNA here is from genome assembly GCA_043754455.1 of Myxococcales bacterium. Lineage (GTDB taxonomy): Bacteria > Myxococcota_A > Polyangia > Fen-1088 > Fen-1088 > JAYUUT01. Next base: position 18,719 of record JAYUUT010000091.1, read on the forward strand.
AGACGAACATCAATGCGGCCATAGTCGCGCAATCCGGCCGCCCGGTAGGTCGTGATCGCAACATCGGAGAGCCGTTTTTGCACGTCGGCGGAAAGATCGTCGGCGATGCGGTTGGTGATGCCCCGTTGCTCGCGGTATTTCGTGCTCCACTTCACCTTGAACGTGGCGATGCGCTGTTCCGCGGGAACCGCATCCTTGAACACCATTTCAATAGGTGGCAACGCCTTGGGGTTTTCGTTGCCGACCACACCGACGTAGATTTCGCGGCCCGCGATGAATTCTTCGACGATGGCGGCGGTTTTCAGCCGTTCGTGAACAAAGGTCACCCGATCCTGCAGCGCTGCATCGTCCCGCACGACGGACGCCTGCGCGATGCCCACCGACGCGTCTTCGTCGATAGGTTTGACTATCAGCGGGTAGGGCACATTGCCTGGGCGGACGGCCTTGTGGCCCATCGGAACGCCGATGAACTGTGGGGTTCGAACCCCATGGTGTTGCAGGACCATCTTGGTCATGGCCTTATGCCGCGACAGGATCAAACCCGAAGGGTTGGCGCCCGTATACGGGACGTTCATCATTTCAAGTACGCCCGCGACCGTGTAATCCAACGCCGAAAGATCGCGATACCGTTCCGACAGGTTGAACACCACATCGAAAGGCCGTGCCGAAAGGCCCGTGATCAAGGCCTGCAAATCGCCGCGAAACCCCAACAGCCGCACGTCGTGCCCCCGTTCACTGAGGGTGCGCGCGACTTCAAACTCGACCTCGTCAACATCGCCGGATAACGCCTTGGCGTAATCCTGATTCGCAGGAGGTTCGTAGTCTGTATCGAACAGAACAAGGACGCGCCGTTGTTTCAACAACCGGATACTAACCGAAGAAACCGATTAAGGGGAGCTTGCGTTGCAGGTTAGCTGTTTGTTTGTGCAACCGCCGCGTTCAGCCGGTCGATAACCGATTCGGTGCCACGCAGCCGGAACACAACCCCGTCGTCAACGTAGGTTTCACCTAGAACCTCACATTCGGCAAAAATTACCGCACGCAGGTTCTGCCGATCGTAAGGAACACGAATTTCGACTTCGATAACTTCGCCCCGGAACCAGTCGGCGATGGTGCTGTGCAGTTGTTTTAGATCGTCGGGGCTGCGCGCGGACATGATGATGGCCTTGGGCCATTCCGCCAACACAGCCTGGTACAGCGCCGCGGCCTGGGTGACGTCTTGTACGCGATCGATTTTGTTGAAGATCATCAGCCGTTCGATGTCGCCCGCCCCGATATCCGCCAAAACATCACGGGTCACGCCCAGTTGGCGACGCCATCCAGAATCGGAAATATCGACGACATGCAGCAGCAGCGACGCTTCTAAAGCTTCATCAAGGGTGCTTTTGAAACTGGCCACCAGGCCGTGCGGCAGGTTGTCGATGAACCCGACCGTGTCGGACAGCAGCACCTTGGGATGGGTTTCGGGAACCATGGCACGCACCGTGGTGTCCAGGGTTGCAAACAATTTGTCGGCGATATACACGTCACTGCCGGTCAACGCGCGCATCAAGGTGGATTTGCCGGCGTTGGTGTAGCCAACCAAGGCCGCGCGGTTCAAATCACGGCGGCGGGCGCGCTGGGTTTGCGCCTCCACCTCCAGATGGGCCAATTCGCCTTCCAATTCGGCCACACGATCGCGAATCTTCCGGCGGTCCAGTTCCATCGCGGATTCGCCCGCCCCCTTACCGCCGATGCCGCCCCTTTGCCGGTCACCGCCCCCTTTTTCGCGCATGCGCGGGGCCATGTATTGCAACCGCACGATCTCGACCTGCGCCTTGGCCGCCCGCGAACGGGCGTGGCGGTGGAAGATCTCTAAAATAACCGCGGTACGATCCATCACCTCGGCTTCGATCTCGGTTTCCAGGTTGCGCGCCTGGGACGGCGAAATTTCGTGATCCACCAGGACCACGTCGGCGGCCCGTGCAGCCACTGCGGCCTTCAATTCAGCTATTTTTCCCGACCCGATGTACGTGCCCGCATGAAACCCCTGGCGTTTTTGCGTGACGGTGTCCAGCACCTGCAGCCCCAGGGTTTTGGCCAGGCGGCCCAGTTCGGACAGCGATTCTTCGAACGCATCGTCGGCCACGTCGGCAAGCTGTACGGCCACCAGCACCGCACGTTGCGGAAGTTTGTCGTCGTCGGTCAAGCGGATTTCCGGTCCAGATCTAGAACCGCACGCATATCGTACAGCCCCGGTTTGCGGCCGCGCAACCAGACGGCTGCGCGCACGGCACCGCGCGCAAAGGTATCCCGCGACGACGCGCGGTGGGTGATCTCGATCCTGTCCCCTTGGCCGAAAAAGAACACGGTGTGATCGCCCACCACGTCGCCCCCCCGCAGGGTTTGAATGCCGATTTCAGCGGCGGTGCGCGCGCCGACGTTCCCTTTGCGGGCGTAAACGGCGGTCTTGTCCAGATCGCGCCCCGTGGCCTCGGCCAAAACTTCGGCCAGACGCAGGGCTGTGCCCGACGGCGCGTCCTTTTTCATGCGGTGGTGGGTTTCGACCATTTCAAGATCATAGTCAGGCCCAAGAGCGCGCGCGGCATCCGCGACCAACTGAAGCAGCACATTCACACCCACCGACATATTGGGTGACAACACAACCGGCACCGTGCGGGCGACGTCCTCGATCTGGCGTTTATCATCGGGCGAAAGGCCCGTGGTGCCCACGACCAGGGCGGCCCCGGCGGCGGCGGCGCTGCGGGCGACCGATACCGCCATCGCGGGTGATGAAAAATCAATCCACACGTCGGCCTCGCCCGGGGCGGGCAGGTCGGATTTGCAGATGATGGCGGCTAGGGCCACGCCGGTCATGGCCGCCGCGGTCTGGCCGATTTCGGGCGCGCCCGCGCGATCGACTGACGCCGACAACACCGCCCCCGGGGTGTCGTGAAGAACCCGCATGATAGCCCGGCCCATTTTTCCGGCGGCACCAATGACCGCAACCCGAACCGGTTGGTTCATGACGGCAGGAATTTCAGGTCGACCAGCATCTGACGGATCTTGTCCCGGTTGGCGCCCGACATGCTGTACAGAGGGGGCCGAATTTCGTCACCAATCTTGCCCAACATCGCCATCGCCGCCTTGACGGGAATGGGGTTGGCTTCGATGAACAAACCTTCGGACAAGGGGAAAGTCTTGTAATGAAGCGCGCGCGCGCGGGCCAGATCTCCCGCGACGAATGCGTCCCACATATTGGCAAAATCGGCGGCAGCGACGTTCGACACAACCGAAATCACGCCCCGCCCACCCACACAGAACAGAGGAAAGGCCGTGGCGTCGTCCCCCGATAGAACCGTCAACCGATCGCCACATTTGGCGATAATTTGCGAGGCCCGCTGCAAGCTGCCGGTGGCTTCTTTGATGGCCACCACGTCTTTGATTTCGCAAAGCCGCGCGGCGGTGTCCGGCAACAGATCGCATCCTGTGCGGGCCGGAACGTTGTAGACCACCGTAGGAAGCGGCGCTGCTTTGATGATTTCCGAAAAATGCCGAAACAACCCGTCCTGGGTGGGGCGGTTGTAATAGGGGGTGACCTGCAACATGCCGTCGGCCCCTAGGCGTTTGGCGGCCAGCGACAGTTCAATGGCTTCCTTGGTGGAATTGCCACCCGTGCCCGCGATAATGGGCACGCGTTTTTTCGCCTGATCGATGACGATGCGGATGATTTGGACGTGTTCGTCGCCATCCACTGTGGGTGATTCGCCGGTGGTGCCGACCGGGACCAACCCGTCGATGCCGGCGGCAATCTGATCCTCGACCAAACGACGCAGGGCTTCTTCGTCAACGGCTCCGTTACGAAACGGCGTGACCAGGGCGGTAATGACTCCTTCAAACATGGGGGCGGAACCTAGCACGGATGCCCCCGGACGCAGGATCTGCTACCCTGGACATGACCAGTTATGCTCACCCGGACTTCCCCCAGGCCGCTTTACCGCCAACTGAAGGATCAGATCGTCAAAGACATCGAGACCGGATCGCTGGTTTCGCACGCACATTTGCCGTCCGAACGGGATTGGGTGAAACGGTTGGGTGTCAGCCGGATCACGGTGCGACAGGCGCTATCCGACCTTGTCCAGATGGGCTACCTATACAGCGTGCCGGGCAAGGGCTTCTTTGTCGCGGACAGGCAGCAGCAGGCGCGTGATCTTGATGGGTTTTTGTCCTTCACGGCGTCGGCGCATGCCCGGGGTGAAACCCCATCGAGCCACATTTTGGGGGCCAAACTTGTCCGGGCCACCGCCGACGAGGCCCGCGCCTTAGGCATTGCCCACGGGGCCGAGGTGGTGTCGTTGCGCCGGCTGCGCCTGTCGAACGACGTGCCGATGATGATTCAGGAATCCTTCGTGCCGCATGCACGCTGCCCTGGGTTGCTGCGAAAGGATCTGGGCCGCCAGTCCCTATTCACGTTGTTGCGCGAGGTCTACGGCCTTTCGTTTCGCAGTGCCGAATCCACCATCACAGCCAGGCTGGGATCTTCAGGCGAACGAAAACTTCTGGCACAAAAACCGCCCGGCGTGGTGTTGGTCGTGGATCAAATCACCTACGCCCCAGGCGGGGCCCCCATTGAACGGTCGGTTTCAATCATGCATCCCGATCGTCATCCCCTGGCTTTGGTCCAGCACCAAACCGGCAAATCATTGTCCGCACGGTAATCCCAACAAAAAAAGGAACGCATCCGCCCATGACTCACGAATCAATCCTGGCCCAAGAGATCGCCGCACAACCAGCCGAACTAAGCGCCTTGATTGATCGCGAGGCCGCTGGCATCGCACGGTTCATAGCGGGTTTGCACGATGTCGATTACGCCATCATGGGCGCCCGGGGCACGTCGGACCACGCCGCCACCTATGCCCGATATATATGGGGGTATCTGGGGCGGCTGCCGGTGGTGTCATCGGCGCCCTCCTTGCACACGATCTATGGCGTGCCGCCACGAATGAAAGGGGCGTTGGTCGTGGGGATCTCACAATCGGGACAGTCCCCCGATGTGGTGGCGGTGGTTGAGGAAGGCAAACGGCAAGGACGGCCCACGTTGGCATTGACCAATGATCCCCACTCGCCTTTAGGCCGCGCGGCAGATCATGTCGTCACGTTGTGCCTGACCCCTGAACGCAGCATCGCCGCAACCAAAACCTACACAACGGAACTGATGGCCGTGGCGTTGGTGGGCGCGGCCTTGTCGGGTGATTCCAAACGGCGCGACGAAGCGCTGCGGATTCCCGATGCGGCGCAAAAGGTGCTAGTTGGGGCGAAGGCGGCAGCGCGGGACGTGGCCGCGCGGCTAAAAGATGTGTCCACAGTGTTACCCATCGCCCGCGGAATCAACCTGTGTACGGCAGAAGAAATGGCGCTGAAGTTGCGTGAACTGCTACGGGTATCTACGCACGCGTTTTCCGCGGCTGATTTTCGTCACGGATCGATAGCGTTGGTAACTGATGGACTGCCCGTGGCCTTGATTGCACCCCGGGGCGAAGCGTTTGATGACATGCGGGCGTTGGCCGAAGAAATTCGGGGACGCGGGGGATCGCTGGTCGTCATATCCGATGATCCGAAACTGGGCGAAGCTGGTGACGGCCGTCTTCCGATGGCGCATTCGGTGCCCGAATGGCTAAGCCCGCTGACAGCGATCTTGCCCGCACAATTGCTGGCTGTGGAAATGGGGCTGGCCAAGGGCCTGAATCCCGACAAGCCCCGCGGGCTAGCGGAAAAAGTGGTGAAGACGGTCTAGGCACCCCGGGGCGAGGGGCCGTCTTGCCAGCGTCGGCAGCAACGGGCCGCGGTGAAACGCACGATTCCAAAACGCCGTGGGCGGACACATGGACAATTACGGCAGTCCCAAGAGATGAGGGCGGTTGGTTGCCCTATGGCATCAAACCGACCTTTGGGCAGAAAGGCAGCATCTCGGTTGGTTTTTTCAGGACCCGTTGAGCCGTTTTCCGGGGCTGATCCACCCTTCTTGACTGACCAGGATCCACAAGGGATCTCCTGGTTGCACCACCCCGTGTCAAATGCCGCAACCCCAATGCTCCAGACTGCCGGTCAGTCAGTCGATTGTGATTGTGACGATGCAGAATGCACCCGCCATGTCTGATGGCCAGGCTGTGGCAAGAACCTTGGGGCCGCCCGGGAACGCCGATGGGTACGACGACGACGTGATCATGGTGCTGGACCTTCAGGCAGGCCGAAGGGACGTGATTGCCGTTATATGGCGCCGCCATGCGCCGATGGTCCGGGGAATTCTGCGGCGTTTGCTGGGGCCGGACCAGGACGTCGAGGATCTGTTACAGGAAACGTTCATCCATTTTCACCGGCAGGTGAAGACCCTGCGCGATCCGAAAGCCCTGCGGATGTTTCTCATCACCATCACCACCAACGTGGTGCGCGGGGAGCTGCGCAAACGGAGGGTCCGCCGCTGGGTGCGCCCCACGGACAGCGGCGACCTGCCCGAGGTGCCGGTAAAGGAAACTGACATGGACGCCCGAAAGGCCCTGCAACGTTTCTATGGGATCCTGGACAGCCTTTCGGCCTACGACCGGTCGGCCTTTGTCCTCCGTTTCATAGAAGATCTGGATCTGACCGATGTGGCTTTGGCCCTTGGGGTATCCCTGGCCACTGTAAAACGCCATTTGTCCAAGGTGGGCAAGCGCGTGTTTGAAAAGGTCGATCACGATCAGGTGCTGACAGATTTCCTGGGTAAAAAGGGGATTGCCAATGCGGCCGGACGCTGAACTGACGCCTATGCCCGCTGTAACGGCGTTTCGCGAGCTGTCGCGCCTGGCGCACACCCAGTTGCCGGACACGCTGAGTCCTGCGGAAGAAGCCCGGTCGCTGGCACGCCTGCAGGAACGGCTGGCCCCACGTCCGTGGTGGGTGGGGGTGTCAAGGTGGAGCCTAGCAACCGTGGCCACGGCCGCCTTATTGGCCACGGGGACAACCGTTTGGCGACACTCCCAACGGCTTTCCTACTACGTGCAGGGCGGCGTTCAAATCAGCACCGGGTACATCCAGTCCCAGCGGACAGAGGGATCCACGGTCCATTTTTCCGACGGCACGGAAGTTAGTATCGACAAGGACAGCCGCAGCCGCATAGCCGAGGTGGATGCCCACGGCGCGCATCTGGCGCTTGAAGATGGACGTGCCCACATTCATGTGGCAAAGCTGCCCAAGGCGGACTGGACCTTCGATGCGGGGCCCTACGCCGTACAAGTAACAGGAACTTCGTTTGATCTTTCGTGGTCTGCGCGCGATCAGCGCCTTGACTTAAAACTTATCACCGGGTCAGTGACCGTGCGGGGGCCCTTTACGGGTGACAGCGGCGTCAAGATGACCGCCGGACAAAGACTGACGGCATCGCCCCTGGAAAAAGAGGTCCGCATCCAACCCTTGTCCACAGAAGCGAACCCAGCCCCGATAAATCCCCCCGAAAGCCCCCCCGCTGTCACGGTCGCCCCTGCGGTCACTTCCACGCCGCGACCGACACTGCCCCCTCGAATCAACCCCGCAGGCAATTCCTGGGGACGCAGGTTGGCGGCTGGCGATCACCTAGGGATCGTACGCGAGGCGGAACGGCAAGGTCTTGCCCAGACCCTGAGTCATGCGTCGAACGCCGATCTGGCCATCCTGGCAGATGCCGCCCGCTATGTCCGGCGTGACGATGTGGCCCGGCGCAGCCTTGGGGCGCAGCGGGCCCGGTTCCCTGGCACAGCACACGCCCAAGACGCGTCCTTCTTGTTGGGCAGGCTCGCCGAAGATAGGGCAAGCGATCTGCACGACGCCCTTAGTTGGTACGAACGGTATTTGCGGGAAGCGCCCGACGGGTCCTACGCCGCAGATGCCCTTGGACGCAGGATGATGGTCCTGCGGAAATTTCGCGGCAGAGAACAAGCCTGCGAGGCAGCCAAAGAATAT
>JAYUUT010000092.1:0-5789 GCA_043754455.1 Myxococcales bacterium
GGAAGAAATCCTGGTCCAATTTCAGGCCCGTGCTTTCTAGCTGCGGCAGCAGCACTTCGCGCGTGAACCCCGGGAAGGTCGTGCTTTCCAGCACCACCAAAAGTTGTTTGTGCATCCGGGGCACCAGCATCTCGGCCGTGTGCAGGATGTACGAATTGTCAGGATCTTTGGTCTTGTTCAGCGGCGTTGGGACGCAAATAACCACAGCATCGGCAGCCCGCAAAATATCGGGATCCGTAGATGCGGCCAGTTTCTTCCCCGCCACCAATTTCGCCACAACGGAGGTCGGAACATCGTCGATATAGGACTGCCCCGCATTGATGGCGTCCACCTTGTCGGTCGCCCGATCGTACGCAGTGGTCCGAAACCCCGCGCTGGCGATTTCGACGGCCAAGGGAAGGCCGACATACCCAGCGCCAATAACAACCACGTGGGCGGTGCAATCATTCAGTCGTTCTAGAAGGCTGCTCATGGCAAGGCGCGCAGGATACCCCTAAATCGCCCCAATTCCACGGGCGAACTGTGAGATCAGGCGTCAAAGCATCTTGCGCAAGAAACGGCCCGTATGGCTGGCAGCGACCCGCGAGACATCTTCGGGCGTCCCCTCCGCCACCACCAAGCCCCCCCCCGGCCCCCCCTCGGGTCCCAAATCAATGACCCAATCAGCGCACTTGATAACGTCCAGATTGTGTTCAATCACAATGACGGTGTTTCCGGCCTCAACCAGCCGCTGCAACACCTCTAGTAACTGCGCCACATCGGCAAAATGTAGGCCAGTCGTGGGTTCGTCCAGGATATAGACGGTGCGGCCCGTGGATTTTTTGGCCAGTTCCTTGGACAGTTTTAACCGCTGGGCCTCGCCCCCGGACAGGGTGGTCGCGGCCTGGCCCAGCCGCACGTAACCTAGGCCCACCTCACGAATGGTATCCAGGCTTTTTCGCAGTTTTGGGATGTTTTCTAGAAACCCGGCAGCCTGTGTGACGGTCATATCCAGGACGTCGGCTATGCTGGCGTTTCGGTATTTCACGTCCAGGGTTTCCCGGTTGTAGCGACGACCGCCGCACGATTCGCAGCGCACGTACACCTCGGGCAGGAAATGCATTTCAATGCGCAAGACGCCGTCGCCCTGACACTCCTCGCAACGACCACCTTTGACGTTGAACGAATACCGTCCAGGTTTGTATCCGCGGGCCTTGGATTCGGGCAGATTGGAAAATAGATCGCGGATAGGCGCGAAGATCCCGGTATAGGTCGCGGGGTTCGATCGCGGCGTCCGGCCAATGGGCGCCTGATCAATATCAATCACCTTGTCCACAAGGGAAAGCCCGTCTATTCCATCAAAATCAGCACCTGACGGTTTCGCACCGTTGCACCGGTGTTTCAGGGCCGGCAACAAGGTATCCACGACCAGGCTGGATTTCCCGGACCCCGATACCCCCGTCACGCAGGTCAGCAAACCCACCGGAAAAGACACATTGACTGAGCGCAGGTTGTGTTCCCGCGCCCCGCGCAAGATCAGGTGTTTGCTGGCGGACGACCGCCGGCGTTTGGGGGGAACAATGGCCTTCCGTCCAGACAAATACGCCCCGGTCAGGGACTGCGTATTCGACGCGACGTCCTCGGGCGTGCCTGCCGCGACAATGCGACCCCCGCCCTCGCCCGCCCTAGGCCCCATATCGATTAACCAATCCGCGGCGCGGATCGTGTCTTCGTCGTGTTCGACCACCAAGACGGTATTTCCCAAATCACGCAGCCGGGTCAATGTGCCCAGCAATCGTTCGTTGTCGCGCTGGTGAAGCCCGATCGAAGGCTCGTCCAAGATGTACAGCACCCCCATCAGACCACTGCCTATTTGCGTGGCCAGCCGAATGCGCTGGGTTTCCCCGCCAGACAACGTCGCCGCCGGTCTGTCCAGGGACAGGTAATCAATCCCGACGTTAACCAGGAATGACATCCTCGCAGCGATTTCGCGCAGAATGCGTTCAGCGATCAGCCGATCCCGCCGCGCCAGATCCAGCGACTTGAGGGCCAAAAGAGCATCCCCAACCGTCATCGCCGTCATTTCGGTGATGGTTTTGCCTCCGACCTTTACAAACCGTGCCTCCTTGCGCAGGCGCGTCCCCCCACAATCCGCGCAGGGGGTCTGGGTCATGTACCGGTGAAACTCGTCGTAAATCGCCTCGAAATCATCGTCGGTGGTACGTCCCTGTTCCCGCCTCCGCCGTTCATATTCCTCGTACCGGCGCAAAAGGTTAGGAAGGACACCCTCGAATTCCTTGGTGAACTTGTGCGATCGGCCGCTTTTCTCGAAGGCGAAATCCACCTGGGTGTCGCCCGATCCCTCCAAAATAATCCGGCGTTTGGCCGCGGGCAGTTTCCGCCAGGGAACCGTCAGATCGATGTCCAGTTGGGCACCTGCCGCTTCCAGCACCTGCTGGAAAAACCCTGAATTTCGACGCTCCCAGGGTTCAATCGCACCTTCACGAAGGCTAAGATCCGGATCGCTGACCACCAATTCGGGATCAAATCCCATCTTGGCGCCAATGCCATCGCAGGTCGGACACGCCCCCGCAGGGTTGTTGAATGAAAACAGACGCGGTTCCAGGTCAGGAAACGAAATGCCGCAGCTGGGACACGCGAACTTCTCCGAAAAGACCAGGTCGTCCCCTTCCACGGGTGTGACTTTCACGATGCCGCCGGTCAGCTTGGCAGCCAGTTCCATCGAATCACTTAGACGCGAACGCACGTCGTCCTTGCGGACCAAACGATCCACAAACACTTCGATGGTGTGGGATGCGGCCGAATCCAGCTTTGGCGCGTCAGCGAGATCCACCAGATCACCATCGATGCTGGCCCGCACGTACCCATCTTTTTTCAATTGGCCTAGCAGTTTGGAAAAATCCCCCACCTGCCCGCGAACCACGGGTGCCAGGACGGAAAACCGCGTTCCTTCAGCAAACCCCATCACCTGATCGACCATCTGCTGTATGGACTGTGACCGCACCCGCTGGCCACATTGCCAACAATGAACCTCGCCAATGCGCGCCCACAGAAGACGAAGGTAATCGTAGATCTCGGTAATGGTGCCGACCGAGGATCGGGGGTTTCGCGACGCCGATTTCTGTTCGATGGCGATAGCGGGGGACAATCCATCGATGGAATCAACATCGGGCTTGCCCCGTTGTTCCAGAAACTGGCGCGCGTACGCCGACAAAGATTCAACGTAACGGCGCTGGCCTTCGGCGTAAATCGTGTCAAACGCCAACGATGATTTACCCGATCCCGACAGCCCCGTGATCACCACCAGGCTATCGCGGGGGATCTCCACGTCGATGTTCTTCAGGTTGTGAGCCCGCGCGCCCTTGACGACGATTTTCTTCATGGATGCAAATCGGGGCCTTTACCGTACCAGATTTCGCGAACACCGCCCCGGCGTCGTTTGGTTGGCGGCGGGCGACCACTGGATGTATCCCGAACAATAGTCCCCAAAAAGGTAGCCCCCGACATACGACGAAGGGAAGGTCACGTTACCGGATCATGACGCGTGTAGCGACAGGAACGTGGGTGTAATCGCATGACCTACCTCGGCAGCCGAGAAAGCACGGATGACGTATCCGCGTCAAGCCAAGCCCGCGTAGCGTAAGCTGCCGCCGACATGTTTTTGCCCATTCGTCCCGCGCTTATCGTCACATTTCTTATTGCCGCGCGCGCCCAGGCCGCCCCCGCGACCCTTGTCCCCGTGACCACCGTTGAAGGCATCAGCGAATACCGGTTGCCGAACGGACTCCGCGTTCTGTTGTTTCCTGATGGATCGAAACCGACCGTCACCGTGAACGTTACCTACTTCGTCGGATCCCGGCACGAAGGGTACGGCGAATCGGGGATGGCACATTTGCTGGAACACATGTTGTTTCGCGGAACGCCGACCCACGACGACGTCATGAAGTTGTTGCAGGAACGGGGCGGGAACTTCAACGGGACGACCTGGTTCGATCGTACGAACTATTACGAAACCATGCCGGCGACCGGCGACAACCTGGAATTTGGTTTGAAACTGGAGGCGGACCGCATGGTCAACAGCCGTATTTCTGCGGCCGACCTGTCGAAAGAATTTTCGGTGGTACGCAACGAGTTTGAAATTGGTGAAAACAACCCCGCCGGTATCCTAGAGGAACGACTGCTGTCAACGGCCTACCTGTGGCACAACTACGGAAAATCCACCATCGGATCGCGTTCGGACATTGAAAAGGTCCCCGCCGACAGCCTTCGGATCTTCTACAAGAAACACTACCAGCCCGACAACGCGCTGCTGGTGGTGGCGGGAAAGTTTGAAACGAAGGCCACTCTTCTACTGATTCAAAAATATTTCGGGGCGTTGCCCCGCCCCACCCGCACGCTTGTCCCCACCTGGACCGAAGAGCCCGTTCAAGACGGCGAACGCGAGGTCATTTTGCGCCGCAATGGCGATGTGGCCATCGTGTCGGTCGTGTACCACGTGGCGGCGGGGGCCGATCCAGATTGGATCGGCACCGATGCGGTCAACGACATCCTGACCAACAAACCGTCGGGACGGCTTTATAAGGCGCTGGTCGAAAAAGGTCTTGCCAGCGAAGTATCTGGATCTGTGTATCCCACCGCCGAACCTGGGGTGCTGGTGATAAGCGCGAAGGTCCAGCCGGGTGTGGCGCCAGAAGCCGCCCGGGCCGGGCTTACAAAAATTGTTGAGGGATTGGGATCCACCCCCATTACCGATGTTGAACTGAATCGGTTTCGGGCGCGCACCCTGAAGACTTTCGAGCTGACCTTGACCGACAGCGGGCGGGTCGGCGTGGATCTGTCGGACTGGGCGGCCATGGGGGATTGGCGGCTTTTTTTTCTGACCCGCGATCGCGCGCAGACGCTGAAAACAGCAGATATATCCCGCATCGCACGTGCGGTATTGAAACCATCGAACCGCACCGTGGGCATGTTTTTGCCGACCAAAAATCCGGACCGCGCCGCCCCGTTGACCCGGCCCGACGTCGCCGCACTACTAAAAGACTGGAAGCCGCAGCAAACCACGTCGCAGGCCGAAGCGTTCGCCGCGACCTTCGACAACATCGACGCGCGCACCAAACGCAGCACCCTAAATTCGGGGTTGCAGTTGGCATTGTTGTCCAAAAAAACCAAAGGCGAATCAGTGAGGCTGACCCTGACTGTTCGTTTCGGATCCCCCGCCGATGTCGCTGGCAAGACCAGCGCCGCCCGCATCTTAGGCCCCATGTTGATGCGCGGGACGAGAGCGCACGGTTTTCAGCAACTGAAGGACGAATTTGACATGTTGCGTGCCGAGCTGCATTTCGACGAACCCCGGGCAGGGTCGGCCAACGCCAATGTGACCACCGTGGATGTGCTGACAAAACGGGAACATCTGCCCAAGGTTCTGCGGCTTTTGTCAGAAGTAATCAAAATGCCCGCGTTTTCACCCACCGAATTTGAATCCTTTCGCAAGGAAATGTTGACCAACCTGGAAGAACAACGCCAGGACCCCATGGCAATTGGATTCACGACGTTGATGCAGCGCCTGCTGCCATGGCCAAAAACCGACATCCGGTATGTTGCCACGGTGCCAGATTTGATCGCCCAATTGAAGGCCACGAAAGCCATAGACCTTGCACGGATGCACCAGGCCCTTTGGGGCAGCAGCGCCGCACAGTTGGCCATCGTGGGGGATTTGGACGAAACAGAAATCACGGCCATCGTGCAAAAGGAACTGGGGTCATGGAAATCGCCTAAGCCCTACGCACGAA
>JAYUUT010000093.1:0-13105 GCA_043754455.1 Myxococcales bacterium
TTCGATGGCACTTCGTGGCCCACCAATGACGACGCCCGTTCCGAACACGCCACCAGTTTGTCCAGATCAACCCCCGTGTGGATCCCCATGCCTTCGAGCATGTACACCACATCTTCGGTCGCGACATTCCCCGACGCTCCCGGCGCATAAGGGCATCCCCCCAACCCCCCCAGCGCCGAATCCACCGTCGTAATCCCCATTTCCACTGATACCAGAATGTTGGCCAGCGCCGTGCCGCGCGTGTCGTGAAAATGCACAGCAACCGCATCGATCGGCGTTTCCGCCAGCACCCGCCCCAGCACATCCCGCACCTGCCGTGGGTTCGCCACGCCAATGGTGTCTCCTAAGGATATCTGATAACAGCCCATAGCCCGCAACGCGCGCGCCAATTCAACCGATTTCTGCGGATCCACGGGACCTTCGAACGGGCACCCGTAGACCGTCGACACATACGCGCGCACCTTCAACCCCGCGGCCAGCGCCGGGGGCACCGTGTCGGCGAACGCATCCAGGGTTGCCGCGATGGTCTTGTTCACGTTCTTCTTGTTGTGGGTTTCAGATGCCGACATGAACACCGCGACTTCTTTCATACCGACGGCCAGCGCCGCATCCAACCCCTGTCGATTGGGAACCAGCGCCGAATACGCCACCCCCGGGCGCCGTTTCACCCGCGCCGCCACCTGCGCCGCATCGGCAAGCTGCGGAATCCATTTCGGGTTCACAAAACTCGTGATTTCGATGGCCGACACGCCGGAATCCGACAAAGCATCGACCAGTTCGATTTTCGCGTCCGTGGGAATCAGACGCGCCTCGTTTTGCAGGCCATCGCGGGGGCCCACCTCGTAAATCCTCACATCGCCTGGCAGCCGGTCGAACACCAACTGATCTTAACTCAACCTCCGAACAGGCGCCTGATCAGGCTGTCATCCACATCGTCCAGCGTCTGCACCACCGCATGCGCCCGGGACAGGTCATACCCTGAAAAATTCCCCGCCCTAACCCCCACCACCTGTGCCCCCGCCGCCAGGCCTGATTGTATGCCTGGTGACGCATCTTCTAGAACCAAACACCCGTTGGGGTTGACCCCCAGCCTTTTCATAGCCATCGCATACGGCTGTGGGTCGGGTTTGCCCCGCTCGTAATCCTCAGCCCCCATCAGAAACTGAAACGCCGCGCGCAGATTCAGTCCATCAACCGCCTCCTCAACTTCGCCGTGGCTAGAACCCGACACCACACACAAGGGCACCCGCGCGCCTAGCCGGTTAACGATTTGCACCGCCCCAGGCAAGGCCGTAACCCCCTTAAGTCGCTGAATCTCCTGTTTCTCTTCAACCGCGGCCGCAATGATCAGATCTCGTGACACCTGCAGTCCATGATTCACAACCATGCGCTGATGAATTTCGTTCCACGAATGTCCGACGATGAAAAATCGATCGTCATCGTTCAGCACATGCCCGAACCTGTGCATGGCCAGAACCACCGATTCGACGTTGTCCCGTTCGGAATCAACCAACGTTCCGTCCAGGTCAAAAAGCACCGCTGAAAGTGGCATCAGGCCGTCCACCCTACCCAATAGCCAAATTTTTTCTTGGCGATTAATTGAGCCTTTGCCATATCCCGTCTACGACAGCATGCCCATGACCCCCACAAGTCACACGGCTCGGTTGTTGTTGGTCGTGGGCAGCATAAACTGCTCTACTGCGTCAAACGGGGGGCCGATGCCTGATCCCCGCCATGAAACCCCCGATCCGGCCGCCACGACCGACATTCCCATCGCCGCCCCAAGATCCCCCAAGGCCGGTCCCATGAATCCGGCCGAAACCGGCGAAGCCCCCTTGATGCCTGATGCTGGCGCTTCCATGGCCGTTTCCGGAGGCGCAACCGAAACGCCGCCCGGCAAGACCACCTCGGTCGACGCAGCCGCAATGGCACCCCGAATGCCCTTCGTCGCTACCGACGCGGGAACCCGAAGTTCAAAACTTGCCCCGCCCCCTCCCCCCACCGGGGGCGCCGCACCCGCATGTCGTTTTCATTTCTGCGACAGTTTCGAGGACGGAAGCGACGGCGCCTCGCCCCCCGGGTGGTCCAAAAACGCCAACATCACCCTCGATGCCACCCACGTCGCCCGCGGGAAAAAGGCCGTGCACGTACGTACCGGTGGCCTAGCCGCGGGCAACCTCATTTCCCGCGGCGGCATCTTTCCCCCGGGAAAAACTACAATTTTCGGCCGTATGTTCCTCTGGATCGACAAACGTCCCCAGGCGGGCGCCTTGGTCCATTGGACCCTGGCCGAGGTTCGCGGCAGCGGCGGACCCACCATCCGCACCCTTGGTGGCATCGCGCAAAATGCCTTCAGCGGGCGCAACAATCTGATGTTCAACATCGATCCCGGCGGGGGTGAACGTTCCACCGAGGATTCGTTTCCCTTCCCCATCGTCATCGACAAGACCTGGCATTGCCTGGAATTCATGCTGACACGGGGAGACAAAGACGAATCGAAAATTTGGTGGAACGAAGAATTCCGGCCCCGGCTGTCCTACCTAGGGACGTGGGGACCCCGGTTCAAATTCCCCGTCTTCAGTCAGCTCGCCATAGGGTTTGCCACCTACCAGAACGCCGGGGATTTCGAGGTCTGGATCGATGAACTGGCCCTGGACGACCAACGCCTCGGCTGCGCACCGTGATTCAGACCCGACCGAATATCCCGCCCCTCCCACCCGTCATAAAATTGTCCCCGTACGTTGTTACCACCCCCTGATTGACCAGCGGGGGGGCACCCTGCTAGGACGCGCCGGGTAACCATCAGGAAACGATTTCAGGAGACTCCATGCGTAAACTGTCACTTCTCGCGTTCGGCATCGCGGCCCTGGGCACCACATCTGCCTTTGCGGCAGGTTCGATCAAGGGTACGGCCAAACTGATCGGCAAGGCCCCTGAACGCAAGGAGGTCAAGATGGCCACCGACCCCTTCTGCGCCAAACAGGGCGTGGTCAAGGACGAAGACGTGGTTGTAGGTGCCGGGGGCGCGTTGAAAAACGTGGTCGTCCGCATCGCCAAAGGTCTGCCCGGTCCGGTTCCCGTCACGGGCGACGTCGGCATGGATCAGAACGGCTGTATGTACCGGCCCCGCGTGGTCGTGGCCCAGGCAGGGCAGCAGGTGCTGATCAAGAACAGCGACCAGACGATGCACAATGTCCACACGTACAAAGGCCCCGCCACCCTTTTCAATATGGCCCAGGTCCAGGGCGGCCCGGCCATGAAGAAGAAATTCGCCACCGTCGGGGACGTGGTGAAGTTCAAATGCGACGTCCACCCCTGGATGACCGGTTACATCGTCGTGACCGATAACCCCTATTTTGCGGTAACGGGCGACGACGGCAGCTTCGAACTGAAGAACGTTCCCCCCGGCAAATACACCGTCGAAATCTGGCACGAGAAATACGGCTCGCAGCCGCAGGAAATCACCGTTGCCGACGGCAAGCCAACCGACCTGAAGGCCGAATTCAAGGTCAAGTAATCCCCGCCTCGGCCTGCTAGATTCCGGGCGTTTTGGCAACACCCGCCGTGACTCCCCATGAGGCGCTTCGCTCCGCACACAGTGCCGGGGTGGGCGCCTTTGTTCGTGATCTTATCGCCCTGACGAAACCCCGGATCACCTTCATGGTGGTTGTCACCTTCGTCGGGGGCATCTGGCTGTCCCGCGTGCCGGTGGAAATCTCCCGCGCCCTGACGGCCCTTTTAGGCACCGTGCTTGTGGTCAGCGCCGCCAACGTGCTGAACATGTACCTGGAACGCGATTCCGACGGGTTCATGACCCGCACCAGCTTGCGGCCCCTGCCGCAAAAACGGATGGCGCCCCTGGCCGCGTTGGCCTTCGGCGTGTTCTTGGGCTGTCTGGCCACGCCGTTGATGTTGCTGTCCGGTGGGCCACTTTTGGCAGGCCTCGGCCTGTTGGCGTTTTATCTGTACGTCTGCATCTACACGCCTATGAAACGGCGATCCTGGTTCGCGCTGTATGTGGGCGCCGTCCCGGGCGCGATGCCGCCGTTGATGGGCTGGGCGTTCGCGCGCGGGCGGATTGATCTGGCAGGTGTCGTCCTGTTTCTGGTCATGTTTTGTTGGCAAATCCCCCATTTTCTGGCCATCGCCGTTTACCGAAGCCAGGACTACAGGAAGGCCGGCATCCGGGTGTTGCCCAACGAACGCGGCGTCGTCGAAAGCCAGCTCCATGCCGCCGTATTCGCCCTGTTCACGCTTATCGCAACGGTGGCCTTGGTTCCTTTGGGGGTTGCGGGCTGGATCTTCCTGGCAACCGCCATATCGCTAGGTGTTCCCTATCTGGGCTTCGCGGTCGCTGGATTTTTTCGCCGCCGCTCCCCAGACGCCCTTCGCCTCTGGGCCCGCACCCTTTTCGTGTTTTCCCTCATCCACCTGACCACGCTGTTTCTGGCACTAGCGATCGACCGCCGCGTGCTCTGATCGTTCGTTCAGTGCGCTAGGCGTCGCCGCCTTCCTTGCCCCCGGGCCTTGTCACGGGTATTTTCCCCGCGTTGACATTTTTGGGCCTGCGCCGCGCTCTTTGCCTCCTAGGCCCTCTTGCGTTCGGATCCGTCCCTGCGGCCACCTTCGCGGTCCCATCCGCCGCCATCGCCGGCGTCGCTAAAAAAAAGCCCGCTCACAAGCCGCCTGTCCGGACCCGCGGCAAAAAAACCGCAAAACGTCGGGTATTCCTTGAGCTAAAGGTCCCGGCCCTGCGCGGGAGCCTGCCCAACCTGCAATCGCTGGGTGCGCTGGTCACGGATCTTGATTCCGGCGAAGAACTTTTTTCGCGCAAACCCGATCAGGCGCGCCCCATCGCGTCGATATCAAAACTCCTGGCCATGTTGGTCATCGCCGATCACAACCTAGAACTGGAGGGGCTGACCACGATCAAAAAAATCGACGCCGAAGTCGCCCGTGGCGGTGCCACGTCACGGCTGCACGAAGGCATGACCCTGTCGAACCGCGATTTGCTGCACGCGGCGCTCTTGGGATCCGACAACCGGGCCGTGTCCGCCCTGGGGCGTGCCGTCGGCCTGCAGTCGTCCCAACTGGCAACGGCCATGACTCGCAAGGCCACCGAACTGGGGTTCAAACAAACCCGGTTTCGCGAACCCACGGGCCTTTCCATCGAAAACGTGTCCACCCCGCGTGAAACCCTTTCGATGCTGCGTGTGGTCATTAAACATCCGCTTCTAGGTCCCGTGGTCCAGCGGGCCGAATACGACGCCCATCCGGTTGCCCGGCCGTCGTTGAAATACGTCAACACCCATCGCCCCGCCGCCCGCGCCAGCGTCCAAGTCTTGGGCGGGAAGACCGGCTACAACGACGGCGCCCGGTACTGCCTGACCTTGGTGGCGCGCATCAACGGCAGGACCATCGGCATGGCCTTGCTGGGCACAGAAGGCAAGCTGACCCGTTTCGGCGACGTCGCCCGGATGGCAGATTGGATCATGGCGCGAAAATCAAGAACCACAGCGCCGCTGGCTGGGGTGCCGCCCATAACTTTGGTCCCGCTGGCACCGGCCAATCCTCCCCATGACGCCGGGCAGCCACCGGATTCCGGTTCCGCCGTGACCGCGCCGTGATAACGTCCGCCCAGGCGCCATTCGCCAACCAAGCCACGGCCCCTGACAACCTAGTTGGCCAGGTCCCCCAGCGCATCGCTGTTATTTCAGCCTCTTAGCCTTCGCCCCGTATGGTTCGCACTTTGCAGTTGAACGCAGCAACAATGATTTCGCCCCAGGGCTCTGAAGTTCACGTCCAAGGAGAAAAAGCCATGACCGCCACCCCCGCCCGCCGCACCACCCGCTCCGCATGGCGCGCCCTCCGCTGGGTTGCCGCCGGGGCCTGCCTGCCCCTGTCTCTATGGGCCTGCAACGACCACCCCCTGAAGGCCCCCGAACCTGTGCCCGAAATTCAGATCGATCAGTCGGTCGACGTGAACCCAATCCGAAAACTCGATCTGTTGTTCATGATTGATAACTCGGACTCGATGAAGGAAGAGCAGGACAATCTAGCCCGCAACTTTCCGCTCTTCATCAAAGAATTGCGAGCCATCAAAGGCGGCCTCCCTGACATCCGAATAGCCATCATTTCCAGTGACGTCGGCGCGGGGAACACCGTCGTCAGTGATGAGTGCTTTCCCCTTGGAGACAAGGGCAGGTTTAAGGTCAAAGAGGGCTGTGGCCTTGATCCCAACCAGGCGCGCTTCCTAGCGGTCCCGAAAAACGGACCGCCGCCCAATTTTACGGGTGAGCTTGAGACGGTTTTTTCCTGCATGGCCCAGCTAGGGACCAACGGCTGCGGCTATGAACACCAGCTTCAATCGATTCGGGCGGCTTTGTCATCGGTGAATCCAGAAAACGCCAATTTCCTGCGGCCGGATGCTTACCTGGGAATCATAATCCTGACGGATGAGGACGATTGCTCCGCGGTGGCGAATACGGATTTTTTCGCAAAAGACATTCCTGGCGAGACTCGCAACTTTCGCTGCGCGACCGAAGGCCATGTGTGTGACGGAAAACCGATTACTCAGATGGACCGCATGACTCCTATCGGCCAATGCGCCCCTCGGACCGACAAGCAGCTCCGCCTGATCCAGGTCGAGGACATCGTCAATCATGTCAAGGGCTTAAAGGGCGGCAGGCAGGATCGAATCTTCGTGGCGGGCATCATTGGCAAAACCCCCTACACGGACGACGAAATTAAAGCCAACCCAATGCGCGCCCCTACCTATAAGGTCAAGAAGACTGAAGGTGACAAGGGTTACGACCTTGGGCCGGTTTGCAGCACGACGACCGGAGGCCAGGCAGCCCCTGGGCTTCGAATTGAGGCGTTCATCAATGCCTTCCCCGCAGACTTTCGGCTGCTTTTCAGCATCTGCCAGAATGAACTTAGCGAGCCGATCAGAAAAATCGGCGAGCTCATTGCGAAGAAGATTCAAACCACCTGCATCGAATCGCCCTTGATCGACACCGACAAGACAAAACCAGGCGTCCAGCCTGATTGCCAGGTCTCCGACGAGGTGCCGCAAGGCAACGGATATTTGAAGCAACCCATGCCCCCATGCGCCACTGCGGGCACCAGAAAACCCTGTTGGAAACTCACAGACGACGAAATGTGCCCAGTTTCCAAAGCAAAAATAGACGTTGAGCGATCGGGCAACGGAATGGCCGCCACCGGAACCATCCTCTCGATCAAGTGCCAAACCTGCGCATCAGGCGAAGATCCGCGCTGCAAGCGCTGATCCCCCGCCAGCGCAGCACCACCTGTGCCACCTTGCGGGTTCTCCGCTGGGTGGCATTCGCAGCGCCGATGGGCGCCTGCCACACGACCACCACGTTAGACGAAAGCGCCACCGCGCCTCGCCCGCCGATGGTCGGAATTGAGACCCGACAAGAATTCCACGCGAATCCGACCCGAAAGGTCGATCTGCTGCGGGCCCTTGAGGGAGGCCTCCCCGATATCCGTATTGCCATCATTTCCAGCAACGTCGGCGCGGGAAAGACTGCCATCAGCAACATTTGTTTTCCCCTAGGGGACAAAGGCCGGTTTCAAGTCAAGGCGGGCTGTGGCCTTGACCCTTCCCAGTCCTATTTCCTCGCGATGCAAGAGAACGGCACGAAGCTCAATTTTACGGGTGAACTCGAGACCGTTTTTTCCTGCATGCAAGACTGGGCGCCGACGGCTGCAGTCTGACCAATAAAGACGATTGCTCCGCCCCAACGGACACAGATTTTTTTATCCCAACGATTCCTGGCGAAAATCCCCTTTTTCGCTGCGCAACGTGAGGGCCACGTGTGTGACGGAAAGCCGATCCCCCCGATGGACTTCACGGCGCCCATCGCCAAATGCGCAGCGCGAACAGACGTCGGTTGCAGGTTGATCGCAACGACAACCGCGGGGGCTTGGACGGCACGATCGTGTCCATCAAATGCCAGACCTGCAATGCGGTCGACGACCCCCGCTGCGAACGCTGATCGGTGCCCCGCCCGTTGCCCGCTCAGCCTTCGGGCGGTGGCCGATCGACCTTGGGCACCGCGGCCGCAAATCGTTCCGCAAAATGCTCCGGATCTTTCGCCTGCGCCAGGTCCAGCTCGAATTCAGGCGTTACCGATGGCTTCAGTTTGGCCAGAAGTTCCTCCGCCTCACGGACAGACAGCCCCGCCGCCGCCAATTGATCCTTGGACACCCCCGTCGCGCCAGACCGCAGGCCACCTGAATCGTCGGGAGACACCAGGGATCGCAACGCCGTCAGCTCCATGCGCGAAAAGGGGGCCCCGCACACGTCGTAGTCGATCCAGGCCTCGTACGAAATCGGCGCCACCCGTTTCAACATCCCGGCCATCACGCGGCCAAACTCCTGAATTTCCCATTGGGCATGCCGGTCCACCCGCAGCGTCAGAAAATGCAGCAGGTTGTGCAGGTCGATCTTCCAGTACCACTGGGTATAGGTCGATAGCGGCAGATCAATCCGCGCCAGTTCGCGGGCCACGTCCTCGCCCGTCAGCCATTCATAGGTACCCGCCGCCATCTGGCGCTGTGCCTCCCAGCGCTGGGTCGCCTCGTCGTACAGCGACGACGCCACGGCGGCGCCACTGCCGCCCTGGTTGTTCTGTCGGCTCTGCGTCTGCAACTGCCCTTGTTCAGGTGTGTAGAACAACATCGGGACCAGAGAATACCGGCCGCTGTATTCGTTCACGCTGGCGGTTCGGTGGCGAATCCACTGGCGCGCGATGAAAATCGGCATGCAGCAGTGGAACTTCAGCTCGACCATTTCACTGGGCGTCGTGTGTTTGTGCCGACGCAAATACCGCAGCAGCCCCCGCGTCTGGCTGCGTTTTCGCGTCCCGAACCCGTAACTGACCCGCGCCGCCCGTTCGATGTCGTCGTCGGTCCCCATATAATCCACCAGGGCTACGAACCCATGGTCAAGAACCGGGAAATACCGCCCGAGAATTTCCTCGGCGCCTGCGCTGGTTGATCGTTTCGTCTCGCTCACGGGCGGACGTTACCACGCCCGAAGCCCTTCGCAGATCAGGTGGTGGTTTCGACGAAGGCGCCAATCCGACGGAATTTTTCGTAGCGCAGATCTTTCAGGCGCGCCGGTGTCAAACCGGCCAGTTCCGCCAGGTTCCGCAGCAACGCGTCCCCCAAATTTTTCGCCGTCAGATCCATATCCCGGTGGGCGCCCCCAGGGGCTTCGGCAACGATTTCGTCCACCACCCCCAGCCGGCTTAAATCGCGCGCCGTCATTTTCAACGCCGCCGCGGCCTCAGCCTTTTTATCGTCGTCGCGCCATAAAATCGACGCGCACCCCTCGGGCGAGATCACCGAATAAGTCGCGTATTCCATCATCAGAATTCGATCCCCCACGCCCAACGCCAGCGCGCCACCAGAGCCACCCTCACCAATGACCACACATAGGATGGGCACTGGCAGCCCTGACATGATCTCCAGATTCTTCGCGATGGCCTCGGCCTGCCCCCGTTCTTCGGCATCCACGCCCGGATACGCCCCGGGGGTGTCAATGAAACACAGGATGGGGCGACCAAACCGGGCCGCCAGCTCCATTAACCGCAACGCCTTCCGGTACCCTTCGGGTTTCGGCATGCCGAAATTCCGGCTGACGTTTTCCTTGGTCGTCCGCCCCTTCTGATGCCCCACCACCAACACAGGCTGCCCATCGAAAAAGCCGAACCCGCCAACAATGGCAGGGTCGTCCTGAAAACGCCGATCGCCGTGTAATTCCGTAAAATCGGTTACCAACCGCGACACATAATCCAGCGTATAAGGCCGCGCCGGGTGGCGGCACAATTGCACGGTTTGCCAGGGCGTTAGATCGTCAAAAATTTCCTGTTGCAGCTCGCGCGCCCGGGTCCGCAGCATGCCGATTTCCCGCTGCAAATCGTTCGCCCCATGGGCAAACCGCCGCAACTCGTCGATCTTGCGTTCCAGTTCTACGACGGGGCGCTCGAATTCCAGCACTGGCGCTTCGGCAATTTTGGGAAGCCTGTTCTCTTGTGGGGGCGCCATGGGCCTGCACAGCCTAACGGATCAGCCCCCAGCACTCCACTGGTCGATAGCGGTTACCAGGGCGCCCAGATCGGGTGTCGTGGCCAGGCGCAGGCGCGGCGTATCCTTTTGAAACCAGGTCTTTTGCCGCTTTGCATATTGGACGGTCTGTTTTTTCATCGTTTCGATGGCCGCATCCAGGCCCAGGGAGCCTTCTTGCACCCTCATCATCAGGTAATACCCAATGGCCCCGCGAAACGCGCGCGTCTTGTCTTGACCGTCGCTGCACAGACGTTTCACCTCGCCCGCCAGGTCGGCCTCCATCATCTGATTGACCCGAACATCAATGCGAGGCCGCAATTCTGGCAGCGGCGGGTCCAGGACGATGCTGAAATAATCGACCGGTTTCACAGGCGACACGCGTTTTCGCAGTTCGGAAATGGGCTGTTTGGTTTGTTCAAATATTTCTAGCGCGCGGCTGATGCGCACAAGATCGGTTTTCTGGATGGTGGCGGCGGCCACAGGATCCACATTCACCAATCGTTCGTGCAACGTCCGGACGCCGTGTTCGTCGGCATACATCTTGTGTTGCGCCCGCAGCTCCCAGTCGGGCGGAGGCGCTTCAAAAAATCCCCGGGTCAAGGCACGGAAATACAGACCCGATCCCCCGACGATAATTGGCAGGTGTCCTCGACCAACAACCTCGTCAATCGCCGTCTCGGCCTTCAGGGCCCAGGCCGCCGCATGAAAATGTTCCGACGGGCTCACCACATCCAGTAGGTGATGACGAAACTCGTCCTGATCGGCTTTTGTTGGCTTGCCACTGCCGATGTCCATCCCGCGATACACCTGCACGGAATCGCAACACAGAATCTCGACCCGCGCGTTCAGCTTCCGCCCCAACATCATGCCCAGCAGGCTTTTGCCTGATGCTGTTGGTCCTAAGATCGCGACAACTTTGGGTCTTTTAGGTTCGACCAAAACGCCGCTCAATCTCGCCTAAAGGCAGGCGCAACAGCACGGGCCGCCCGTGGGGACAATGCGATTTCAGGTCCACCCCGTCTAGTTCGTACAACAGCGCCTGCACCTGTTCCCGGCCCAGAACGTCCCCCGCCCGCACCACGCTGTGGCACGCCATCGTCGCCAGCATGTGATCAACCCGTTCCTCGGCAACGGCGCCCGTCCCCCCTTCGGATAGGTCCGCCAGCAGATCAACCAATACCGGTTTCGGATCCGCATCCTTGCAGGCCTCGGGCACCGCACGCAACAGAAGCTCTCCCGGCCCGAAGACCTCAACATCATATCCAAACCCGCGCAGGACCTCCGCCCGGCCCACATCCCGCATCAGTGCGGTGGCCGCTTCGCCCACCTCGACACGCAGGGGAAACAGCAACTGCTGCCGCGCCACCTGCCGCCGGGCGTGCGCCGTCCGCAGTTTCTGAAACGCCACCCGTTCGTGCGCCGCGTGCTGATCGATCAGCACCATTTCGCCTGCGCCTTCGCACAATAAATACGTGCGATGAACCTGGCCCACGTACACCAGATCTGCAAAAAACCCCCGTTTCTGTGGCGGCGCCTCGTATCCAGTCTCGGCCGCGGGGATGGCGTTGCTTGCCGTCCCACCACCGTCCCGCACCCCCGTCGCCCAGGCCCCGCGGTCAATGCCTATCGCACCCCTTGCAGACGGCTCCCACAGCTTCGGCTGTTGCGGAGGTTTCGATTCAGGACGCCCCCGATCCGCATCCAGGCTGGCATCCCCCGCAGGCGCTTCCGGCGGCAACGAATAGGTTTTTAATTGCGCCGCCACCAACCACGGCGCCCGCGCTATCGCCGCCCCCACCACATGCCGGACAGCCCCGTAGACCTCTTGCGCCCGCGCGAACCGGACCTCCATTTTTTGTGGATGGACGTTCACGTCCAATTCATCGCCTTCGATCTGTAAAAACAGCGCCGCCAGGGGATACCGCCCTTTTTCCAGCAACTCGCCATACGCCATGCACAGGGACTGCAACAACGCCCGATCCCGGACGAACCTTTTGCCCACAAACAGAAACGTGTTGCGCGGGTTGCTGGCGGCTTCTTCGGGCGCCCCGATGAACGCATGCACGCGCACCCCGTTTTCCTCACCCCGTGCTTCATGCAGCGTCGAGGCCCCCCTGCGCGCCAAGGCCGCCCTCACCCGGGCCCCCAAATCCCGGGCTGGGGGCAAATCCAGGGCCACCCGATCTTGAAGCCGCAGCTTCATATGAACATCAGGATTCGCCAGCGCAAGGCGCAGGACCGCCTCGGATACATTGGCCGATTCGGTGGCTTCCACCTTCAGGAACTTCAGCCGCGCGGGCGTGTTGAAAAACAGATCCCGCACCTCGATCTGCGTCCCCTCCGGAATCCCCACCTCGCGCATGCCCACCTGCCGTCCCGCCTCCATGTCCAACCTGTGACCGACCAGGGCCCCGTGGACCTTCGTCATGATGGACATACGCGACACCGCCGCGATGGACGGCAACGCCTCGCCGCGAAACCCGAAGGTCTGTAGACCCCACAGATCTTCGGGGCGGGAAATCTTCGACGTCGCATGCCGCAACACCGACAGCCCGGCTTCTTCAGCCGTCATGCCGCCGCCATCGTCAACCACACGAATCATGATCCGACCGCCGCCCTCTACCGTCACGTCCAGCCGCCGGGCCCCCGCGTCCAGCGCGTTTTCCATCAATTCCTTCACCACCGACGCGGGCCGCTCGACCACCTCGCCGGCGGCAATCTGATCTGCCAGCTCTGAAGGCAGCACACGAATACGGGGCTCCGGGGTCATGTCCTGCGAATCGTACACCGTTAGCCCACCGGCTCGAACCCCTTCGCCATCAGAAACTGCTCGGAACTCTCCTGGCGAGATCCGTCGGGTTTGATCACTTTGACCTCGGCGAACCGAACCTCCATACGCTTGCGAATCACCGCCACGTCCGGCCCTTGAAAAATCTTCGCTACGAACACGCCTCCCTTGCCCAGCAGTCGTTCAGCCCGCGCCAGGGCTTCTTCCACGAGGTTGGCA
>JAYUUT010000094.1:0-6475 GCA_043754455.1 Myxococcales bacterium
TTCCATAGTCAGCGCGGGCGACACCCGATGTTCCCACAGTTCCAACAAACAGGGCCATACCAATACCTGCCGTCAGTTTTCTCATGAAATCGTCTCCTGGGTTTTGAGAACCATCGACGTCCGCGATTTTCGCGAACGCGGCATTGTAAGGCGGCAAGGGCACGCACCGCAACAGTTATGGTCGTTTCAATCCACCGGACATTCGGTGTAAAACCCCCATCGTGCTGCCCTCCCGCCCCCTGTTCATCGTCCTCGAAGGCATCGATGGTGCCGGAACCACCACGCAAACCGCGAGGCTCTGCGACCATCTCATCTCGATCGGCAGGAAGGCGCTGGCCACCCGAGAGCCCAGCACTGGTCCCGTCGGAAGGTTGCTGCGTGAACTTCTTCTAGGCGGCCACCGACCCCGTCCCGACGAAACCGTCAACGGAAGCACGATGGCCCTGTTGTTTGCGGCCGATCGTCTCGACCACCTTCAGCGTGAAGTCGAACCCGCCCTGGCAACCGGCACAGACGTGGTTTCCGATCGCTACCTGCTGTCGTCATTGGCCTATCAAGCTGAAGAATCCAATCGCGACTGGGTGGCCTCCCTGGCAAGAAACCTGCGAACGCCCGACCTGACCATTCTTCTGGATGTCCCGGTTTCCGTCGCCGCTGAGCGACGTCGCCTGGCCGGACGCCCCGTCGAACGCTACGACCACGATGCCATTCAGGAACGAATCGCGCGTAACTACCGTGAACTGGCCACGGCAGCCCCCAAAACCGTCACCCTGGACGGGACCGGAA
Organism: Myxococcales bacterium; assembly: GCA_043754455.1. GTDB lineage: Bacteria > Myxococcota_A > Polyangia > Fen-1088 > Fen-1088 > JAYUUT01. The sequence continues at coordinate 787 of JAYUUT010000094.1, forward strand.
CCCCGGAGCAGGTGATGGCGGCGATAGGCCGTACCATCGAAACGCAAATCTCAGACTAAAGAAGTTCTCGCAATGATGTCTTCCAGATTCGCCGCAATTTTTCTGTCGTTTTTCCTCTTGGCGTCCCTTCACAATCCAAAAAACGGAACCGCGGCCCCGCGACGAAAGACCGCTGCTCCAACCCCCAGCGCCCCTGTTGCGCTGCCTGCAGGATGTACGGATCTGGTCCCGCCTTTGGCTCTCCGGCGATCAACCCTCCTGCGCATCGCGGACGCGGGCGTTGGGCGGTTCCTGCAGAACGTTCGATTGTCGGTCCATCGCGAGGCGGGGCGGTACCTGGGCTGGCGCCTTGATCGTTTGTTCCCCGACAACCCGTGCATGTCCGTTTTGGATCTGCATCCCGGCGATATCGTCATCCGCATCAACCGCCGCGGCCTTCAACGCCCGGAAAATGCCCACACGATCCTTCAGGCCCTACGCACCGACCGCGCCTTGACCATCGAGTATCTGCGTGGGAAGACACCCTTGATCCTCAGCATTCCCATTTTGGACGACCCAGCCCGTGCACCTACGCCCCCGCATCCTGTCCCGCCCGTTGGGCGCTGATTCAAGCAGCGCGTCCGACGCCATCGCTGAATCCCCAGACCGCGCCGGAACGCGGTATTTCGTCCCGTCCTTGCTGCCCTGCGGGGAATGCCCCCGTTGTCGCCGCGGACACGCCGCCGTTTGCGAACGCAGTACCTCGCCTTTTGCAAAATGGCAGCCCGACCACTCAGCCCCCGATGTCCCGGATCGCTTTATTACCGCCCTCGACAGTCCCGAGACCCCCTGTCCTCTTAGCGACAAGGCAGCCGTTCTGGCCGGCCGGGTGGCGTTGATTCTTGATGCTGTCTCAAGGGCTGGCCTGTGCCCCGGGGATCTTGCCGTGTGGGTAGGCGACAGCCCTCTTGCCCAACTCGGGGCCTGGGTCAGTCGCGATCGGGGGGCCCAGTCACTGCGACTTGCAGAATCCGCCTTAGGATTGTGCGACGCCGACACCGGACCACAGGCCCTTCTTGCAATCGGGGCTCAGGCCATCGCGGATCTAACCGCTACCCCCGACCTGCCGTCGGCCCACGGACTTGGCGACACAAAATTCTTCTTCTGCGACCTGCCGTCCGCGCAAGACGCATTAGCCCTGGTTTCAGCAGGAAACACCCTGTCCCTGGTCGGAACAGTTCGCCACGGAATACCGAATTTTCACCACCTATCAATGGCGAGGATCCTCGTGACGACGGGCTATCACCCCGACCTAATCCCCGAGGCCCTGGCCCTGATGATCCGAACCGGCGACCATCTTTTACCCCTCCTCAGCGCCCTCGCGTCCGTGACAGAAACTACCACTTGGGACAGGTCAGCTATCACATCCAGGTGAAGCCAATGGCGGCCTCAAGAGCCAAGCCCGCCCCTTGCAACGTGCCAGTCCCAGTGGTAGCCAACAATCCCACGAGGGCCGAGCAAACGCCTCTTCAGCGCTTCTTCTTCTTGTCCACCGATCGACTGCCGTGCGGACTGGCTGATTTTTTCTTGTCCGAACCAGGCTTCTTGACCGCAGAGGCCGCCGTTTCGGCCGCGGGCCCCCCCGCCGCTGGTGCCACTGGTACCGCTGGTGCCACCACTGGTGGTTTCGCCACCACAGGGGGAGGCGCCGGAACCGCCGCAGCTGTAGGAGACGGGGCGGGTGGCACTTCCTTCACATCTTTGCCACGCATCATCGACAGAACAAAGATCACCAGGACAATCGCCCCCACCCCCGCAGCCACATAGATCAGATTCTTCTTGCCGCTGGACACTTCGTTGACCATATCGGCCTCGGTCATCGATTCGCCCGGCACGGCACGCCCCCGCGCCCCTGATGTCGGCATCGCGGCCGACGTCCCTCCGGTGCGCAGCGAGAACTTCTTTCTGTCGTCGATTGAAACCGACCCGTCATCGACGTAACGATCTTCCAGAGGTTTCATGTCGTCGACGGCGGCTAGGGCCTCTGGTTCGGCAGGCTTGTCCACGCCCATTTTCGCCTTGGCCTCGGCGATCATGTGTTCGACGTCGCCCTTTTTGAACCACAGGGTTTCCCGGAACGCGGCACTTTTACCGCCCTTGCCATCGTCAGGCGGCGGTGATTTCGCCACCTGGCCTCCAGGCGGATACGCACCCGGCATGCCCCCAGGCGGAGGAAACGGCGTGACCGGCGGTGGCGTCAACCGCGCCGACGGCTCGGAAAACTCGTCCGCCGCCGACCGAACGGCGACCGGCTGTAGCGACGGCTTTCTTTGTGGCTCGGGTGGGGCCGTAATTGCAGCCTTCGCGGGGGCGGCCTGACGAATAGGGGCCGCGATCCCGACCATCGTAGCGGCAACCGCCGCCCCGCGCGCCGGTGCCGACGCTGCGACCAAAGGGGCTGCTGTTGGCAATGGAGCGGGCGTTGGCGCCGCTGGCCTTGCAGTCACGACAGGTGGCACGGCAACCGGCGCTGGCGTCGCTGCCCCGGGGCCACCGCGTGCCGCAATGGCCTTTGCCACCATGCTGGCCACTTCGGCCTGGCCCCCTGCAAACAACATAGTCTTGGCGTATCCAACCGCCCCCTCTTTAGCCCCCGCGACTGGCGTTGGATTCCCGGCCAACGCCTCAACCTCCTGCAGAAACAACCGCAGGGTTAGGTGCCGCCGACTCGAATTCTTGTCCAGGGCCTTCAGAATAACCCTGTCGACATCAGGGCTGAGGTTCGCTTCGGGCCGCCGCTGGCCTGGCGCCAACGGGGGACTCGACAGGTGCAATTCCAAGACGGAATCTGGCGTTCCCTGAAAGGGCGGTTCACCCGTCAGCAGGTGATAAAGAATCGCCGCTAGGTTGTAGGTATTCGACCGCTGATCGACAGGCTTGCCCTGCACCTGTTCCGGCGACAAGTAGGCCGCAACCCCCGAGGCCTTTTCGTTGATCGGTTTCGCGATGGCGAAATTGATCACTTTCACGTCACCGTTCGGCGCAACAAGGATGTTTTTAGGCGCCAGGTCCCGATGGACCACGCCCGCCTTTTGCGCCTCCAAAAGGGCCTGGCCGACCTGGGCCACGATCCCCTTGGCCTTGTCCAACGATAGGGGCCCGCCAATCTTCAGCGTCTTTTCTAGCGAATCGCCAGCACACCATTCCATGGCCACGAAGAATCGATTCCCCGGGGCCTTCCCACATTCTATGACAGTGGCAATGCGAGGGTTCTGGGCCCGCATCAACTGTTTCAATTCACGTTCGATCCGTTGCGCGGCGGCAGGATTTGGGGCAACGGTCGGGTCGATGAGCTTGTAGGCAACATCGGCCTGGGTCTGGGTATCTTTGGCGCGGAACACCTCTCCTGTGCGTGTCCCTCCCACCCGTTCACCAGGAACAAAACGACCCGTCATGGCGTCAGGGGCAGCGACAGAGACAAGGCGCATCGGCCCGTTATCTGTCGCGCAGCCCTCTTGTGGACAAAAGTTGGCGTCGTCTGGATACGTATTCTTGCAGGTCGCGCAGGCTTTCATCCGACTCCCGGGGTGGTGGAGGAAGGGTCACGAGATTCCAAAATTTCCCGGCTAACCGTCGTCCGTGGCAGAGGCCACAGCGCGGAGCGAGAAAATCTTAGGTCCGAGTCGCGGCAAAATCAACGATTCCGCCGCATCCTTTCCTTGTCCCCCCCAAGGTTTGGACGTGGTCATCCCACACTTAGTCAAAAAGGGGGTGCGCATCACCCCAGGTGGGACGCGCGTTACTTCTTCGCCGCCAACCCAGGTTCACCTAAACCGGCGAACAACAGAGTGGCAGACGGCGTGGACTGCCGACTTTCCAAGTTTTTGCGTTTGCGACCAGCGTTGACCTTGCGGCGCGTCCGACGTTTCCAGGTTACCCGAGTGTTCGAAGCCATAGAACCCGGGCGTATACCAAGGTGAAACTACAGCGTCAACAAGTTCCGAATCTATCGTCAGGCGCGCGTTACCGATATAACGCCTTCGATTCCTTGGATGGCCTGAATGACCCCCTTAAGTTGGTCCAAGTGCCCAACTTGGACCTGGAAAGTATTCCAGCCCCGCTTGTCCGCGCTGGTGCGGCATTTCGCCTGAACGATATTGACGCCGTGGTCGGTAAAACATTTGGACATAGCCGCCAAAATTCCCGTCCGGTCCGTACTGATAACTTCGACGGCCACGGGACGTGGGACCTGCACCCCGTCTTCCCAGGCGACTTCGACCCGGCGCGCCGGATCCAGATCCAGCGCCTTGCTGCAATCCCTGGTGTGCACAATGACGCCCCGCCCCCGGCTCACAAACCCCGTGATCGAGTCTCCGGGAACCGGGGAACAACATTTGGCGAACTTGACCACCACCTCGCTGTCGCCTTGGACGCGAATGCCGCCCACTGACCGCCGCAGCACCCGGCGCGGCGTGGCTGGCAGGTCGGTTGCTGGCTCGGTCGCGGCCTCAGCCCGCGGCAGACCAGGGGTGGGGTACATCGCCAGACCGGCATTTTCAGGCGTGATCTTGCCATAGCCAATCAGCACCAAAAGTTCTTCGACCGACCCCGCCTTCAGCCGGGTGGCCGCGGCTTCCAGGGTTCCGTCCCGTTCAGCCTGCGCGAGGGAATGGTGACGGTTGCGCAAATCCCGGGCCAGCAGGTCCGACCCATATTTCCGGCTTCGATCCCGGTGTTCCAACCTTTGGTGATGGCGAATTCGTGTCTTGGCCCGGCTGGTTAGAACAAACTTCAACCAGTCCTTCGTGGGCTTCTGGTTTGGCGACGTCAGGATGTCCACGGTGTCGCCGTTTCGCAGCGCATACCGCAAAGGAACGATGATGCCGTTGACCCGCGCCCCCGAACACTGATCCCCGACCTTCGAATGGATGGCGTAGGCGAAATCGATGGGCGTCGACCCCTTGGGCAGCGTTTTCACGTCTCCCTTGGGGGTAAAGACGAACACTTCCTCTTCAAACAGGTCGATCTTGACGTTCGCGATGAATTCGGTCGGATCCTTCAAGTCCCGCTGCCATTCCATAAGCTGGTGCAGCCAGGCAAACGCCTTCTTGTCGGTCGGTGCCGTGACCCGTCGATCTTTGTATGACCAGTGCGCCGCCACGCCGTGTTCCGCCGTGCGGTGCATGTCCGCGGTGCGAAACTGGATCTCCATGCGTTCGGCCCGCGGTCCAATCACTGTGGTGTGCAGCGATTGGTAAAGGTTGGGCTTGGGCAGCGCGATGTAGTCCTTGAACCGTCCGGGTACCGGGGTGAAATGCGAATGTACGACCCCCAGGGCGCCGTAACAATCACGCACTGATTGGACCTGCACGCGAAACGCGATGATGTCGTGGATTTGTTCCAGATCTCGCGCCGTCCGTTTCATCTTCTGATGAATGGACCACAGATGTTTGACCCGCCCGCTGGCTTCGGATTCTATCCCCGCTTCGGTCAAAATTTCTTTGACCGAAGCGCAGGTCTCGGCGATCAATCCCGTGCGAACAGCCTCGGTTTTTTCAAGCTGTGCCTTGACGGACGAATAATCGTTGGGTTCAAGGTATTTGAAACACAAATCTTCAAGTTCAATTTTCATCCACTGAAGGCCCAACCGGTTGGCCAACGGGGCATAGATTTCACGGGTCTCGCGGGAGATGCGTTCCTGTTTGTCCCG
>JAYUUT010000095.1:0-5828 GCA_043754455.1 Myxococcales bacterium
GACGCTGCGGTTTTGCGATTGGAACGCGCGCTGCGGGTGCGTCCGGGACATGGTCCGGCGGCACGTTTGTTGGCCGAACGGCTGCGGGCGAACCAACGATGGGATGATCTGCTGAGCCTTTTGCGGCAGCGATCGGCCGATGAACCCGACGGCAAGACGCGGGCAGGGCTGCTGGCCGAAGCGGGTCAGTTGATGCTGGCGAAGCAGGATGACGTGGAGCGGGCGCGGTCCCGATTTGAACAGGCGCTTCGACTTGATCCCGGTGCGTCCCTGGCTTGGGAAGGGCTGGGGCGCGTGGGGATCCGCATGGGGATTCCCGCTGATGCCGCCAAATCTTTAGAAAACGCGGCCGAAGGATACGCCCGGACAAACGATCTTTTGGGCGCGGCCCGGGTGCAAATCGCGTTGGCGGAGCTGGATCAGGCGGCGTCCCGGAATGATGAGGCGCTGGCGCGGTTGCGGCGGGCGGCCGAACTATCGCCTCTGGATGCTGCGCCCTTGCGCGCGGCGGGTGATCTGGCCATGCGGATGGGGCAAGGGGCAGAAGCGATTGCGGCTTTTGATGGCGCCTTGGGCCGGGAAAGGCGCGTCGTGGATCGGGTGCTGATCTTGCGGCGCCTGGCCACGGCACGTCGCGAACTATTTCGGGACTTGGTCGAGGCGAGGTTGCTTTTAGAACGTGCCCTACACGAGAGCCCGGCTGACCCTGGCAGCTTGGACGATCTGGGCGGGGTTTTATTAGCCACCGGGGATGGCGAGGAACTTGAGGCGTATTTGCGACGGGCCCTCACGCAGGCCACGAACCGGGACGTACGCCGCGCGGTGCTTGGACGAATGGTGGAACTGGGGCGGTTGCTGAACGACGGTCGGCTGGAGACAGAGGCGTTGTCCGATCTGGTCACCGAGGGCGGGCCGGAGGTCGCGCGGGTGGCAGCGGAATTGGTCGGGACCGCGGAACGTAGCGACGATCCTAACCATTGGCACGAAACGATCGCACGGGTCGAGGCCGTGTTCATGGGATCGGACGAATTGAATCCGTTGGCACGTTCGGAACTGGCCTTTCGTTTGGCTTGCCTTGCCGAACGTCTTCATGATGACGATGTGACCTTGGGTTTTTTGCGGATGGCCATCGAAGGGGAAGTCGTGGCCGAGGTGTTGGTTCCGGCCTGGAAAATGTTCGCCGAGGTCGCGTTGCGCAGAGGGGACGTTGCCGCCGCCGCGCAGACCTTGGTGGCGTGGGCGGACGATCAGCGCACTCTAGAGCCGGACTGGGCGCGGGCGGCCCATCAGGCCGAGGCCGCAAAACTGTTTCGCGACAGCCTTAATGCCCCCGGTGACGCCGAGACGGCGCTTGAACGTGCGTTCGCCCTGCACGTGGATGATGATCAGATCTGCGAATCGCTCGTCGATGTTTTGGAGGCCCGCGGAGATCTGGCGCGCGCGGCGGCCATCCTTTCGCGGCGCCTGGCGGGCCCTGGGGCGTCGCTGTCTTGGTTCAGAAAGCTGGGGGCCCTGCTGTCTAGCCTAGGCCGCACGGCTGAGGCGGCCGATACGCTCAGGCTTTTGCTGGAACGTGATCCTTATGATCGTGAGGCGTTGCGCGAACTGGCGCGGATTTCGTGGCGGGGCGGCGACAAATCCGAAAGCGCGCGGCATTACACCGCGCTTATCGACATCGGTGACCTTGGGGCTTCGGACGGGTCCCAAGGGGGGGTGGCCGAGGCGCATTTACGGCTCGGCCAATGGGCGCGGGTTGTGGGACGGGCCGCCGAGGCGAACCAGCACCTAGATGCGGGGCTAGCGGCTGAACCCCGGGGAGCACAAGTCGAAATTGTGGTCGAGGTTCTGGAGGCGTTTGGCCGAACGCGCGACCTGGTTGGGATCCTGCAAGCCCGGCTTGATTCGGGGCCGCCAGGGGAGGAGCGGGTGGTCTTGTCGCGCGTTCTCGGCGGTGTTTTCGAACGAAATGGTCAGACAGCTGAGGCCATATCGGTTTACCGAAGGCTGTTAGCTGATGACCCGGATGATGCTGAATCCTTGCGTCGGCTGGCCGAGATCTACCGCCGCGAATCACGAACAGCCGAGCTGTTGGAGCCGATCGACAGGCTGTTTGTTCTGGCGGATAAACAGGAATCCGAGGCTGTTGAACTTTTGGGCATCGAACTGGCTTCGTTGCTGACCCGAACAGAAGGGGCGAGGGACCGCGCTGAATCGGTTTTACGAAAGGTCTTGGCTCGTTACCCTTCGTCATCCGAAGCCCTTGCGGCACTGAGTGAACTGTTGCTGGATCGGGGCGCCATCGAGGAATCCGACGAAGCTCTTGTACAGCGAATCAGCCTGGATCGGAGTGCGCCCGAGGCCATGGTGGCCTTGGTTGAACGGGCGCGTGCGCGGGCGGCAAGTCCCGGGGGCGATCTAGGGGCCCTAGCGTTGCTGCGGCGTTTATCAATCGACGTGCTGCCGGTCGAGGGCTTGCTCCTGCGTGCGACGTTGGCCGAAAAAATCGGTGATGCAGGTGATGCCTTGGTTGCGCTGCGGAGCGCATGGGAGGCCGTCGTGGCCCCTTTGGACGGGTCTGACGATGCCGGACGCGGCGATGCCTTGAAAGTTGAAATCACCCAGCGCCTGATCGGCCTTTGTGGCCGCCCTATGTCGGATCTTGGCGTCGGAATCGCGGCTTTGGAACGAATGGCGTCGTTTGCGGTCGATGATGCGGCCCTGCTGGGGGCCCTGTTTCGGATGTATGAACGGCTTCCAGATCTGCGGGGCCGGAATCGCGCGTGGGCATCGCTTCTGGATCGGGAACAGATGCTGAATCACAAAGATCGGGGCCGCATTCACGCGGCCCTTGGACACGCGGCCGAAAGCGACGGCGATTTGGCGCGGTCGGAAAGCGAATACCGGGCAGCGTTGGCCCTGGATTCAGATGCTGCGACACGGGCTGATCACCTGGTTGGCCACGCGCGGGCCTTGTTGGGGCTCAAAGATATCGAAAACGCCGAAGCCGATTTGGAAGAAGCCCTGGTCCTGAATCCGTCGCACGCCGGTGCCTTGTTTCAGCTGGGTGAACTTTCATATCGCAATCAGGACTGGGAACGCGCACGTGCGGCCTACCAAAGGCTTTCGACGGCCCCAGGGCGACACGACGTGGTTTCACCAGAATTGCTTGCCTTCCGGGGGGCAGAGCTGGCCGAGACTTTTGGCGACGAAGCCGAAGCCGAGTCCGCCTATGCCGAGGTGGCCCGCCTGGATCCACGCCATATTGAGGCTCGAGAGGCACTGTTGCAGATTGCGCTTTATCGGCAAGATCGGCCCGAAGCGGCACGACGCTTAGAAGAATTGCTGCAAATGTTTCCCGCCGAGGCCATTGATAAGATCCGCGACGCCCGGGTTGAGCTTGGGCGCATCAGGTTGGCATTGAACGAAAGCGGCGCGGCCCGGCACCACCTGGAACTGGTCGTGGCAGAGGATCCAGAACACGTCGAGGCGCTTGTCGCCCTTTGTACGGTCTACCAACAGAATGAACAATATGCGCAGGCGGCTGCGACGCTGGCACGGCTGGGGCGTCTTTACCCAGAACCACGGGCCCGCGCTGAGGCGCTGTTCCAGCAGGCCGAAATCCTGCGGATTCGTCTGGGCGATGACGTGGCAGCGGGGGATGCCTACCTCCGGTCGGCCGACACCGATCCGACGTTCACCCCGACACTCCGCCGTCTCGTCCACCACTATTTTGTCGATGCGGACTGGTCCAACTTGGTTGACGTGGGGGCAGAATTGGATCGCTTACACGCGCTGGGTGACGCGGAATGTGCCCGGTGTTTCCTGGGGGCTCTGTTGCTGGGCCAGCCAGGGGCGGCGCGTCCCCTGTGGATTCGTGCGCGGCCCGGGGTTGCAGCGGCACTTGCTGAACTTGGATCACGCGGGAAAGAAAGTGACGGCGCCCCCGAGATAGCAGGACGCCTTTTGTCCACGCTCTTGGGATTTGCGGCGGTTGAAACAGGGCCTGAAGCGGGCGGCGAAATTGAAGCCGAACTTCGTCGCTTCGCCGACCAAGGTGAAGAGCCTCTCCGAGCGGGCGCAGCGGCGATTTTGGCGGCTTGGCCTCCGTCTTCGTGATGCCCGCGAAGGCGGGGGGGCTTTTGCACGGATTTCTGGTTACCCAGGGGTTCGAACACGCGCTGGCTCTGGAACTAAGCCCCCTTGAGCTGGACGGTCCTAGGTGGCCTGGCCTGGTAACCAGCAGGAGCCATCCTTTAGTCTGCGACCCCGCGTTTTGCCGTCAACAGGTGCCAACCGCTGTGCAAGTACGGGGTGCTTCCGTCTCGGATCTTGCAACCCTGGCGCTTACGGCCATAGACGACGATCTTGACGGTTCGGCGGGGCCGGTATTGGTGCACGCATTTTCCCCTGATCCTGAAGCCTACCGAACTTTGCATGGGCGGGCGGATTTGTTGGGCCGTGCGTTTCTTGAACGTTTACGCCAGACCCGCCGCCGCACGTCCCGCCGGGTGCTTGTGGATCATCCAGCCCTGATGGCGACGGACATGATGGTTGTCCAGTTGGTCTTGGTCGGACGCGAATCTTTGCTGGTGTCGTGTGCCCGTCCAAGCGCGCTGCCACACGGGGGTGTTGATCTGGCACCCTGGCCGCGCGGAGATGCCCCGGTTGTGCAGGACCGTGCCGCCCCATCGCGTGCTTACCGGAAGTTACAGGAATCGTTTGCATGGTTGGGCGGCGGCCCCGCACCCGGGACCCGGGTGGTGGATCTGGGCGGGGCGCCGGGTGGTTGGGCCTGGACGGCCCTTGCGCGGGGGGCGCATGTGACGGCGGTTGACAGATCCCCGCTGTCGGAGGCCGTGACCCGTCACCCCCATTTCGAATCCATGGTGCTGGGCAACGCCTTTTCGTACAACCCGGATCGGCCGGTCGACTGGCTGCTGTGCGACGTGATTTGTGAACCTGCGAGAACCATCGATCTTGTCGAACGTTGGATGCGCGAAGATTTGTGCCAAAAATTGGCCGCCACGCTGAAATTCAAAGGTGATGCGGGCTACGGGGCGATAGCTGCCGCCCGGACCAGACTGGCCGCCCTGGGGTGGCGGTTTTTGCGTATCAAACAGATGCGCCACCACAACAACGAAGCTGTGATCCTGGCCTCCCGCCACGGCTAAGGGCAGGTGGCTCTTTAAGGTTTGTGGCCATTTTTCCTTCTTTGCCGGCCCCAAGATATAATGACAGGCGCGATGAACCCCCAGCCCCGCCCTCGCGCCTCTTTTCGTATCGGCCTGACCACTGCCCCTGGGGGCCTGGTGCTAGGCGCCGTTTTGCTCATGGGGCTGTCTTGCAACCGCCGCCGGACCCTATGCCCCGAAGGCATGCAGCAGGTTGCTGTCAACGAGGCCGCCCGTTCGATTTGGTGCGAAGGAAAGAACGGAGAAGCGCGCTGGATCGAACGGCATGCGCAAGGCGGTGCGCGCCGGCAAAGTTGTGCCTTTGAAAAAGGCGTTCTGTCAGGCCCCTTTGAATCGTGGCACGCCAACGGCAGTGCCTGGATCATCGGATCCTACCTAGGGGGAAAGAAGGTGGGTCGTTGGCTGCAACGTGATCCAAATGGCGGCAAGGTAGCTGGGGGCGCGTATCGCAATGGAGAGCTGATTGAAGGAGCCCCGGTCGGCGTCGCGTCTCTTTGTGAAACGGTCACCCCCTTGAAAAGATAACTAGTGCACCGTCTTCGAAATAGCGTCAAGTCCGGCCGACGATCCGGGCCCAGCGCAGCGTTGCTCCTCCTCGCAATAGCTACGGCTATTGGTCGTCGTCGCGCCTTGCGC